>CAZXTJ010000467.1:0-6416 GCA_964643655.1 uncultured bacterium
GCATTTCATTACTCTCTTTTGACACGCTGCAAATGGCTCCTCAGCCAGAAGAGACTCAGACAGAGACCGTTGAAAACAGTGCAAGTTCCAACGGCTTTGACATCAATCAGTGGACTAATCTTGCTTATAAATTGTCACGCTGCGGTATGGCTCTGAATACTGCTATGAACATTGGTGATGAGCAGGATATGACCATTGATATTACGCTCATCGTCAAAAAAAATGCAGACATTCAAAAGGCCTTGGAGCATTTGAATGAGACAGTCAGTCTACCCCAAGGCAAAACTGAAGAGTTTGCAGGATACTTCCGCAATGTACATCACACTTTTGGTGAGGACAAAATCCGTCTCGATTTGACTCTCTCTATTCCAGAAAGAGCTGACTGGTCCATCAAACGTTTTCATCTCACACTGGGAGACATAGAACCAACAGAGGACATGAAAGGTAGGTACAGTTTTGAAATGAGCGAGAGGGTCACTCAGAAGTTGGTCACTTGGTTTGTGAAAGATAAAGCCAAGCTTCACAAAACTCCAATCACTTTTCCAATCGGAGCCAATGACCTACGAGCTCGTGGCCAGTTTTTCCTTGAAGAGTTGCTCCCCTCCTTCACTGACAATGGTATTGAAGTAAAAGCTGGCGCAAGAGTCACTACACATTTTGCTGGTGAGTTGGAAGGTCTTAGCGCAACAGCTGCTGTTAGAAACACAAAAAGTTTTTTATCCATAAAACTCGTTGAGATGTCTGCTGCAGAGCGTGAAACACTGAGAAGATTGAACGAACTAGATCCTGCTGATTTTGACTTGACCAAACTCCGCCAGCTCAAAACACTCAAGTCCAAATATCAGGCAAGATTACGTGTATCTGCCGCTTTTTCTGGCGACTCTGTAATCGATTTGAAAGAGCTTTGTGAACTAGGTGACTTTTTCGGACCGATGGTTAAAAACGTTATTTACAGTGCTCTAATGGAGCAGTTTCCAAATATATCCAAATCCCTCAATGGCAAAGAATTGGCACAGTACGTACATATTGATGGTGGTATAAAACTCAGTGGTCTGAAAATCGATGACAAAGGATCTTTCTCTTTTGGTCTCGATGAAACGGAACTAGACCTCAGTGAAACTCTCCGTCGTTACGTACCCATCAAATCACCTTTGAAAATGGATACTTTCATTGTGAGCGAAGGCCGAATCTCGCTGGGGCTCGACATTAGATGATGGCTACTTTTCAACAGGAACGATGGCTATCTCTACAACATTGAGCATTGAAGATATCTTCTTGCCAGAGATTGGTTCGATATCCTTGAAGTCATTTTGACCGCGCCAACGGAACTGTATCTTCCATTCGCCAGGTCTCAAAGTTCCACGGAATAATGGCCAGCAGCCTTCCAAACCTCCACGCTGTTTGGCATCTAGGGCACCTGGAGGACCAACGACGAGCCACGCTGGTATTTGGCGAACGTAAAAGAGTTCAGGATCAGAAGCATGTTCAGAAGGCACGATTTGAAAACCGCCCAATTCATCTATTGGTGAAGTAGAAAAACAAGCCACACCTGGATGATTGGCCCGTAAAAGGCCAGGAGTCGTATATTTAGTTCCACCAAAACGTCCTGTACCAGTTACTGGTCGCAACACGCGAGCAACAATCCACTCTGTACCATCGTCAAATTGAGCTGTCACTCTGCCACCAAACATGTTCTCGAAAGCTATTCTTTTCAAAGTTGGTGCAATTCGTTCAACGACAAAAACTAATCTATCCCCAACGTTGGGGGCATAGCCACGTTTGGGTTTGACAAGACTGCGAGTAATTGGGTGTTCGAGATAATAAGGTGAGCCAACTGTTGGTGACCATTGGGGACCAAAAAGCAAATCAGCAACGCTGCAATCTACGTACATTGTAGAGAGGGCATCGTAGTAAGACGCAGGTCTGTCTGCCCCAGGAAGTAGCTCTTTGGGCAAAATGGAAAAGACAGCTGCATGTGGATCTAGCTGATCCACTTTTACATGTATTGCATTGACGGCAGTTGCTGCCACAGAACCTATGGGAGCCCAGTCAGAAGCTGTGAACTCCTTGGGGCCAATCTCTTTATATTTGCCCGTCAATGGCCTGAGGACACGGCCAATACGTTTCCAACTCTTACCACCATCGAGACTCACTGAAATGGCACCAAAGGTACGATTGACGAGCCTGATACGATGAATCTCCTTTGATGGTGCTACTTCTGGCAAACCAACTTGCGGTAGGTCAGCAAGAAGCATAGAGCTAGAGACAGAAATCAACAAAACACAGAGGCACAAGCGCAACATGGCTTCCCCTTCCTCTATTTATCAGGCTGTAATATCACTTCGGCCCGTCGATTTGACGAGTACGACATTTCGCAAAGATTCTGTTAGAACATCACATCTATTCATGAAGGCTTCTTCTTCGTTCTCTTCAGGAAGTTCCATACCCATGAAAACAAGATCCGCTCCATCGGATTCTGCTGCAATGACAGCTCTTGGTGAGTCTTTGGAAACGATGACCTCGGCCTTGCCATCAACGCGAGCTTCTTTGAGCAAAGCTTCGAGGTGCGTACGCGACTCTTCAACACCAGCGTCATTTCCAATAATGCGCAACACACGCATTTCAGCCTTTCGCCACGAATCATTGAGCGTAAGTAGATATGCAAAAATAACCATGAGATTGCCATTTTCGCGACCACGCCACCAGACGTCGATGCGACGAGGGTCTTCAATGGGATTTCCATCGTGACGATGTATCAGCACGTCAAGACCCAAATCGAGAGCTCGTCGCAAAGAACGTGCGTAAGAAACACGGGCAGAGTCATTTTCGCACCAACCAACCAAAACAGCATTGGGTTTGAGACGGCCTACTCCTGCGCTTTGGACGAGCGAAAGAAAGCCTGCCTCAAAGGATTCGGCTATGACAACTTCGGGAAAACCATAGATTTCCTGTTCTCGCAGGAAATTTCGAATGGATTCCTCTTGGCTGAGGCGGCGGGGCAACAGTTGTTTGAATTTGCCAGCCAAAACGTTGGCAACGACGAGAAAACCTCGTCGACATTCGAGAAGATTGGCCAGTTGAACTAACCGCGGTCGTGTTTTGGGATTTCCAGATAGAACGAGTATTTGGGGTCGCCAGTTTTTGGGATGATAGCCCAAACGCTCTAGCAAAGTAAGGTCTTCCACAGCTCGACGAAAGACATAACCAGACTTTGCATCACCAAAAGAAGCAACGACCTCTTGTTTTTCGATGTATTTATACAAAACAAACAGGATGAGCATTGAAGCCATAGCCGCTTTTTTGGAAACAAGGAACATTACGAACAGACAGCCCATAGCGCCAAGAAGTGCGGTTATCCAGTGATACCACTGAAAACGAGGCCTAAAACTTGGATTGAGCGAGCGTGATTCATAGAAACAGGCGAAGTTCACCATTCCATAAGTAATGAGGAAAAACATAGTGATGACAGGAGCGATAACGTTCAAATCACCTGCCATTATGCATATGAGGGCAATAAAAAGGGTTAAAACGACTGCTCTTCGAGGTTCATCGCCAGGCCCATCGCCAACTCCGAAATATGAAAGGCTAGGGAAAATGTTGTCTCGAGCTAGGGCCTGTAAAACTCGAGGAGCCCCCACGAAGGAACCAAGGGCCGATGACAAAGTTGCTGCCCAAATTCCAATATCAACTAGTGGACCCCACAGTGAAATCTTCTTCAATATCATCGTGTCATTGCTCAAGTCACCGCGAGCGCAACAACCTGCAAGCAGAACCATTTGCAGGGCATATGCCACAGCTGTAATGCCAACAGCATAAAGAGTTCCTTTGGGAAGACTCTCTTGTGGATCAGCCAAATCGCCAGACATTGACGCTCCGGCCATAATGCCTGTCACAGCTGGAAAATAAATGGCAAATATGATCCAGAAAGAGTTGTCGGGAAGATAGTCAGAGGACCAATTGACAGCCACGCGCTGCCAAAAACCTCCCCATGTAACAGAGGTCAGTCCACCAATAAAGAAGGAGGCAACAGAAATCAAAAGAGCAGCTAAAACGAGAAACTGAACCTTTATGGCCCATGCAGCACCAACATAAGTCACCAAGAACATAACAAAACAGACAAAGACGGCAACTTTTGTTGAAGCCACAGCCAAGGCCGGGACTGTGGCGCACAAAGCTTCTGTGAAACCGATGACATACAGAGAAACGGAGACTGCTTGAGCAAGGTACAGAGCTACACCAATAGAACCACCAAACTCAGAACCAAGGCTTCGGGAGATGAGGAAATAAGCACCTCCACCCTTCACTCGCTGATTGGTAGCAATTGCCGAAAGTGACAAAGATGTAAGCAGCGAAATACTCTTGGCGATGACCAATATTATTAGAGCTTTGGCTAATCCTGCATTACCAACCACATAGCCAGTACGCAAAAACATGATGACGCCAAAGATGGTGAGTACACAGGGTGTAAACACACCAGCAAAGGTGCCAAAGCCATATCCACCACTCGAGCCCTTGCCGTTTCGTACGGCCACAATAAGCCCCTTTCTCTTGAAAGGCCCAATGTTACCACGAATTGAGCCCACGCAAAATGCAAGCCTTTAGTGGCGCCTTGCCATGGCCATTAAAGGCTCTTCACCACTGCATCAAGAAAAGAAGCTCTATTCAAGGGCCTGAAAAGCATGGCACGGCATGTGCTAGCAGTCTGATTGGTAAATAATGTTCTAATAAACCGGAGGCAAGAATGTCTAGCCCAACTGGGGACAATGCTGCATTGCCAGTACTCCTCGTCGATGACGACAAAATGTACACCTTAGCTCTGAAGCGATTTCTGCAAAGAAAAAATGTACCCGTTGCAGTATGTCACCGCCTCAGCGATGCACTTGGGCAAGATGCAACTCATTTTCGTGCTGCCGTACTCGATGTATATATTGAAGGTGACATGGATGGATTGAGGTTGTTGCAGAGATTACGACATCTTCAGCCCAACCTCCCCGTCATTGTCATCACTGGTATGGTCTCTGACGAGGTAAGAAATGCCGTACGCCTTTCTGGTGCCAATTATCTGTTGGCCAAACCATTTAGATTGGCGCGATTGTTCAGATTGTTAGAGGAGCTCCTCTGTAGACCCGTATTGGAGACAGCAGGTCCCGACTGTATGGATATACTCTTGGCTAACTCTGGCACTAGAGCTGACTTGCTAAACGATCTCTTGGCGTCTGCTGGGTACCGTGTTCACAGAGCCAGTACAGAAGAAGAAGCCGTACGAGCTCTCGAAGAGATACCTATATTAAAAGGTATAGTTCTGCAAGAAGGACTGCCAGGCGGAGCATCGCTGGTCGTACAAAGGGCAGCTAGTTTGAATTTGCATAACAACATTCTTGTTGTGGGAGAAGCTGGCGAACAGGTGCCTCGTCATTGGCTACCTCGAGACTGCCCCAGAGTGGAATTGCCCATGGGGCCAGACGACTTTCTTGCCGCATTGCGACCCCTCTTGGTTAGCCCTGCTGAAGAAGAGTCGAAAGCCGCTTGAGTAGCGGCTCAAGAACTTTTTTTCCACATGGGGGTAGACACTTTTTTCATCCTTCGTTAATCTTGCCAAAAAATAAACATCACCGGTAACTGAGGCTCCTGCTAGAACCTGTGGCGCATGAAATTCTGAGGGAATCAGCGCGGTAGACAGCCCGTTCTCTACAGTGAATGGTGAAAGAGAAAGCCAAAGGCTTGCGTTCTGGCTTTCCAGTAGAAGCGGAATTATCCATCTAGGTCGAGATCCGTCCGTTCGGCTTTGGAAAATCTGTCACTACTATGACTTTTATAGTTAATCACTCACTGTGAGGAGGGTGGATTGTCACTGCAGACGGCCAGTGCCAATCACTAAATGAATTATGCGTAATATCCGTAATCTTCTTATTGCACTCGTCATTACTGGTCTCGTTGCTCCTGTTGTTTCCGCTAAGTTCATCTCTTTTGAAAGAATGACAGCATCCGTAAAACCCGGAATGAAAGCTGGCGGTTCTGCTGAGCGATTTACCATCGATATCGCAATTCCCGGTATTGAGGTAACTGAAGAGGGCGAATACTCCGTTCTTCGCATTCCAGGACATGCAATTACACGTGACAAAGACGCACCTGAACTTCCTGTTGTAACCACATCCGTTCTTCTTCCTGACAAAGGCGCTGCCGAAGCTCGTCTCGTTGGTTTTGAAGAAACAACAATCGATGTGAGCAAAATTGCTCCTGCTCGTGGCAAAGTTCTTCGTAACGTAGACATCTCCACAGTAGCTCGCGTTGAAGGCGACGTATATCAGAAGGATGCTTTTTATCCTGCTGAGGCTTACAAAGTCGAACTTGACAAGCCTTACATCTGCCGTGACATTCGTGGTGCAGCTCTCCGTGTAACTCCTGTTCGTTATAAT
>CAZXTJ010000468.1:0-6367 GCA_964643655.1 uncultured bacterium
GGCGCGAGTCATCTTAAAGAATTTTGATGATGAGTTTGGCCTTGATAGTGACGTTTGGCCAAATGCTGACCTGAAAGAAGCGCGTAGGATCTTACAACCTCTTTTTGGTGCTCAAGGTCGTTGGTGCTCCAAACACAAAGAGGCACACCTTTATCTCAAGGTGTTGGAAAGGTTTTCTACATACGAAGACAAGATTGAGGCCCTAGTTGAGTTCGAGCATATTATTTCTGTGGCGAAAGCGACAGAAGACACTGCTCAACTGTATCTGCAAGGTGCCTTTAATCTTTTACGACGCCACCCCGAAGGCAGAAAAACTCCTGACGAATTGTTACACAAAGTGATAAACCTGCTTCAACGTGGCCTCGAGATCAGCAGAGATACCGAGCGGCGTTTCATCATGATGAAATTGCTTGCAGATAGGTTCATTCGTTTCAACAATCTTGCTGCTGCCGAGAAAGTAATCAATCAGATTAGCCTAGAGGGAATTGCCAAGAACAAACATTGGACTCTCGATGAACTCAAAGGTGAGTTGGAAGTGCTGAAAGGGAATCCGCGGCTGGCCATAGACTATCTCCATAAAGCCGTCGAACTGGCACCTGACGAAAAAAACAAAACGAGCATGCGGAAAAAACGTGACCGTTTACGCCTTCGTTACCACTCTGCCGGAGGTGCTGGTTCTTGAAGCCAATAAAAGCCGGAGATTTACTAGGTCAGCGATACAAAGTTCTCAGCACTTTGGGCGAGGGCGGTATGGGAATAGTTTTCCTCGTTGAAGACGCAAAAATGAAGAGGCAACTAGCCGTCAAAGTATTGAAAGATGTGGCCCAAAAGAAAGAAAGAGTTCGCATCACCCGTGAAGCAAAAAATTGTGCCAAACTCGACCATCCGAACATTGTTAAAGTTTTTGACGTTTTTGAACATGAGGGCTTACCTTGCATTGCCATGGAATATATCGATGGCAAAGACTTGAAACATCTGATAGATGAGGGCCTCTCCATAAACAAGGCAAAAGAGATTGTTGCCCAAGCTGCAAGTGCCGTGGCCCATGCTCATGATTGTGGTGTCACCCATCGTGACATAAAACCTGAGAATATCTTTGTCCTTGGCGACCTTGCAAAAGTTGGTGATTGGGGTCTTTCCCGTTCATCAGTCGATAAGAGCGGCTTGACCAAAACAGGCTTTGTTGTGGGAACTCCAGGATATATGGCGCCTGAGACTGTGCTGGAAACAAAGTTAAATCCAGCCTGTGACGTTTATGCACTTGGCTGTATCTTGTACGAAGTTGCCCACGACTGTCCTCTATTCAAAGGAAAAACTCCCCTTGATACTCTGCGCGCACACTTAAACAAAGAGAGACCAAAGATCACAAAAGGTGATACCTCCTTTCGCCAACTTCTCGCCAACATGGTTGCCTATGATCATAAAATGCGTCCTACTGCCGAAGAGGTCTTCCATTGTTTGTCAGGTGATGGAGTCGAGGGGGCGACACTGCTCGTCGAGAGAGCAACAGCTTCACCGAAACGACCTAATTGGTTGTTGAGATTCTTAACAGTTTCATTGATAGTCATCTTCATATTATTGGCGCACTTTGGCACTTCCACTTTTGAAGAGGGAAACTTGGGTAATGTCCGTTTCCAAAAACCAGCACGATTAGTAGCACTCGAACAGGAGTACGACAGTGGTTCCAGTTTGGCTGCTTTTCAGTTAGGACAGTTCTATTCAAAAGGAAAATTCACGAGTGAAAGAAAAGCTTTGGAATATTTCGAGGAAGCAGTGCGAAGAGGCGAAAGGAAAGCTGCCATCCCTGCAGGCAAACTGCTGGAGAAAAAGAAACCATCCAAGGCTCTAGAATATTTTATTATGGCCGGTGAAAATGGCTCGGCTGATGGTGCTTTTTGGGCTGGTGAGATGTATTACCGCAATGGTAAACAGCACAATCATAAGTTAGCGAAAGAGTGGTTTGAAAGAGCTCTCCAACTGGGTGACATTAGGGCCTGTGGCCCTTTGGGCGATTTTTATGAAGAGGGAATTCTTGGTGAAACCAATATTCAAAAAGCTCTCGAACTATTCCGTAAAGGGGCTGCTGCCAAAGACCCATACGCTATGACTAGATTGGGAAGACTCTATGAAGCGGGTAAGGGAGTAGTGGCCAATAACAAACGCGCCTTCAAACTCCACTTCGAAGCTGCCAAGAGTGGAAACCATTCTGCTCTTATCAACCTAGGTAAAGCCTATGAGATAGGTAGTGGAACCCAAAGAGATCCCAACAAGGCTTTTTCTCTCTATAAACGAGCTTTAGACAATGGAATGGAATACGCCAATTTCCGCTTGGGTTTGTGTTACGAAAAAGGAACGGGCGTTGAAAAGGATGTCCAAAAAGCTTTTGAATACTACAAAATCTCTGCTGAAAGATATGACATTACCTCAGCTTGGTATCGCCTCGGATTGTGTCACGAAAAGGGTTCTCCCATTAAAAAAGATTTGCCCGAAGCCGTGCGTTGTTATGAAAAGGCTTTTGCACAAGGACATAGCGAATGTCGCCGTACGCTTGCCGACTGCCTCATGAAAATAGGTACACCAGAGTCCATAAAAAGAGCCAAAATGTTACGCAAAGATTATGAACAAGACATGCTCGGTTCACTTCTGCAGCGCAAAGGCATTCTCTCTGTTGGTCAATGAATACCTTATCAGTCGCCGTGCTCTTGGAGATTCAAATGGGAAACTACTGACGACAAAATCATCGCTGCACACAAAAAACCCTTATTGGTCATTCTGTATTCATCTTGTTTCGGTCTCTCTACGAACTGAAGGGCAATGAGATCCTTGATATGATGGTTCAGTTGTCCCTGAGAGACTTCACTTTCTTCGAGTAGCTGTTGGCGAGACATGGAAGTGTCCTTGACCAGTGCCTTGATAATGGCCAACTTCTCCTTTGATGAGAATTGAGAGCAACAATTTACGATATCCTCTTCATTTGCTGAACTGATGTGATCAGCGAGATCATCGAAAGAATCATATCCGTGAATAGAGCTCCAGCGATGAACGTCCTCATCTTTTTGCTCTTTCGTTCTCACAAATCCTGCCAAGAGCATCAACACTTTCATGTCGCTTTTGACTTGCTTCTCTACATAACAATTGATGTCCTCAATCATCTTCTTTGCAGGACCTGCATAGACACTGTTCATTTCAGGAAACTTCATCGATGGCACCTTCTTCCCACCCTCTTTTTGCTCCAACTCGGCCACACGCTGTCTTAGAGCTTCCACTCGTTCTTCTAACTCACCAACTCGATATTTCAGAGATTTATCGCTCATAGGACCTCACAAACTACATAAGAAAACGTAAAAACGTAAAAACGTAATAACATAAAAACATAATAAGCTCTCGCTTTTCGATGATCAAGGAAAAAAGCGAGGTAGAAAATCGTCAGTGAGGCCAAAAAACATCAAAATAAAACTGCCTGCTCGAGAGAGGTCTCACCCAAAATGGCTTTCCGCAAAGCTGACTCACGCAAGGTCAACATGCCGCTTTTGTAACAGACTCTACTCAACTCAGCAAAAGTCCCTCTCTGACGTAAGGTTTGACGCACATCGTCATTCATGAAAAGTACAGAATGAATACCCGTCGACAGCTCTTGATAACCAGTCAGACGATTGTGCTTTTTGTGACAAGCTGAACAACCCTTGGCACGGTAAAACTCTATATGTTGCAAATTCTGCTCTAATCGCAGGCGTTGGAGCAATCTTTCGTTAATCCCTAGCTGCTTCAAAAGAGGAGCAGATGGTTTGTAGCTTTCTTTGCAGTGGGGGCAGAGAACCTTGATGAATCGTCGCGCAACGATAGCTTTGATACCATCAATGGCTAACCACATCTCTCTTGCATGCAAATTGAGTGAAAAATAGTCGAGCACTCGAACTGGATTCTTATGGTGCATTGAACCCATTACACTGACACCTGTCGTTGCCGTTCTCAAGGCAGCACATGCATTGTCCAACTCTTCCAGTTTGGCAACGATGATATCGACGTCTTGGCTACGGCAGGCCCTAAACCTATCTCCGAAAGTCGTCCCCGCAGGACCTGACCAAGTTGCCAGGCTCTGGTTAACTCCTTCCATCAGATATTCGAATTCAAATTCGCCAGTGGTGATATTGAGTTCCGTAGAATACAACTCGCGCAAGGTGGCAAAAATCGTCGTTGTTTTTCCACAGTTATAAGGACCTGTAAAAATGATTGCGCCACCTCTTTGGCGACAAGAGGCTGTGTACTTTTCCAGAACGAAAGGTTCCATTCCCAAATGAGCCAATAACATTGGTGGCTTTTCTGCCAGAGAACGAGCTCGTCTGATCAACAGCTTTTCTCCATTGACTGTTGGCACTGAGGTGACAAAAAGAAGAAGAGTTGTTCCTAGGACCTTTCTTCTGAAATATCCAAGCTTGGGGCATTCACGCTCCTTCACATCCATTTCTGCCAACAACTTGAATCTATCCAAAAGAGCTCCACTCTCACTTAGTGAAAGCTCCATCCAGCTCTTCAATTTTTTCCCAGAACGGTAACGTACGAGTAAACCGTGAGGAGTGGGGCGTGGGTCTAGATGAATCTCGTAAAGATGCTTTGCTGCCATCAGCTTCAAAATCTCATCACTGAGGTTCTTGATGGAAACATCGAGATAGGAGCTCTCTTTAGACCCTGTCAAAGCTATAGTTGGAGGAAGGGGCGCAACGCCATCACCTTCGAGCAAACACCTGTCCACTTCGTCCTCAGTCAAACCCGATTGGCGTAACAGATCTGCAGTTTGCGCAGCAGGCAGAGAATGAACAGCCATAAAACTAGACCTCCCAAGAAGTAAGACTTCTTATGGGGGGTTTTGTTCCCCAAACCTCCTAAGGCGCAATCACAACAACATCAGCTGAAAATGTCGTCCCCGAACCCGTCTGCCAAACCTCAATCTGATTTGCATTCAGAACCCGATAATTAGTTCGCGCAAAGTTGTCCCCAGCCGTCGTAATCGTCAGGCTCACAAAGGGTGTCGTCGTGTTCAGATTGTGCGTCACCGTCTGCTGCACATTCAAAGCAAGGCTAATTCCGCTCTGTGTGAATTTCGAAATAGTTGGCGGCACTTCAGCCACATCCAATCGCGCTTCCACCTCATCGAGTGCATCTTGCACATTCACACCAGTCAGACCACTCGTAGCTGTGGAATATGCCCAGTCAACAGCATTCACCGGTGCTCCACCAGCAGTCGTCGTGCCACCAGGAGTCGTCGTCCCTCCACCGCCGCCGCTGCTGCTACCGCAACCAACGACAATGGCACCAAAGAAAAATCCCACCATAATCGATAACAAAGGTCTCAATTTGCTGCTCATAGTCCACCTCCACTAAGGAGCAATGGTGATTACATCACCTGTGTAAGTGGTGCCAGAGCCCGATTGCCACACTTCAATCTGGTTGGCATTCAACACGCGATAATTGGTTCGCGGAAAGTTGTCGCCAGCCGTCGTAATCGTAATGGAAACCATGGGCGTCGTCGTGTTCAAGTTGTGCGTCACCGTCACTTGCACGTTGTTGGCAAAAGAAACGCCCGTTTGCACATGTTTGCTCAAGCTAAATGGAGTTCCCTCAACAGTGTCTAATCGCCCATCAATCTCATCGATTGCTGCTTGCACGTCCGTTGCTGTCAGTCCACTGGTGCCGTTTGCGTATACGATGTCCACAGCGTCAGCCACGGCTTGCGCTATGGCGCTGCCCACACCAGAGAACCACAGAACTCCGCATAAAAAGCCGAGCAAAACATAGGTCACAGATAACTTTCTATATTCAATCATGTCTCTACCTCCTAAAAATCCCCCCTAAACGCGAGCGGAATATGTCGGTATAAGGAGGTGAGACATTACAGTTAATATATTCCCCTACCAGCGATATTTTCGATAACCACCATAAGCGCAGGTATAACCGCCATAGGCAGCCCGTTGTTCTTGCAATGAGGAAGAGGAATGCGTCATCGTCTGCGTAAAATCACGATAACTCTGCCGATAATTTCGAACTGCATAATGACTACTTTGCTGATTAAATTGCCTCTCAGTTTTCACAACCTGCTCATACCCTCTTGCACCACAATCAACCATTGGAGTTGCCATCTCACCCTGCAATTGGGGATTGCAAGGCGCTTCTCCTGATTGGCAAAAGAGTTCTACCAATAAAAAGGCAGCTAACAAACCAACTATCCACAACATTGCAGCACCCTTGTTTTGACGACTATGAACTTTTCGCATGATTACCTCCTTGTTGCCATCAGCTATGACAAAGAAGTGCCAAAAATTTCGGTGTTGTCGACTTGCCCATCAATAGGAGCATCTGGACGGTGTGGCCG
>CAZXTJ010000469.1:0-6339 GCA_964643655.1 uncultured bacterium
GTCTGCAAGCGGCCAGTTCTGTCCATGTAGGTGAGACTAGCGCCATCTGCACCAACGTCCCAGACGACGAGCTTGTCTGTTACGAACTTCCACTCATGCAATATGGAGAGGAAATTCAGTCTGTCCTCTTCATCTGCTGAGGCAAGGTGAACTTTCACACCTGTTTCACGACGAATACGAGCAAGATATTCGTTCACATTTTTGGCTCTATTAAATGCACCTGTGGCCACGCCCACAAAATCACGAGCACCCAGCTCTGCAGCGTATTTTTTCAATCTCTTGATGGCACTGATACCCTTGGCCATAATTCGCTCACTAAATCGACCATCAAGTGAATTTTCAATATCGTATTCATAATCGACACGGGCGGCTTCATTACCACCAGTCAACTCGGCACCAGTCTCTACATCGAGATCACGCACTCTGACTTCGGCTACACGAAGTTTCGTCGTCGAAGAGCCAAGATCAAAGGCTGCTCTCTTTAGTGAAGGTGTATTGGTAAGGAGTGGATCGCCCTTCATTTCACGGTCTCGAGCTACTCGACAAGAGGTAATGGTGAATGAAAAGAGTAATGCCGCCACAGTAAGTGCGACTTGGAGCCTACGCTGCTGCATACTAAATCCTTCCAAGGGTTTCCAATGCTTTGTCGCGTCCAGTATACAAACAGATCAAGGACGGGAAAACGAAAATCGACCTCGCTCCTTGTCCCTTTCATGGCGTACCATCAAAAGAGAGCTTGTGAAAGAGGTGAAACATGGCTGACGTGATGGGAGCAGCTGCTCGCGTAAAGCTAGTTGTAATCGGCGTTGACGGCGTCCTCACCGATGGTGGAATGTATTTTAACGAAAAGGGCGATATGCTACGAAAGTTCAATCGCCGTGACGGTATGGGCATTCGTTTATTGCAGCAAAATGACATCCCGGCAGCAATTATCTCCAGTATGCCCAGTCCAATAGTGGAAAAATGGGCCAAATATTTTGGTGTGGAAGCTGTCAGATTGAATGTAAGGGACAAATTGCATGCAATCGAGCGGTTGACCATCAAATATGGCATTTCGTTGGACAACGTGGCTTACATCTCAGACGATATTGACGAGATAGGCATCCTGGAGCGAGTAGGCTTTGGCGTTACAGTTGCTGATGGCATGACAACGAACAAAGAAGCATCAGCTTATGTAACAAAACTCCGCGGAGGAGAAGGCGCTGCCCGAGAGGCCATAGAGTTAATCCTCTATGCTCAGTATTGCTTGCAAAACAAGTAGAGACTAACCACCAATCCGCAAACGCCTAATAATGAGGCGGACATTTTCTATGATGCGCCCATCTTCCGTTTCGTCATCGAGCAGCTTCTCTAAAACTGGTCCAGCCTTTTCATAACCATATTCGGCAACTGCGTTTACGGCACTAATGCGTACTTCGTAATCTTTCTCTCGCATCATGGCACTGAACATGGACAATAATTCTGGATTTTGCCTATCTGCCAGAGCTTGAATAGCTGCAGCCTTGACCACAGCTGTTTCATGAAGAAGTCGCTCCTTCAACCTTTCATAGGCTTTATCACCTTTGCAGTGGCCCAATGCTTCCAAATAGACTGCTTTATCTTGTGGCTCTGTCGTCGCTTCTTCGCGCAGAAGCTTGTCCACAAAATCAGGAGCTGGCTGTTCGAGAATATGGAAGGCTTTTTCCCTCTCTTTTCCCAATCCCTTCAGCATAGAAATGACCAATTGAACGGCATCATCGCCCTTGACCACTCCATCCTTCGGTCCCTGCTGCAAGTTGCCTGCGCCAACATTGGCACCGCGCAAATGCACATCTACGTTGAACAAAATGCAAAGAGCAAAGAGAGAAAAGTTGAAGACACCTGCCAGCAAATCCACACAGGCAACGACAACAATTGCTATACCCAGAGAGAAGGCCATTTTGATGGGTGGCCGACGGGAAACATTTGAGAGGGAAATATAAAGGAGGAAAAACCATCCACCGAGAGTAGCTCCATAGGGAAAATAAATCAGGGGTAAGAGCAGAAGGAGACAAGGTGGATAGAGAGCACCGATGGTGCCCAAAATGACCAAAATGGGCAGTGAATAATATTGATACTGCTTGTTACGCAGTTTTTCGATGGTCCTGCGTACTTCATGGCGATGAAGGAATTCGGCTAGAGCTTTTCTAATCTCTACGTCGAGATCAAAGTCGTAAAACCTCTCGGCTCCCAACTTTCGCTCTTTGACGATTATTGTGTGAAGGGCAGAGACTCCATTTTCGCCACAGATACGTAGAGCAAAAAGGCTATAGGCTTTCAACACATCATCTTTTGTAGACTCATAAACGGACTGAATTCTATCAACTGCCCGTTCACCACCAACCAAAGCTCTGGCAAAAAGAGCTGACATTTTCACAAGCCGCGGTTGCTGTTCGTCTGCCAGCAACTCGTCAAACATGGGAGCAGCTCCATTGACCCCTCTCAATCCCAGTGAGATGATGGATAGGGCACGCTGTGTTTTGTCCGAACTGCTCTTGGCAAGGGCCATCATAGCCTTGGCATCATTGGAGGAAAGCTCAGCGTAAGGATCCATGCCCTCTCGCTCGAGCAAAGCGAGGGTCATGAGTTTTTGCCAGTTGTAACCCTTGAAAGGATCGGTAGAAGGCGCTAAACGCCCTGCAATATTGAGTATGACGGCAATAATTATGGCGATGACTGTGTACAGCCGTGGTTTGTCTTTGTATGACAGCTGTGCCACACGTTCTTTCCTATCTTCACTCACTTAGAGTGCTCCTCTCTCCGCCCCATTATGGTCATCGGCATAAGTGGCGTAAAGCCATATTGGCAAAATGTTAAAGTAACATGACGAAAGGGGAGCTTCATGCCACTAAATTGGTCACAGGAAAAATACGTCAAAGCTCTAAAGTTTGCCACTGAAGCGCATTGCGCGGTCAGCCAGAAGGTGCCAGGCACAGAGTTTCCCTACATTTGTCATCCCGTAATGGTCACCATGGAGGTGCTGGCCGCCTTGTCTCATCACGAGAATGTCAATGGCGACTTGGCAGTTTGTTGTGCCCTCTTACACGATGTCATCGAAGACACAAAAGCGAGTTATGAAGACGTTAAAGACGCCTTTGGTAAAGATATAGCCGATGGTGTCTCTGCTCTGAGCAAAAGAGAAGATGCAGCCGCTAGTGCAAAGGACGAAGTGTCACGCAAAAAACTGATGATGGCTGATAGCCTTGCGCGTATAAAGAGCCAACCCAAAGAAGTTTGGATGGTCAAACTATCTGATCGCATCACGAATCTGATGGCTCCCCCTGCTTACTGGAGCAGTGAGAAACGGCGCAAATATCGTGAAGAAGCAAGCACTATTTTGGCGGCTCTTGGCGAGGCAAGCGACTTTTTGGCCCGTCGGTTAAAACAACGTATAGAGAAATACGGCCAGTACATTAGCGAGTAGAATTAGCTGCTGCTTTCGAAATCTAGACTCTGCCAAGTCTCGAAAGCCCATTTTTTATCCTCTTCTTCATCGTAGCAGATGGTCAGAAGACAATAACTACCTGGAGCTGCCGCCTGGCAAGTAAGCGACCAATACTCGTCGCCATCGTCCTCATGTATTTCCACATTGGCCCGACCAATCAAATTGTCCCCTTGACGCAACAGCTCTTCTTCACCAAGGTCATCAGGAATTTTTAGCTGCTGCAAAACCTCTCGAGGCGATAACACTTGTCCATTTTTGCCTTTTACAGTCAAAGAGGTAACTCTTATGGTACGACTGCCATGCCAGAAAATCTCAGTTGCGCCATCGTTTTCTGTCTCAAAGTGGAAAAATCCAGGCACATCTATGAACCAGTCACCTGCTAGTTTTTCTCGCAAGACATGGCGACGATAACCAATTCCTTCTCGAGAAGGTGGCAGCTCAATTTGAGAGGTCGTGGCAAGAAGACGTTTAATCTCTTTCAACTCTTTTTGCGGAGGTGTCAGTGTCTCATCGAGCTCTTTGGCCCTTTTAAAACAATCGAGAGCCAGAGAAGGAATCCGCGCATCTTCAGGATTGACAGGGAAGTGCCAAGGAACCTCTGTCCATAGGAGGTTTAGCCCCAAACGAAAGTAAAACTCACTATCCCTTTCTTCAGTCCACCATGGAAAGAACTGAGCAGCCTTTTGCTGACGGCTATCTTCATTTTGCAGGAAATCTTCGAACCAAGATTTCTCAATGAATCCCAAAGGTGAAGCACAGAAATGTTCACCAAGGACCTGAAAACCCAAAGGAAGACTGACAGAGAAGTGATCATCAGCAGCTGCATTTTTCAGCATACACTTGGCTACATAGGCGAGCCATTCCGTCATACTTTCCTGCACTTTGTCAAAATCATAACTCTGAGCAAAAGAGGTATCGTCTTCCCAAGTCCAATCGAGCTCTAGCTCTGTACCAATCTGATCAACAATTCCGACGAGGAAGGCATGGTAACCAGGTCCAGCACCTGCTGTTCTTCCCTTGACAAAGACTCGATTATCTTCTTCTATGAAAATCTGCAAAGGTTCTTCAGCAGGATGGATTTTACAGCAGAGACCGTCAGGTTGCTGGGCGAAAGAAAGATATCTCGCTAACTCATCATCAACAACGAGACGACGGAGGAGGCTGCTGAAATCTTCATAACTCAGTTGCATCTCCTCATTGGCTTGCACCATGGCACGGAAACCAACACTCATGAAAAATCACTCCGTTGCACGTTGACCAGCCCAAGCAGCATCTATCTCAGCATCTGTGGCCCCTAATCTGCGAGCAATCACCGTTAGGTACCAAGCTTTGTCAAAGGGCTCACCTGGCAACTTCCACATCAACTGCGCTGCTTGATCGAGTACATAATTACGTGCCATCGATTGTAGTGCCTTTTGGCGCTCCAAGGGAACATCCATGGCATCACCATAGCGTTTTAGTAGAGCCAATTCCTTTTCGTCTACATGTTTGTCACCACAAACGAGGACGGCACAATAGAGAAAAATAGCTTCTGTCTGTTTGGCTTTTGCCTTGATATCCTCAATGGTCAGTGCCGTAAAAGAGCGAAGAGTCTTTTCTGGCTCTTCCCCCAAGGGTAACCTAACGAAACACTTGAACAAATCGAGTTCCAAAGGACTGACGTTGCCATCAGCCAAAATGAGCTCAGCCATCATCAGCGTGAGCAAATCGACATCTTTGTCTTCAAGAGACAGACATACTATTTGATCGTATGACATTGAATGCCCCCTAGCGCACAAATTCTATCATAGCGCAGGATTAATAAAAGGTAACCTCTTTGCCGGCGATGTACAATCTTTTGATTGCACATTCACCATCATCTGAAACGGCAACATCAACCGTCACTTTAGCTATCTCACGTTCAATACGTAAGCCTTGGAATTGGGGAACAAAATACTGTTCGACTCCAAACCTCACTCGACCATTTCTACGCTTCACTCTGCCTCGGAGGATTACACGATCGGGTCCTTCAACCTTTTTTCGTTCCATTGAATAAGCGACGGCATCCCATGTATCCGAATCTTTTTTCTTTTCCACTGCCACATAAACGGCACTACGAGCCTTGATATCTGTTCCAACAATCTTGTTCCTCACTCGAGGCAAATCAGCAGCAATATATGTGAGTTCCACATAATCTCCGCTGAGGAGACTGCGAGGGTCTACGGGACGGCAACCTAGGCGAACGACTTTTCCTGTCTTCAATAAATGCACTCGTTTAAAGACCATTCCGAGCAAAAGGAGAACTTGCAATAAAACTACAATGATAAAAGCCATCTTGCGCGGAGATTTCATTCTTTCCCCCTCCCCTCTTCATGTATTGCAGCCATTATCTTGCAGCGGCTCTTTTCAACTAAATACCCTCCACCAAGAGCAAGAAGTCCTGTGACGATAAACAGAACAGAGCCTGATAGCATGTCCCATAGAACATCGAAATACCTCGTTACGATGAACAATAGGAATCCAGCTATACCAACATTCGCCAGTAGAGGAGAAGATATCTTCGTAGCGTAAAAAATCATGGCTACAACAAGAGCGATGAGCAGGAAATTGAAGACTATCCCATAAAAGAGAGGTTCAACTGCAGGTCCCGTTGCGTAAGTAACCAAGGCAATAGCAACAATAGCCATCGCAGAAATCTTCAGCAAGGACTTGTCTCCGCCATTGCGCCACAATGAAAGAAGGAGGCCAATGGCAGTCACCAAAAACACAAGGATTACACCAAAGGCTGAAGTCATATGTTTCGTCACTAAATCTTGCACAGGTAATTTGAAAGAAAGTGTATACAGGGTGAAATAGGCAGAGATTCCACAAATTACCGTCAGAACCTGATCTGGGTC
>CAZXTJ010000470.1:0-6334 GCA_964643655.1 uncultured bacterium
ATATAGATTGGTAGTTTCATTGGTCTGGCGGCAGTGACAAAATCAGCAATTACCATTGAAGGAGTCAAGGCTGAGGACCTTCGTATGGTTCGCCTGATGTACCGCAGATTGGGCGTCGAATACGAAGTACGTGACGATTGCATTTTTGTGCCAGCAGAGCAAGAAATGGTCATTCAGTCTGACGCTCACAATGCAGTACCCAAGATTGATGATGGTCCTTGGCCTGCTTTCCCTTCTGATTTGATGTCCATAGCTTTGGTCGTTGCCACACAATGCCAAGGCACGGTCCTCTTTTTCGAGAAGATGTTCGAGTCGCGACTTTTCTTTGTCGATCGTTTGATTTCCATGGGTGCCAGAATAGTCCTTTGTGACCCTCATAGAGCAGTCATTGTGGGACCGGCTGACTTAATCGGTGCAACCATTGAAAGCCCTGACATTCGAGCAGGGATGGCTCTTCTACTAGCGGGCCTGTGTGCAAATGGGACGACTAAAATTGGCAACATCAGACAAATTGATAGAGGTTACGAACAGATAGACAAGAAGCTGCAAGCTCTTGGTGCAGGTATTGTCAGAGTGCCCGTTTAGGGTGAAAGGGGAGGAACTATGAAACGAAACATCTTGTTGGCATTGGCATTTACGCTCGTTTTTGCAGCAGTGGCCGCAGCTAGTCATCATGAAGGCAAAATGAAAAAGGTGAGGCACTTTCTCAAAGATCCTGAGATGGCCTTTGACAAAATGGACACTGATGGTGATGGATTAATCTCCATTACTGAGTGGAGAGTTGCCCACAAAAAAATCGCTAAGTTTGTTCATGGCGTCCTCAAGAAACACAAAAAATTCAACAAACAAGCTTGTGGCTGGAACGACAAGAATCAGCCCAGCAAAAGAAAAAAATGGGCAAGAAGAAGTTCGTGGAATGCTGAACCATGTCCACCTGCCAAACAGAAATGGCATAAACGCTCTAGTTGGAATGATGAACGAGGCAACGGTAGAAATTGGAAGCAGGGAAAAGCATGGCAGCAGAAACCCTGGAAGAAAAAGTTCAAACATTGCAAGAAAGGTAAACCTCGTCATTTTAGGCGTCAGAGAAGGCATCATAGGAAAGTCCACCCTCCTTTCGGCCCCAGATTTCCCATGCTGAAGGCCGTGAAGAAGATTCACAACCAGACCATTGAAGCTCTCAAGATGCAAGCCAAATCCTTGTACAAGCGAGAGATGTACGAAGAGGCAGAAGGTGTTGCTCACGACATTATCGAAAAGGAGGCTCGATTCCTTTCCATACTGCTCTCATGTCGGCAAGGAAATTTCCATCAGGCACAAAGGGAGATACGTGGACTCTATCGTCAAGCATTCAATGACAATGAGTACAGGTACATCGACACATTGGACATGCTCGACCATCTTCATCAGCAACGAACGAACATGGCAGTTGAAATGGCCAAAAGTGGTGCCAGGAAAAGGGCAATCGAGCAAGATATCGAGAGACTCACTCGCCAAGCTCGCCTTTTGAAACGAGAATTGGCTCGAGCTGAAGAGTCCAAGGATGAGTGTGAAGATGAAGGCGAAGACGACGAAGACGACGAATAGAGTCCTCGTCTAGTCAGATTTTTCAGAAAAAACTGAGCCCGAGGGCCTCACATGCCGAAGTGGATAGTGAACCCTCGGGTTTTGCGCTATTCTTTAATATAGAGTTACTTAGGAGGCCAAAGATGGTGAGGACGCAAAGAGTTTTATCTGTCTTTGCTATGGCCTGTCTATTGCTCATTGTCTCTGGTCTTTCTTCCTGTGGCCCCAGTGGCAACAAGCCAGTACAGAAACAGCAGTTGGCCAAGGCTCCAGAACCAGAAGAAGAAAAACTCCCCGTTGTGTATACGAACACGACTATTGCCAAAAATAGGCTCATCCGTCCTTATTGGCTCGAGGTCAGAATGATTCCTGAATCTCAAGTGCCAGTTGAAGAGGGTTATTACGACAAAATTGAAGATGTCGTTGGCATGATGGCAAAGGACGATATTCCGCAAGGTGTTGGTGTTTTGAAAAAGATGGTCAGGCCGTCTGAGATTGACCGTCTTCGTAAATTGGTTACCAAAGGTATGGTTGCCATTGCCCTACCTATGAATGCTGTTACTGCGATGCCCTTCCTAGCTCCCAATGACCGAGTTGACGTAATTGGGACAATAATGGTGCGCAACAAATATAATCCCAAGGCAAAAGCAAGTGCAGAAACCCACTTTTTGGCCCGTAATGTCCGTGTTTTGGCTGTTCACCGGACTTTTGACCCTGGTCCCTATGCTAAAAAGGCCAAAGATGGAGAAAAAAAGAGCAAACAGCCAGAAAAGATTCGAAATCCCTATCAAGGACGAGAAGAGATTCGTTCAGTCACTGTAGAAGTTCCGCCTGAATTGGCTCAGAAGCTGGCAATGGCTATGGATATGTCGAAAAATCTCCGTTTGGCTACTTGCTCTGATGCTGGCACGAAATTGCAGGACAGAGACGTGCGAATCGATAGCTCTTGGCTCAATGCCTCAACAGAGAGTGCCAAAGAGAAAAAGGTCAAGAAAACGAAGAAGATAGTTTACCGTGAGGTCCTTGTTAATCGTGGTGTTCGCCACGAGCAAAAACGGGCCTGGTCCAATAGGGCTCTCTTGGCTCCTTATGACGAAGAGGGAGATGCTCCATTGATACAAGATGGTGTACCAACAGGTGTCAAAGACAAGACTCCTACAGTGGCTCGTGCACCAGAAGATCAAGATCTGCTCGAACCCCTCGACGAGGTTGACGACACCAATATCAGTCTTCCATCACTCCCAGAAGAGATTGAATTGCCTTCTTTGCCTGAGTAGGTCAGTTAGAGGCACTTTCACGGTGAATGTATCGTCCGTCTCCTTTGTCTCCAATGTATTTCCCTTTTTTGACGATAACTTTCCCCCGCAAGATGGTCATCTCTGGATAACCAACTAGCTTCATACCTTCATATGGTGAGTAGTCTGTGTTCATATTGAGTTTTTTGGCTCTGATTGTGACTTTTTTCTCTGGGTTGAAGATGACGATATCAGCATCACTGCCAACTTGAAGAATGCCTTTCTTGGGATACATACCAAAAATCATTGCAGGATTGGCTGCCACCACTTGCACCAATTGATTGATGGAAATGTGTCCACGGCGTACTCCGAAAGAATACAGAAGGGGTAACATCGTCTCTACGCCAGGCAAACCAAGAGGTATCCGGGTGAAATCTTTTGCGTATTTGTCTTTTTGCTTGGAGAAGAAAGGACAATGATCTGTTCCAACAGTGGCAATGTCTCCTTCTTCCAAACCCTGCCAGAGAACCAGTTTGTCCAATGGATCACGCAAAGGAGGAACACAGGTGAAATAATGTCCTTTTTTACCAGCTAAGGCATCTCTATCGAGCAGCAAGTATTGTGGACAGGTTTCGCCTACAACATTCACTCCTCGTCGTTGTCCCTCCTTGAGAGCTCGAAGAGCCTCTTTCGTAGACATATGGACAATGTATAGACGTCCACCAGCAGTTTCGGCCAAAGTGACCATTCGCTGTACGGCTTCACCTTCGGAAGCATTGGGGCGGCTTTCGGCCAAGGCAAGGGGAGACTTGTCTTTAAGGTCTAGTTTTCTCTTTGTATACGCATCTACGAGGCCTGCGTTCTCACAGTGAACAGTAACCATGGCTCCCCGTCGCGCCGTAGAAAGGAGAGCCTCAAAGATGGCACCGTCATCAGACATCAAACCGCGCTCTTTGTAGACTGTGAACATTTTAAAAGAAGTAACACCCTCTTCGATGAGCCTGCCAATTGCTGCATCTGTTCCTGAGGACCAACCTTGTAGGCATGAATGAAGGCCATAGTCGATGGCACATTGACCAAGGGCCATTTTTTTTCGCGCTCGAAAGGCTTTCAAGAGGCCTTTTCCGTCAGCCATCTCAGTAAAGTCGATGATTGTCGTTACTCCGCCACAGGCTGCCGCTTGGGTGCCACTTTCAAAAGAATCACTAGAGGTCGTGCCTTTCATGGGTAGTGCCATATGAGTGTGGGCATCAATTGCTCCTGGAAGGACCAATTTGCCTTCAGCAGAGATGACCTGCGCACCAACAGTTGGTAAATCACGTCCTATGGCCTGGATTACTCCATCTGCTATGAGAATATCGGCACGAGAGCGAGTAAAAGGGGTAACTACTTCTCCACCTTTAATGATTAGCTTTTTCATTTTCACCTCAAAATGTCGATTTTACGGCTTTTTTTATCACTATACCGTAATTTTCTAAAAGAAATCGCCCTTGCCCCCATGACATTTTCCCATTTCATCGTCATAATTTTAGTGGTCGAAAATCTGCGTCGCCCTGTTGTGCTGAAAAAATGTGGCACGCAAGCTTGATAGGGGAAATAATGAGATTGCGTTCAAGTATCTATGGTCTTGCCATAATGGTCTTTTTGGCTGGACAAGGACTCATCGCTGGTGTTCCTGGCTTTGATGATATTGGTTATACAGGTGCTGGTGGACAACAACACCAGTCATCTATCATTCCCATTGACCAGCTAGCCACCAAATACAACTACCAAGGTCAAGGTGCCTGGCAAGATTCTCCTGGTCAGTACACCAACTATGGTCAGAATGGTCAATATGGCCAGTGGAGTGACCAGGGTCAATTCATCAACCAAGGTCAATGGAACACTCCTGGCCAATATTCTGACTATGGTTACAAACCAAGTGCTTCCCAGAATTCATATGGCGTCCAGCAGAACACGGGTTTCGGCAGTGATGCACTGGCCCAAATGGGACAACAGGATTTCTACAACGATGAAAATCGTTCTTGGATGCCCACATTTGGTGAGTTTTTCCGCCTCACTCCTGAACAGCGCAGTCAGTACGCGCGTCAAATCAACGATTATCGCAAACGATTGTTAGAAGATCTCAAAATCCGCAATCGTCGTGAACATGAGGCTTTCAAGGATTATCATCGCCAGCTTGGTTATCGCCGAAAAGACGAAGACAAAGACTTCTCAGAGGCAAAAAGACAGATTTCTGAACAGCTCAAGCGAGAAGAAGAACGCCTCTCTGATGAATACAAACGTCAGCGAGAGAGACTCTCTGATGAAGAGAGAAGAGTTCGAGATTATTATCGTGACAATCCTCTCCAAGAGATTAACGCCAAGGAAAAACTCCGCCTGCAGAAGATACAGCTGGAAATGCAATACAACCTTGCTCGTGAACAGAAAAAAGATCAACGTCTTCAGCAAGAAGCTTCTCTAGAGGCACGACGGATGGAGATTCTGAAAAAGCGTGAGCAAGAAGATCAACAGCTCAAGATCCAACAGATAACTTGGGAAGCTCGTTATCGAATGTCAGTCCTTTCACTGCAAGGACCTTTCTACCGCAACAAGATTACACCTCCACGTTTTGATACAGGTGGACGAATAGCTTCGGAAAAATACCACCAGTATTACCAAGAGATGACCAAAGCTTGGATTGATCAGCGCAAACATGAAGAGCAGCGCATCAAAGAATTACAGCGTGCCAAAGATGCCATCGCCGCTGTCCAAGTAAAGTCCTATCGTTCCACGTCACAACGTGGACTCGATAGTGCAGCTCGTCAACAAAACATGAAATTGAAACTAGCAGCCCTTCAATCGGCACGTAACGCCAAGGCGCGTTCATATCAGCTGAAACTACAGCGAGAACAGCAAAAAGCCAAATGGCGTGTTGAAGACAAACAACTCGACTTGTACCTCAAGGAGCTTCGTGCTTCTGGTCGTCGTCTCAACTCTGATGCTGTCAGCCGCTATAAAGACCAGCTAAAGAGACAGCGAAGTATGGAAGAGGACAAGTTCAAAGACCAAGACCGTGATTTGAAAGATCAAATCAAACGTGAAGCTGAACAGCACAAAGACTATGCTCGCCAGCTCGATAGAAAAATCAGAGATGCAAAAGAGCAGATGAGTCGCCGTTTCCGCGACATTGACGAGTCATATCGTCGACAGAAGCGGGACAAAGACGAACAGCTCAAAATCTGGACTCGCCGTCGCCGCGAAGAAGAGAAATATGTGACCGATAGTTACAGGCGCTGGGTCGATGACCAGAAGAGAGCCATCGCCGACTACGAACGCGCAATACGTAGGTGAAAATCTTCATGATCCGACCATTTAGGGCAATATGGGCCCCATTGTTTCTCTGTGTCTTTTGGGCTACTAATCTTTGTGCTCAGAAATTGACAGGTCCACCTGTCTCTCCTGATGGCAGTGAAAAAGTGGAGTTGAGTAGGCCACCTATTGGTCACACCATCTCTTTGCCCAAACCTCGACCTCTCATCCCCGCACTCATT
>CAZXTJ010000471.1:0-6322 GCA_964643655.1 uncultured bacterium
TTGGTGGTCTGAGTTTCGCTTTTTGTGGTTTTCTCTGCTGCCACCTTCGCCACTTGGCTATGCTATCGACTGCCTGCTGGTTACCACTGATTGTGGCAACAATCGAAGCTGCTTTCAGAAAAATGGATTATAAATATCCACTCTATTTTGCTCTCTTATGGGCAATGCAGTTGCTGGCTGGTCATCCACAAATCGCTTATTACTGCTGTCTCTTTTATTGTTTTTATCTTTGCTCTCATTTGTTCCTGAACAGAAGCCGTGGAGCTTTGTGTAAAAAGCTGCTCCTCCTTTTTCTCGTGGCACTTCTGTTGGGAACCACATTGGCTTCAGTACAACTACTGCCCACCTACGAGATGAGCAACCTGTGGTGGCGAGGCAGTGGTGTCACCTACAAAGAAGCCATCGCTTTTCCCTATCACATTCCCGATTTGTTGAATTTCTTCCGACCAGGCATTAATGGCGATCCTGGAAACTGTAGCTACAAACCTCGCTCATCCTTTTACGAAAACTATGGCTATATTGGTTTACTGCCCATAATTCTCAGTCTGGTTGGTGCAGTCATAGCCATTTTTCGTAGGGGCAAAGAGTGTTTTATGCTCCTCTTTGGAGTATTTGCTTTTTTCATGCTTCTTGGACCAGCAACTCCTTTGTTCTCACTAGCCTTTCACTATCTGCCAGGCATGTCTTTCTTTCGCCATCCAACGAGATTTATGTTGTTGCTGAACTTCATACTCGCTTTTCTTGCAGCCTTTGCTTGGCAGCAAGGGAGAGCAAAGTTCGCTCCCACTAAAAGAGTCAAAATTGGTCTGTTTCTCTTGCTCATCATTGCCCTTGATCTTGTCTACCACCAGCAGTTCAGGTTCCCATCAATATCGGCCAAGAAATGGTTGGAGCCCCCCCAGACTGCTCAGTTTTTGATGAAAGAGAATAACCCTTATCGTTATTATTCAGTAGACGCACCTTTCACCCACCTGGCAACTTATCGAGTTGCTGGAGGATGGTGGGGAGACTTACGTCCTTATATCTTGCAACGTGAATTTTTGCAGCCCAGTATAAATTTGTTATGGGACATCAGTTCTGCAGATGGATATATCAACATGACCCCAGAGCGGGTTACTAAACTGTGGGGATACTCCTCAGGCAAACTTGGTTTGGTACATAAGCTCTATGAACGTGTTGGTCCTAAACATCAACCATCTGCCCTGAAGCTCTCCTCTTCATTCATTAAACTGATGTCGCTTTACAATGTGAAATTTTTCGTTTCCATGTTGCCCCTGCAAAACGAAGCCATAAACAAAGTATCAGTCAATTCAGGTGCATTGCTTTATCAAAACAGAGATGTATTGGAACGCACTTTCATTGTTCACCGTTATCTTTGTCTGCCCGATAAAAAAGAGCAACTAGAGAAAATCATCAGCCCTGAGTTTTATCCTCGTGGGGAAGTCCTTCTCGAAAAAACCGTGAAAGCGCTGGCTCCAGGAAAAAATGAGAGCCTTATAGATGATGGTCTGAAACAGAAGCAGAGCAAATGCAAAATCATCAAAGACGAAAACAACGAAGTCATCATTGAAGCCACGATGAGTCACAGAGGTTTCCTCGTTCTTGCTGACAACTATTATCCTGGCTGGCAAGCATATTTAGAGGGCAAAGCCATCCCGCTCTTTCGAGCAAACTACAATCAACGGGCAGTCTTTTTGCCTAAAGGTAAACACCTCGTTACCTTTCGCTTTTCCCCAAATTCTGTGAAGATGGGTCTCATTCTCACGTTAATATCAGCCATTACCCTTTTTGCTTCCTACCTACATTTGAGGAGAAAATGAAAATGAAAGAGCTCAAGTTGTCATTTACTGGACCAAAGGCAGAAACAAGCTGCAGAGCCTTTTTCTCTTGGCTCGTTGATGGTGGTGGAGAAGACGTAGTCATAGACGCCCTTGCTGACTATGGCTTTGATGTTGAAATCAGCGAATGCGACGAAATGCAAGGTCAAATCAAGTTTGTCAGCCGTGCTGGTGAGTCTGATTCTGTAATCGTATAATCAACGTTTCCAGGCTTGAAAACCCTGCTTCTTGATTAACTCCACAGCTCTTTCTGCCTCTTTACGACATTCAAAGGCCATTCTGATAGAGGCACCCTCTCCTTCGCGTACCTTCAATACTTCTATGTCTTTGATGTTGATGGAGTTTTTGGCCAGACTGCTGGAAATAGAGGCAATGACACCAGGTTCGTCTCCGGCCACGATGAGGATGTCGTGAAGTTTGGTAAGGAAACCTTTTCCGTGAACTGGTGCACGAGAGCGAGTATGGGCGGCTCGTTCAAAATGGGACGACAAACCATCTCCAGCAAGAGAATCTTTCATGTTCTTCAGTTTGACTATGGTCTCATCTAGAAGAGTATTGATAGTGTCTTTGTTTGTTGCAATGATGTCGCGCCACATGCCAAAAGGAGAAGCTGCAATGCGTGTCATATCCCTAAAACCACCAGCAGCTAACCGCAAGGTACCTGGTGTTGTTTCCTCACAATCGTGAGCAACATTGGCTAGGGCAACAGAGAGTATTTGCGGCAAGTGACTGACTGCTCCGGCAATAGAGTCGTGTACATCTGGAGGCAAAAAGAGGTTTCTACAGCCCAACCAGCGAGAAAGGAATGCAGCCAAAGCATTCTCCTCAGACGACGCTTCTCCAGACCATGGAGTGAGTACATAAACTGCATTTTGAAAAAGATATGGATCGGAATGTTCCGATCCAGATTTTTCCGAACCTGCCAGAGGATGTCCTCCAACAAAATGAACTGAGTCAGGCAATGCTTCTTTGGCAGCGGCAATGACAGCCCTCTTTGTTGAACCAATGTCCGTTATGACCAGTCCCTTTGGTAGCTTGAGTTTTCCCAAACGGTGAATTGTTTCGATGATGGCAGTGATGGGAGAACAGAGAAATAAGAGATCTGTCTCTTGAACTACATTATCCAAATCATCATAAGAACCACCTTCATCAATGGCTCCCAGCTCGAGGGCAGCTTCGAGATTTCTTCCCGATGAGAGGCCAACAATTCTGCCCTTCCATCCTGATGAACGAAGTGCCAATCCCAATGAACCACCAAGGAGACCCACCGAATAGATGGTTATCTGTTTGGGACTATAAGTCACGAATTCGACCTTTCTTCTTTGTGGCGATGAAACAAATAGAGTACCTGTCCATCTTTGGTCAGCGGAATAATCACATCGCGATAAAAGGTGAGCACAACGTCAGGAGAGACGACGTGACGCACCGCCTCGTTCACCTTTGCTTGGATATAGGTCACCTTTTCGGCAACACGTTCCAGAATGTTCCGCTCCACCTCGTGACGAGTGATGGCTGCCCAAATAGCATCTTTGTCGCCAGCTTCCACCATTTCTGTCAATCTTCTCGGCATCGCTCGGAACTTGGATTCGCCTACAAAAAAGGCACCATAATGGATACGTCGAGCAATTGCCTGGAGGGCATAGACATCATGCTCAGTGGACGAACCATATTGGTTGTCATCACCAGGGGGACAGATGTTTGGAAGCAATTTCAAATAAGCGAGGAATATCTCATCAGTCAAATTGACTTGTTCATAATCATCAATGGCCAAACCAGAGTCTGGCATTACGACTTTTCTATGGGGAGGAGGTAAAGTCTGGTTAAAAGGTCGTTCAACAGGATCACAGAAACGACCAAAATGTGCATCCATCTCCTCTTGATGAAACAACCTGACACGGAGGAGGCAGCGCTCGTTCTCACCTTCAAAGCCACTGTTTCCTCTTTCATAGGCCCTTTCGTTGACGCAGAATTGGGCTCTATCAATGAGTTTGTGGATGATGGTTTCTTCGAGCGCTTCGAGATTACCGGCTATACGTTTTAAGTTGAACAGTGTCTTACTCCATTTCCAGGACGAAGTATAACCAGATTTGCGCTATGATGGTAAGTCGAGAGAGGAGCCCCACCATAGTGGCAGATGAAAAAATACAAGTTGCCCAAAGTGATGCCAAGCTAGGTCTTGAAAACGCAGGACCCAAGGCAGTGACCATCGATCACTATGAAGTGAGGCGAAAGTTAGCCAAAGGTGGTATGGGGGCCATCTATGTGGGGTATGAGAAAGCTCTCGACAGGGAAGTAGCACTGAAATTCCTCGATCTCTCCCTTTGTCACGACAAATGTATCGTCGAGAGATTCGATTTAGAGGCAAAAGCTGCTGCCGATTTGAAACATCCCAATATAGTTTCCGTCTATTTTCGAGGTCGTGCAGGTGGTAGGCCTTATTTTGCTATGGAGCTCATAGAGGGGCAAAGTCTTGCTGAGGTTGTGCAAGATGATTTACTGACTGCACTCGAAGCTGCCGATTATCTGCTTCAGACAGCCCAGGGTTTGCAGGCAGCTTGGAGAAAAAAGAGACTCCACCGTGATATCAAACCGGCCAACCTAATGGTGACAAAAGATGGGCTCGTCAAAATAACCGATTTCGGTTTGATGAAAGCCCTAGACGCAGATAAAGGGCTCACTTCTGGAAACATTGTCGTGGGCACACCCAACTTCATCTCACCTGAGCAGGCACAGGGAAACAAAGTGGATTGCCGCTCGGACATGTATTCTCTGGGTGCTACTTTCTATTATTTGCTCACAGGCTCGCTGCCCTTTGAGGGTGAAACAGCCATGGGGGTAATGGTCAAACACATCAACCAAGCTCTTCCCCCTTTGCGCCTGAAAAGGGATGATATTCCTCCTGCCATGGCCAACACAATCGAACGACTCATGGCAAAAAGACCGGAAGAACGTTTTTTGAACTACGAAGAGCTCATCGAACATCTACAAGCGCTGAAGAAAAAACTGAGCAAAAGTCCTTCTTCATCCAATGACACAACAGCCCAACCAATTCCAGCAAAACCAACGGAACCAGGTCCAGTGCTCGTTGTAGAGCCAACTCCAACTCCCCTCTCAATGGAAGCGCCAGTCATCAAGGGGCCTGCCTCCTCTTCGACTCTAGGGACAGTCGTCTCCATCTTCTTCCTTTTATTATTAACGGCAGCAATCTCAGTAGGCCTTTTCTTTCTCCATAAACAACAGAAAGAAGAACAGCTAGTCCTTTCCCTCAAACTATTGCCACCACCTGCTACGGCAGGTGATTCAGAACGAAGCCTCGATGCCCTTCGCGGACGAATAACGGGAAAACCCAAGTTGCACCATGTCCGTGCTCTGACAGCTTTGGCACGAGCTTTCATCAATCTTGATGGTGCTCAAGAGAGATTGGTCAAATTCAAACCAGCCGATGGGCAACTACATGCATTGGCTGCTTCTTTGCGCTCTTCTGGCCACCTCTCTTTGGAATCAATTGATTTTTCGCTCATTGACCAACTCTTTTCGCTCTTTGATGGTCTGGCCATTGATTTTTCCCCCTTCCTCAATCTCTTCCAACATCAATGTAATGTTGAGGTAGGGGTGCTCTACTTTTTGCTTCGTTATCCCAGTCGACCGACCAATTTTCTTGCCTTGAAAGCAACTGTGAAGGATGTAATCACAACTCCCACAATAGAACCAAAGTGGCGAAGGCATGCTGTTGAAGAGCTAACTCGGACAATTCCGGAAGACGTACCATCAGATCATCAGCAACTGCGCCAATCTTACGCCTTGCTCGTCAACATCTTGGCCTTGGCTCAAGTTGATCCCCGGAAGTTTGAGAAGAGATTCCTTCGTTTGCGCCAAGAAAGAGCTGATCGCTCTACTGAATACCAGTGGGATGCCATTGAAAATGGAACAGCACATCTCTTGTTGGCAGCATTACAGGTATTGCCACGTTGTAAACCCAATACACGCTGCTTAACAGAGGGAATTCGCTGGTTTCGCATGTTGATGCTGCAAATGGATAGGGCATATTTCCCCGATCAGGCCCTCGAAGGAGCAGCTTTCATTAGAAAGAGTTACTTCCGCTTCATTGCCATCTCAAAAAAATACGGATTACCCAAACCGTGGCTGCTACCACTCAATCCACCAAACAAAGTGGCAAGACACGGTGCTATAGAACCTTTCATCTCTTTTTTCGACAGTCTGCCCGAGCTAGAGCCCAAATCTGTCCAGAAGGTCGAACCCTCCAGATTCACCAAAAAACTCTAACTGTTGCAAGTTGGACCATTTCGCCTTGAGTACGAGCAAGAGGCCGGTTATAATAACCGTCTGCGCCCTATGGGGCGGTACATTTCGTATTGCCCGTCTGATTCGGCGTTGATGTAGAGCAACCGACTAAGGAAGGGGCAGTAGGCCCCAGGACCCAGAAGAGACAATGAGGTGAATGATGGGTACATTCAAACCCGAGG
>CAZXTJ010000472.1:0-6272 GCA_964643655.1 uncultured bacterium
AAATAGACGAGCTCCGAGCACACAGTGCTCTTTCATTATTGCGTACTCTTCAGGGGTAAAACGGCCAGGTTTCTTCAATACCGCGTCTGGAATGCCCACTTTGCCAACATCGTGCAACATCGCTGCCATTCTGATGACATCTTTTTTACGTTCAAGCTCGCGTTCAGGCACATCGTGTTTACGTGCCCAGTGCTCCCATAGCTCAGCCGCTATTGCACCAACACGTATGACATGTGTTCCCGTTTCTTTTGGATCGCGCAGACCTGCCATGCGGATCATTCGCAAAATCATGGCACGGGTCATTTGGGCGCGTTCCAGTGCTACTGCCGATAGTCCAGCAAAATGCATCAAAACTTTCTCATCAGCTTCAGAGAAAGGTACGGTGACACCACCTTCGTCGCGGGCATTGATTATCTGCATTACCCCAACGATATCGTTTCTAGGTGTCATCAGCGGGATAGTCAACATAGAACCTGTACGATAACCAGTCTTTTTGTCGTAATTCGAGTCAAAGCCATATGGCAAATCTGGTTCCATATCGTAAACGTCTTTTATGTTTACGCTATCACCTGTCGCAGCAGCGTAACCAGCAATACTCGACTTGTTGATGGGCATTGTGAAGGTCGAATAGACTAGTTTTGCTCCGGCCTTGAGTTTTGCCTGCTGAGTTTCGTTTTGGCAGTAACTGAACTTCAGATTTTCATCATCTCTGATATAGATTGAGCCAGCGTCCGCGTTGGCTATTCGACGAGCCTCTGTAAGCAATCGCTCCATGAGAATGTCGATATCTTTAACGTGATTGAGATCGTTACCGAGGCGAGTCAAAACCTCGAGTTTCTCTTGGGCGTTCATGGTCACGATAATCCCCTGTCTCTATGGAGAAACAATTCAGCTAACAATGGTCAAAATGTACTCTTTTGGTCAAGATTATGCAAATTACTTCACTCCAAAGGAGTAGACTGGTAGGCTTTTTCCAATGAAAAGCCCCAGTTTAAAACAAAATATAGACTCGCAAGCCTCTTGGCAACGCTTTACGGCCAAATCTATATTGCCTAGCCGTTCAAGTGTCTTGCGCCTCATGGGAGTGCCAGCAGATAAAAGAGAAGGTATGCGTGAGGTAGATGAACCTTTTGCCCAGGCCATAGAGCTTTTTGAAGCCAAAGCGCAGCCACGGGGTGGTTTCAGGATATGTGAACCCAAAGAAATAGCTCCGAAGCTCTTTGTTGGCTGCGAGAACTCGCCACTCTATGAACGACTGCTACAGGCCGGCAGCTGTGCTCTTTTCCTCGTCACTGTGGGGCAGGGGCCTGAGGACGAGGCTGTGGACCGTTTGGCAAAAGGGGAATACCTTCTGGGCACTCTGCTCGATACTCTGGCCTCAGAAGCAGCAGAGCGAGTTGTTGATCGAGTTCAAGAGAGAGTCATTTCAGAATTAGGGATAAAAAAGGCAGTTCGGTTTTCTCCAGGCTATGGCGGCTGGTCTCTCGAGGCCCAACCAATATTATTGTCCTCAATGGAGGCTACTGGTCAAAACATCAAATTGACCGAGGCGTTGATGATGTTACCCAAAAAATCCGTTTCAGGTGTCATTATTCCGCAACTGAACAGCAAGGAAAACACTCCTTGTGAGCACTGTGAACTGTCAGAATGCCCTAAGCAATCTTGCTGGGACAATGAATCCTGAAGCCAATGGAGGCATACGAACAATACCTTCCACATTTTATGGGGATTGTTTTAGCTTTTCTTTTCCTTTGCCATCTCTTGAACAGTCGGAGAAAGAGCCAAAGTGAAGTCAGCGAAAGCACTGGGCGTCCAAAACGTCGTAAAAGGTTTTACAAATACGAAGCATTCCGAAATCTTCCCGTTTCCAAAAAGCTCGAAGTTCTTGATAAAGCAAGGGCAGTAGCAGATGGAAGTGCCTTTTTCTTTCTCAAAGAGGCAGTGAAGAAAGAACAGGATTTTACGGTCAAAGTAGCCCTCAAAAGAGCACTGAAGGAGTTTAAGGAAAGTGATTTTGCTACAGCTGCTCTTTTCTCTGCTGAAGAGACTGAAGAGTATTGCACGACAGAGATTAAAACAGTTTTTGCTGGTGAAAGCCGAGCTGCAGTCGAATTGAGTAGGCAATTAGAAGAGCATGTAAAAACTCGTGACAAAATAGGTCAGTGGCCAGGAGCTTTTCCAAGGCAATGGCGATTACTCAATGCTCTTCGAGAAGACACGCAAAAAATGTTGGAGACAATAATCAAGGGAGAAAAGATCCAAGCAGTGAGTTTGGGATTTTATAACCGTAAACTCAGCCCCTTCTTAGCCGGAGAAAAGAGCCTGGACTCAAATAAATTCAACACCCTCGTTTCACTTGTGCCATCTATCAATCGCGTTAGTTATGAAAGCCCTTCTCGGCAGTTTCTTAGTTCCTTACAGACACCTCCCTATTTACTCATCATCTTGACCGAAAAGAGAGTGGTTGTATTCCTTCGTGGCTCTCTTTCCTCTTCTGAAGGGCGTTGGAGAGAGCTCAGCTATCAGCAAGTTACAAAAGTTGATTTGAAGCAGGTGAACTCAACACGGTCCATACTCTTGCATACAGATGAAGATCTTCTCGAGTTGCCAGAGCTGAAGGCAGAGGAGGGGAGAAGACTAGCCGGTTTAATCAAACAATCCTCTATAGAAAAGATTAAATCTCAAGAGCATTTCATCGAAATCGACTTTGTGGAGGAGAAACGAAAGCTCGAGATGTTGCGTAAGGGGGGAGTTATCTCAGAAGAGGATTACGTTCATCGTTTGGGGCGATTGGAAAAGATGGACTCAGAAAAGTTCTCTCAAGCCAATGTTGAGAGAATACTTACACTTCGTTACGAAGATGAGAATCTTGCAGCTCAACTGGATGGGCAATTACTCAACAAGTTCCAGAAATCACAAACTATTATGTTTACCGATATCGTAGGCTATTCGAGTAGAACCGCTGATGCTGAAATGATGGATATTCTAAGCATGCTTGCCGTTCATGATAGCTTGCTCTTGCCGCTCGTACGAAGATTTAGGGGAACATTAATCAAAAAAATTGGTGATGCGCTGATGGTACGCTTTGATGATCCCGTTGACGCTGTAGAATGTGGTAAAGAGATGCAGCAAGCTCTTGCCAAATTTAATAAAAAACATCAGGACAAATTGACAATACGAATAGGCATTAATTCTGGAGAAGTATTCATTCGCAATGACGATGTATATGGTGATGTCGTAAACGTTGCCTGCCGAATGGAACAACACTGTGAACCAGGCAAGATACTCTTGGCAAAAGCTACCTACGAAGCAGTCAGGGGCGTAGTCAGCTGTCAAAACGCTGGAACACGAGTGTTAAAAGACGGCAGAGAACTAGAGGTTTTTACTGTGCGTTAAAAAACCGGCAGCCCCAAAGAACTGCCGGTTTTGTGGAATTTATCGGCCAGGGCACTGGCTAGCAATTGATTCGTCGATGTTTTTATCACCGTATGATTTTGCGAAACTATCGGCGAAATCTTTGGCTAGTTTCTTGGCCCTTTCATCAAAGGCTGCTTTGTCTTCCCAAGTGTTCTTGGCGAAGAGGATGTCTTTGTCTTCGACACCAGGACAGCTTTTAGGAATAGAGATGTGGAAGAGTTCGTCTTCTACATAGTCAACACCTTCAAGTTTGCCTGAAAGTGCTGCACTAACAATGGCGCGAGTCAAGTTGATGTCCATTCTCTTGCCTACGCCGTGAGGACCACCTGACCAACCTGTGTTGACCAAATAAACGTTGGTGCCATGTTTGGCCATACGTTCACCCAATTGTTTAGCATAAACGTCGGGATTGCGTGGCATGAATGGTTGCCCAAAGAAACGGGAGAAGGTAGAGACAGGTTCTGTAATACCTGTTTCAGTTCCAGCTAACTTAGAGGTGTAACCCATGAGAAACCACAGCATTGCTTGATTTGCATCAAGTTTGGCCACTGGTGGCAACACGCCGTTTGCGTCTGCTGTCAGGAAAAGAATTGTTTTCGGATGTGTTCCTGTAGAGGAAGGTTTGATGTTGGATAGGAAGGAAAGAGGATAAGAACCACGAGAGTTTGGTGTCAGTCTTTCGTCATCAACATCAAAGGTTCCGTTGGGGAACATGAGACAGTTTTCAATGATGGCGCCATGTTCGCGATAGTCGCTTTCGTGGAAAACAGCATTGAAAATCTCAGGCTCTTTGTCCTTACGCAAGTTGATCAATTTGGCGTAACAACCGTTTTCAAAGTTGGCGACGCCATTGTCTGACCAACCATGCTCGTCATCACCAAGTAGAGCCCTTTCGGGGTCTGCTGATAGAGTTGTTTTGCCTGTACCAGAAAGTCCGAGTAACAGCGCAATATCTCCTTCAGGACCTTCGTTCGCTGAACAATGGAGAGGCAGAATATCCTCACCTGGCAAAAGATAATTCATTACTGTGAAGAGAAGTTTTTTATTGGAACCACCATAAGCTGAACCATAAACGACACCAATGCGACGCTCCACATCGATTGCCACACAGATGTCAGAGCGAAGGCGTCCTTCATATCTCTTTTTGTCCAACTTGTGGTAAGGACAGCTGATAAGTTTGAAACCAAAGTCAGTAAAACAGCTCTTGTTTATATTTTCAGGGACTGCACGAAATACATTGTCCGTGAAAAGGGCAGTCAATGCATAGTCAGTAACGACTTGAGTAGGTAATGCATAACTTGCATCAGCACCAATCACTCTGTCATTTACATATAGCTTCTTGGCCTTGCCCAAGACGGTCAGTGCATCTTCTAGCACCATGTCGAAAGTTTCTCTATCGAGTGGGATATTGTTTGGAGATGACCAGTCGATAGTCTCTTCTGTTTCGCCATGTTTGACTATATATGTGTCTTTGGGGCTCCTGCCAGTGGACTCTGGGGGAGTCCAAGTAGCTAGGGCACCGTTGGCACTAACAATAGCCTCTTTGTTGTTTACAGCTTCCTCAATCAACTCTGAACGAGGAATATTTAATTTGATACCCTCATGTTTTTTTACGAGTTCATCAATCTGAGTGCGGAACTCTGCCATATCGTCACCCTCCTGAATACGTCACCCCGGGGCAAAAGCCCCGGGGAAACGGATTTTTCGTTATGACGTCCATAGCTTACGAAGCGAGTTCAATACCTCGTTCGAAAGCTTTTTTGTTAAGTTCGAGGAACTTGGGTTTAATCCGCTTGGCCAGTACATCATCCCAAGCTTTCCTGTCGAACTTGAGTCTCGTGGACAGCATGCCCAACATTATGACGTTTACGCAGCGGGGATTACCAAGCTCGATGGCTTCTTTTAGTGCATCAAAAAATACACAGTCGCCAACGTTCTTTTTCACGCGCTCTTCTACATCTTCAGCGTATTTGGCTTCACCAAAAGTAACGCTCATGGGATAGATTTGCTGCGTGTTGGCAAATACAGAACAGCCATCTTTGGCGTATTCGAGCCAGCGGAGAGTTTCCAACTTCTCGAAGGACAAAATGATGTCGGCTTCACCTTTTTTGATCAGTGGTGAATAAACGGTTTCACCGAAACGTACGTTGGAGACAACGGAACCACCACGTTGAGCCATTCCGTGAACTTCAGACTTTTTCACGTCCAAACCAGCTTCGAGAGCAACATCGGACATGATTTCGCTGGCGAGCAAGATACCTTGACCACCAACACCAGCGATGAGGACACTAGTCACTTCGCTCATGATTAGGCCTCCTTCTTTTTCATGGTCAATGCGCCTGGTTTACACATCTGGGCACACATGCCGCAGTGGTAACAAAGAGGCATATTGATCTTTGGTTGTTTGTTTTTCTTGCCGTGGCGTTCCATTGCTGGACAACCAATTTTCAGGCACATTCCACAAGCAACACATTTGTCTTCATCCCAGTCGATGACCTCTTTGATTACGCGACCCTTTTCGATGAGCGCACAAGGATGGCGTGTTATGACTACAGAGAGCTCCTTACGATTGATCTCTTCGCGCAAAACGTCTTCTGTTGCTTTGAGGTCATAAGGATCAACTACACGTACGTGTTTGACACCAACAGCCTTACAAACGGCTTCGATGTCCAAAGTATGTGTTTCGTCACCACGCAAGGTGATACCAGTTGAAGGATTCTGCTGGTGACCAGTCATACCAGTGATGTGGTTGTCTACGATGATAATCGTAGAGGCACATTTGTTGTAGACCATGTCTACGAGACCAGTGATACCAGAGTGTACGAAGGTTGAGTCACCAACCATACCCACTACAC
>CAZXTJ010000473.1:0-6235 GCA_964643655.1 uncultured bacterium
ACCGTGGGCCTGACAAGCATCTTCAATGACCGGTATTTGGTACTGCTGAGCCACCTCGTTGATTTCGTCCATTGCAGCTGCTTGCCCATATAGGTGGACTGGGATGATTGCCTTTGGTTTGTCTTTAGCACTTTTCAGCACAGTAGATAGGGCGGCAGGGCACATTGTGCCTCTTTTGGCATCAACGTCTGAAAAGAGTGGTATGGCTCCGCAAAGGCGAATGGCCATAACAGTGGGGACTGCAGTGTTGGCAACTGTGACGACCAGGTCTCCGGCGCAAACTCCAAGTGCATGTAGCGTCAGTTGCAGGGCATCAGTACCGCAGCCAACTCCTAGGGCATAAGAAACTTCACAATATTTGGCATAAGATTTTTCAAAGCTCTCGGTCTCTTTTCCCAAGACATACCAACTGCGCTCATTGACACGACGCAGAGCCTCAAAAATCTCTTCTCGTAACTTCTCCTCTGCTCGAGGCAAATCGAGTACAGGAACTGTCACGCCTTTTCCCCTTCTTTCCAATATTGGTCTTTAAATCGCCGATAGAAATCCAGTGTTGCTTTTACTCCTTGGCGAAGTGTCGTTGTAGGTTTCCATCCGACAATTCGATTGATGCGTGAAATGTCTGAGCAAAAATCTCCTGGCTCCAAAGCTTCTCTTTCCTTTGAAAATGGGGTCAACTCCCAACGGCCAGAGTGCGCTTCTTCAACGATGATTTTGGCCAGCTCCAAGAAGGTCGATGGTTTGTCATGGCCTACGTTGAAGAGTTGTCCGTAAGCTTCATCACAGGCCGCGCATGCCAGTAATGCCTTTACTGTGTCGTCTACATAAAGGAAATCTCGCAACAAAGAACCATCACCGAATACGCTGATAGTGTCATTGTCCAGGGCTTTGCGGATGAACCAATTGGCCACGCCAAAACGATGATGTTTCATCTGAGCTCGTGGACCATAAATATTGGTCAGACGCAGAGTGATGACCTTCAGGTCGTGGTGGTCACCATAGATTTGAAACAGTTTTTGAGCAGTCAAGCTCGAGAGCTCATAGATGCCTCTTGGATTGAGGGGGGCATCTTCAGTTACAGGCAGATTGACAGCTGGGCCATATTCTCCACGAGTCCCTGTATAGATGAGTTTGGCTTCTTTGGCGTAACGGCGGCAAGCCTCCAATAAAACAGCTGAACCTTTGATGTTGATATCAATGTCCAAAAATGGGTCGGTCAAACTGCGCACATGGTCGTTTTGACCAGCCAGGTGGAAGATGAAATCACGGCCTTTTACCAGTTGGGACATTAGCTCGTCATTGCGAATGTCGTCTTGGATTATCTCTACTTCGTTTTTGACAGCTTCAACATTAAAGAGGTTGCCACCGTGGCCTGGAAAGAGCAGGTCAATGATGGTTATCTTGGCTCCTATTTGAACTAGCTCAAGGACCAGATTAGAACCAATGAAACCAAGACCACCTGTTACGAGAACATTTTTCCCCTTGAAGCTCTCAGTTGTTTTGCTCACTCTTTACACCTTCTACAGAGCGAACCACAAACTGTGGCGTATCATTGACTGACAAAAAGAGAGCACCCAGGTATTCACCAACTAATCCCAACAACAGAAGCTGAATGCCAGACAATGTGGTAACAGCACACATCAATGAAGCCCAGCCAACTTGCAAGTTGGGGTAGAGAAGTTTTTCCATCACAACTGCCACGGACATTAGCAGTCCAACTAGGGCAAAAAGGAAACCTAGATACGAGGAAAAACGAAGAGGCGTCACAGAAAAATTCATGAACATATTGAGCCAAAGGCGAACCAATTTGCGGAATGTGTAGCCTGAAGTTCCAGCACTTCTGGCATCGTGGCGTACGTCAACAGAACCAACACGGCTCGTGGCGCGAAGCGCTAGACCATCGAGGTAGGGGTGGGGACCTCTATACCTTATTATCTCTTTGACGATGAAAGCTGAAAGACATTTGAAGCTGGACAAGTAAAGGTCAGGTGGTTTTCTCAGCAGCAAATTGGCGACTTTTCCATTGAACCAAGAACCTAAATTACGAAAGATTGAGTGGTTCTTTTCAATGTAATTGCCGTAAGTAACATCCCAATCGTTTTTACGGGCTGTTTCGACCAACTTCAATGCTTCTTCAGGAGGATTCTGAAAGTCATCGTCCATAATGACGATGTAATCGCCCAAAGCATAGTGCAGACCTGCCATTACAGCATTGTGCTCGCCAAAGTTACGAGCCAAATCGATGAAGGTGACTAGCTTTTTCTCTTGGGCTAATTGACGACAGACTTCTGCAGAGTTGTCTGAGGGGCTATTGTCATTGACGAGCACTATCTGCAGCTTCTCTTCGCCTTGCAAGACATCCAAAAGCTTGTCCACAAGGGGGCCAATTGTTGTTGCCCCATTGTAGACAGGGATGACGATGGACAAGGAAACATTGCTAGTCATCTTTATATATTACCATCCATGCACTATGATCCCATCGTGTCTGACAGAATAATACTTATTAATCCGCCGCTCTCGCGCCAACAACAAGCTGGCTCTTTGTCCTCTATTGCCAATTTCATCATGCCTCTCGGTCTAGGCTATGTTGCTGCAGCACTACGTGAGGCAGGTTTAGAGGTGCAAATCATCGATGGACCGCCATTGGGACTGACGAAAGAGGATATTGGTAAGAAACTGGAGGAAGAAAAACCAAAAACAATTGGTTTTACGGCTACCGTTTTGTCCATTGGTAACGCAATAGACTGTGCCAACCACATCAGAAAACTTTTACCAGGGACAACTTTGGTCATTGGTGGTCCCCACGTTTCCACCTTACCCAAAGAGGTCTTGGCTGCATCACCTTTTGATGTGGCAGTGATTGGAGAAGGCGAGTTAACTGCTTGTGAACTTTTCAAATCACTGCTCTCGGGTTCTCCTGAGCTGAGTTCAATCAAGGGTATTGCCTATAAAAAGGGTGACGAAATCATCGTTAATGAAAGACGTCCATACATCAAAGAGTTGGACTCACTGCCTTTGCCTGCTCGTGATTTGATGCCAAGTTTGGAGCACTACACACCCATGCCTTTAGGGTATCGTCGTTTACCTTTTGCTCATCTCGTCACTAGTCGTGGTTGTCCGCACAAGTGTGTCTATTGCGATCAAACAGTTTTTTCTCATAAGTATCGTTCTCGCTCAGCCAGAAAAGTCGTCGACGAAATGGAAGAGTTAGTGACTCGCTATGGTGTCCGTGACTTGCGCCTTTATGATGATCTCTTCACCGTGCGAAAAGACCATGTCAATGCTGTCTGCGAAGACATAATCCGACGAAAGCTCGATTTGACTTGGTCATGCTCTACAAGAGTGGACTGTGTGACCAAAGAGATGATGGAGACGATGAAAAAGGCCGGTTGTTGGGAGGTGGATTTTGGTCTCGAAACAGGCGTGCCTGAAATGTTGGAGTCCATCAAAAAAGGTGCAACTATCGAGCAAGCAGAAAAGGCTGTTCGGGCGGCCCACGAAGCAGGACTACGAGTACGCGCCTTTTTTGTCTTTGGTTTTCCTGGTGAGACTGTGGCCACCATGCGTCAGACAGTGAGTTGGGCGACTGCCTTACCCATCGATTTGGCAACTTTTTATTGTGTGCAACTTTATCCTGGTTCTCCTTTACACAAAGAAGTGAAAGAAAGAGGAGAGCTTTTGCATGAAGAATGGGATCACTATTCGTCCATCATTGATACAAGGGACAACAAGTTCCACTATGTGCCCAAAGGATTGACTGCAGAGGACTTAAAAAGAGAAGTCAAAAATGCCTATCGCTCATTTTATCTGCGTCCAAGTTATATGTTTCGTCGACTCTTCTCGTTACGATCGTGGGATGAGGTGAAAGCCCATCTCGCCGCAGTGCGAGCCTTTTTCAGCTTATGATCACAGGATTATTGAACCAACTTCGCCGACAAAAAAGGAACATAGAAGTTTTCCGCGCATATGGTTGGTTGGATTTGGTTGAACAATGTTTCACTCTTCCTCGTGATCTCTACCTAAGAGAAGGCAAAGCTGCAGCTCCTCTCAATGTCGCTTTGTTCATTACGCTACGCTGCAACCTACGCTGCTCTATGTGTAACCTTCTCGAAATATTGGAAGAGAAGGGAGGGCAGTACAAAGAGCCAACAATAGAAGAGGTAAAAAAACTCAGCCAAGAACTAAAAGAAATGGGTTGTCCTGGGCTCATTCTTTTTGGCGGCGAACCCTTTGTCCGAAACGATTTTGCCCAATTGGTCTCTGTGGTCAAAGAGCAGGGACTAACCTGTGGCACCTTTACGAATGGAACTTTACTTCAAGAAGAGAAAATCAAGGAGACGGTAGAGGCAGGACTGGACTATATCGTCTTTTCCCTACTTGGTCCCAAAGAGGTGCACAATGAAATCACTGGAAACGAAAAGGCATTCGACAAACTAGTGGAAAGCGCTCGTCTTTTTCGTAGAGAGAGACAGAGCAGTGTCATCATCCACTGCACAATCACGAAGGAAAACGTAGAACATCTAGATGAAGTAGTTGAGGTTGGCAAAGAAGTCGGTGCACACCTGGTCCGCTTTGGTCACCCCACTTTTTATACAGATGCCGACAGAAAAAAAGCTGCTTCTTTCAATGAAAAGCACTTCCCAAATGAGAACATTCGCTGCACCTCTGCCCACTATGAAATCAAGGATGAAGAGAGTGCCAAATATGTTGAAGCCATAGAACAGTTGCGAAGCAGATATGGCAGTTCCATAGCCTTCTCACCTGAATTGTCGAGTTCAGAGGTGGCCTCTTGGTATTCACCCGAGTTTGTCACTCATCGCTCTTGCCTCTTTGTTTATCGTGGTTGTTTCATTTCACCTGAGGGGCAAATCGTGCCCTGTGAATCCTTTGATTACCCCTTGGGCAATGTCTTTGAAGAAGGTTTTAAAACTGTGTGGGAAAACGAGAGATATTGCCGCTTTAGACAAAAGATTAGAGAAGGTATATTTCCTGGCTGCACCCGTTGCTGCAAGTTGTGAGGTTTGGGCCATTGAACGAGCTCGAAGCAGAAATTGGCAAGTGGAAGAGAATGGTGAAGGCAAGTCCCTGACTGTGGTAGGCTTTCTATATGATCATGATCATGTTATTAGAAGAGCGTAGCCCAACATGGATGACTCCTTTCTAGCTGCAGTAGAGAGAAATCGCCGCCTCTTGGCCATTGTGCTGCTGGCCTTTTTCCTTTACCAAGGTGTGAATCTCATTAATATGTGGTCGCCTACTGGTGAAGAACGTCTCACTGTTGGCACTGGACTAATACATTTTAAAAGAGGAATATGTAATGGTCCAAATCCACCACTTCTACAGACCTTGTTGGCTGCTCCTTATGCCTTTGGTCTGGACCAATTCGAGATATTTACAAACTCACCTCCAAATACGGCTCGATATGTGAATCTACTGCTATCTCTTTTCTGTGGAGTAGCGCTCTACTTGCTCTGTGAGCGAAAAATTGGAGGTTTGAGCGGAGTTTTTGCACTTTTGCTCTACTGCTTTTCTCCCAACGTATTGACTCACTCGGCTCTTGCAACAATAGACATGGGCTCTGGATTGTTAGCTCTGCTCTTTATCTTCGCATTTGAGAGAAGCTGGCAGAATAATTCTCCCAAAGGAGAGCTCCTTGCCGGAGTTGTCTTGGGATTACTGCTCAGTGCCAAGTTTTCCAATATGGCTTTTGTCATTTTTGTTTTCGTCCTGGCAGCTTTCAAACTTTACAGCAAAGAAGTTCATTGGCAGAGAGTAGCTCGCCACACAGCCGTTGTCTTAGCCTCAGCTTGGTTCATCTTTTCCCTGATTTATGGTTTTCAAGGAGTGTTTCAAATCAAAGGGGCGATGAGGCACGCACCTAATCTGACATATCTATCACCACTGCTGCCCACAAGAGCCTATGCTGCTCTTGGTGAGACATTTACGAAGCAAAATATGGCATCTCCACCATACATTGCTGGAAACCGAGCAGCTTGGACACGAAGTTACTATTATCCTATCGTGTTTTTGTTCAAGACTCCTCTTGGGACATTGCTGCTATTAATCGTTCTTTTAGCCAATTTCCCCACTCTCTGGCGCGAGAAGAAAAATGACCTAATGTGGCTGCTAATGCCGCCATTAATTTTCTTCGCTACGTTATGGATGATTGGGTACCCATTAGATGGTTACCGCCACCTTATGGTTCTTCATCCTCTGTTGTTTCTGGCTTTTGGTT
>CAZXTJ010000474.1:0-6215 GCA_964643655.1 uncultured bacterium
CTACCATCTTTATGATGGTAAAGAAGAGTGAACAAAGGCTTTTTGCCGGTAAATACCAAGTTCAGTGCCGCATTGGTGAAGGCGGCATGTGTGAAGTGTTTCGCGCTTTACATACTGAATTGCAGAGAGAAGTCGCCCTCAAAATACTGAGAGCCGATTTGGCCGAAGAGAAGGATGAGCGAGAGCGTTTCCTGAGAGAGGCCCGCACTTGCGCCCAGTTGGAACATCCGAATATTGTGCAAGTTTTTGAGGTGGGTGAGGCGAAAAGCCGTCCATACATGGCCATTGAGTACGTTGATGGCGGCAGTTTAAAAGAACTCAACGACAAGCGGATTTCACTGCAAGAAAGCTTGAGAGTTGCCAAAGAGGTAGTCCATGCCTTGGAGGCCGCTCATGAGATGGGTATCTTACACAGAGATCTCAAACCTGAGAATATACTTGTGGCCAAAGATGGTGCTGTCAAAGTAGCCGATTGGGGCTTGGCAAAAGGGCTAGAAGACAAGCAAGGCTTGACTAGAGCTGGTATGGTTTTGGGTACACCTCAATACATTTCTCCTGATCAAATCAAACAAAAGGGTGTCACTCCATCTGCTGATCTATATTCCTTGGGTGTCATCATTTTCGAGTCAGCTTCAGGAAAGTTGCCTTTCAAGTGTTCCTCAGTCTTTGAGTTCCTGCAGGCGCATCTAAAAAGAGAGCCACCCAAACTACACTCCCTATTACCCATCGTTCCGCGGGAGTTAGATGATTTAGTCAATTCACTCTTGGCCAAGGAACCTGCAGAGAGACCTCCCTCAGCAAGAGCAGTTGCTTCGGCACTAGATGGAATATTGGCTTCTTTCAATGGCAAAAAAGCCCAAAATGTCTCCTCGCCAATGGAGCTCTCTGTGGCAGAAGGTCCAGTTCTCGCCAGACAAAAGGGAACTGTGAAGCTACAACAGCAACCACCAAAAGAGCCAGCCAAAAGAATTTGGCCTGTTCTGTTGGTTCTCCTTCTTCTGGCAACGTTTTCTTTTGTCTATTTCAAGAGTGGGGCATCGGGGGCTGTTGCGCAAAAGGAGAAACTAGATATCAAGAGTGTATCCTTGTCTAAATTCGACGAGATTTCTCTTCGTTATTCTGGTGGTAAACAAGATGATGTCGTCATTGTTGAAATCGAGGGTGAGCCCAGTCCCATTACGCTTCAGCTCAGTCGCGGTAGGAGCGTCGCCAAGGACTTGTTCGAGCTGCGTTACCGTCTGGCAGAGCCTATGTTAAAAGCCGGCAAAATAAAGGTGGGTAATGCACAGTTTCTCCTGTCACCTTCACCACTCGTTGACAATCTCTTGGAACCAATAGAAGAGCTGAAAGGTAGAAAGGCTCAACGTTTGCTCAATGAGCTCTCGAGGTTACGAGACCATTTCGAAAGATTGCGACGAACTTCGGCAGTCTCTAAAAGGCAGGTAAACAAGGCAGTTGAAGACGTTCTTGATGGTTATGGATTGGGCAAACAAAAATTGGCTCAGCTTGCCTGGTTGCCCCCTTTCATCAAAAAAGGAACCTTACCAGGTTCCGCCTTTGCCCGCAAACTGTTGCCCCTTCGCCGGATCAACCTCGTTTTGGCTGATATGAGAGTCATCGAACCTCCCTGGGGGTGGTTGGACGAGACTCTTGGTGTGACCTTGTCGCCAAATTACAATCAACCCCATTTCAAGTTACCTTGGCGCAGTCTCAAATACGTCGACTTGAGCAAGATGGTCAAAGTTGCTCACGGAAAGCGGCGCCTATCCAAAAAACTCCGTCTTTGGATGACTTATCCCGAGCATTTTGTAAAACTCAAGGACAGTGTAACGAGAACAACTTTCTCTTCTCTAATTTTTGAAGGTACTCTCGTTCAGCAATCTGAAGTGGGGCCTCGGCGTGCTAGCGATATAGTCACTGAGAAATCAATCGATTTTGATCTCCAAATCCCCAGGTCCCTTCTCTGGCCACCCAAGGAAGCTAGCCTCGACTTCAATATCAAAGCTTTTGGCCGTCAACTCTCACTAGGTGTAAGGCTCAATGATGGTCCCTTGTGCATAATCATGAACGGTAAAACATTGGGACGAGCAAATCGTCAGCAAGCCTTCTTCACTCCACAATGGGTGACAGTACCCATTGCACCAGACCAATTGAAAGAAGGCAGGAACACCATCAATCTATCTGTGGAACAAGTCCGCCCCCTGCGATGGACTTATGACATCATGGCCATTGATGGTTTCTCAGTCGTCGTTAAAACCTCCAAAAAATAGGTACTTTTTGATAGTCAACTTCCAAAATCAACATTGTGGAGTTTCAAGTGCTAAAATATTGTCGAGGTTTAAGTCATGGCTGATGAGAATAAGAAGCAAGTCGAAGGAGTTTCGCGTCTGGAAGCCACTGCCACATTGGCAGGCGGTGTGGCTCATCACGTCAACAACTACATGGCAGTGATCATTGGCTCTACAGATCTCCTCTTGGAAGAACAATTAACAGAAATTGAACAAGAAGAGCTTTTGCAGACCATTGGAAAGGCTGCCAAAGAAGCTGCTCAGCTTGCTCGACACCTTTTAGAGTTCGCCCAAGGTGGAAGACTGCTACCCAAAAGTCTCAATCTCAATGAGATCATAAGAAATGTCGTTCACATTCGTTCTGTAGATTTTCCTGCTGGTGTCTCTACAAAGTTGCTTTTGACGGAAAATTTGCACTCCTGCAAAGGGGATGAGCGACAGATAAACGAGTTGGTCGTAAATCTATTGAACAATGCTTTGGATGCAGTCGGTGCAAGTGGAGAAATCACTTTCTCTTCAGAAAACATGTCCACAGCGGAAGGTGACTTCATCAAATTGATAGTCCGGGACAATGGCTGTGGAATGACTGATGAAGTCAAACAAAGGGCTTTCGAACCATTTTTTACGACCAATATGACTGGTCGCGGTTTGGGCCTTGCTGCATGCCACGGTATAGTGACAGGCCATGGAGGGACGATTGATCTCGAGTCCACAACCGAATTGGGTACGGTTTTTCGTGTTCTTTTACCTAAAGATGGTGAAGAGGTAAAAGCAGCCATAAAAGCACCCGAAGCAGTTGCTACGAAAGAAAATCCCACTGTCCTCGTCGTTGATGACCATGTGTCGGTTACGAAGACGACAGCTTTCTTGTTGAAAAGAAAAGGTTATAACGTGTTTGTGGCTTTTGATGGGCAAGAAGCTCTTGAAGTAGTTGAATCCGTCGACGACATTGATGTTGTTTTGATTGATTTGGCAATGCCCGTTTTGGGTGGTGAAGCAGCCATCAACGAGATCAGGAAACTTCGACCTGCTTTGCCCATTATCGTTTGTTCGGCCCGCGGCACAGTTGCCAAAATACATTCCTTGGAAGAGCTGAAAGTGGCTGGGTATTTGGAAAAACCCTATAAAGCCGATGACTTGCTGACGGAAATACGAAAAGCCGTCAAATCTTGAGTTTCAGTACTTTTGTTCCCTCAGGTGCTAAGGGAACGAGCACTCTTCCATCTTCTACTTGATGACAGGGACCAGGTGAGAGACAGTCCTCGAAGTGTCCTTTTGTAACACCGAGCAAAGCAACGGGTATTGAAACTACACTTGCCTTGTCTTCTCGAGACAAAACTGTGAGAACAACGTCTTCTCTCAGAAAACGTGCATAAGCCAAAACGCGGCCTTCTGTCAGAAGAACTTTGTAACTTCCTCTTTGCAGCGCAGGGTTATCTCTGCGCAGTAAAGAAAGAGTTTTATAAAGCTGTCGATAGTGGGGCAACCATTTGTTCTCTTGCCAAGGCATGGGAAAACGACAGCCTTCCACCGATTTCAAGTGACCAGAAATGCCCACCTCATCACCGTAATAGATGGAGGCTGTTCCTGGAAAAGTGAAGAGTGCGGCTACGGCAGAACGAATGCTGTCGAAGGAGAGAGTGGGATTTGTGTGCAGTCTGTGCCAATCGTGGGACGAAAGTAGATTGTATTGCAGGTTCCACATTTGATGAGGAATTTGCGCCAGATTGTCTCCCAAACTTTTGCCCAGAGTTGCACCAGTCATTGGGGAGATCTGCCAAGGTTCATTCACATTGGCCAGGTAGCGGTCTAGTTCTCCACACCAGCTTCTAATGGGGCGGGCAAAGCCATAATAATTCATTACTCCGTCAAACATGTCGCCTTGTAAAAACTCGCTTGCATCTGTCCAATCTTCAGAGATGAGATAACAGTTTGGATTGACTGTTTTGCAGTGATTTCTGATTTCTTGCCAAACTTCTTTGTAGAAGATCTCTTTTTTATAACGAGCCATCATATAGGCAACATCGAAACGCCAGCCATCGATTGAAAAAGGCTCTTTCAACCAGTGTTTGAGCACTGAATCTGCAGACTTGTATACTTTGTCACGTAGTTTTTGCGATCCATAATCGAGGGTAACGAGGCTATCGACTCCATGCCAGCGAACGAAGGCATCTTTGGACGAGTGGTCATTGTTGCCCCGCTTCAAATAGAGCTCGCCTGCTTCTCCCTCAGGATCTTGCCAGGCACCATTGTCGCCATAGAGCTTTTCTCTATTGAACCAACGATGAGATGTGCCTGTGTGGTTGACCGAAATATCCAACATTACGTGCATTGACCGTTTGTGACAAGCTTCTACCAATGCCGTCAAGGCGCTGTCTCCGCCAAAGTGCTTGTCTACTTCAAAGAAGTCTGTGCAATCATATTTATGGTGCGATGGAGCTGTGAAAATTGGATTGAGGTAAAGAGCAGTAACTCCAAGGTCTTGCAGGTAGTCGAGCTTGCTCTGAATCCCAGCTAAATCTCCGCCAAAAAAGTCGAGACAACCTGTTTCCAAATACTCTCCCGGTATTTCATCCCACTCTTTCGCTAGGGTCTGAAAACCTCCGTAAGAGTATTCACCTGTACGAACATTGCTTTTTTTGTCTCCGTCAAAAAACCTGTCAGGGAATATCTGATAAAAGGTGGCACCGTCGACCCAATGGGGTCTGGCAAAACCGCCCAAGAGGACGAAGTCAAAAGTAGTCAGTGGTTGTGTCTCATGGATGCCCTGTTGGTTGAAATAATAAGTTCCACCTTTGGCTGAAATGATGAAGTGGTAGTTTAGCTGCGGTTGCTCTAATGAGATTCTCACGCGATACCAGGCAAAACAGCCATCCTCAGCAAAACGCTCCATTGGCATGATGACTTCTGTGTTGTCTGGCCGAAACCAGAGAAAGACATTGTTTACTGGCGCTGACGAGAATAGACGCAATCTAATCTCTACCTCGGCACCAATGGCTGGATTTTGGGGAGAAAGAAACTCTTCTGTACTATCAGAAAACACTGAATCTAACCAATTTAAATCAAACATGGCCCCGATGTTACCACAAAAGAAAAACCCCTGCCGCTTATCCAGCAACTGCTGGGGCGATGGGGAAGGCAAGTTCTGCCTGTGATTTGATAGCGGCCAATTCTTGCGTTGATTTGGCTAGGGCTGCTTTGGAAAGAAGGATGGCAGCTTTTGCATCTATACGAGCTTTAACTTGTCGGCTGAGAACGTTATTTGTGGAACTACCACTGAGTACACAGTTGTTGTTCAGTACTTTTAACATTCGTTCTTTATATTCATCTGCACGTGTTGCCACGAAATTCGCAGCTATCGAATTGGTCAGAACTTCCTTTGTTTTACTCACTTCCACTGGTGCCAACACATGTGGCGCCTTCATTTCGCTATGCAGCGAAGGCTGCAGGGTGACGTGGGCATCCAATGACAGAGGGGCAGCAATGGCCATCAACACTAGAAAAACGGTGATTGTGCTTATCTTGCGGATCATTATTCTCAGCTCCTTGTTTATCGGTTTCAGACAGCAGAAAACCAATCAACAAGTGTGCCAAAAATGAGCTTTTCAGTGCTGAAGCGACTTGGGGTCCAAAATCAGCGAAAGAGATGTTTCGAAATCTAAACAGTGCGTTTACTTTTCGAACGTTTCTGTCTCAGATGAGACGACTTAGGACTTTTCTTCTTTTTCAACAAGCCCCAAGGCCGTCAAACGGCGATAAATGGCGCAACGAGACATGCCAGCACCTCGTGCTGCAGCGGCAATGTTCCCTTTTGCCTCTTCGAGGCAGCGTTTCAAGAAAGCACGCTCAAAGAGTTCTCTAGCTTCTGCATAGGCCCTAGGCAGAATTTCGAGCAATCCATTGATAGCCTCTTCTTCACTCATATTC
>CAZXTJ010000475.1:0-6209 GCA_964643655.1 uncultured bacterium
AACTAAGGATATGACCAGATTCAAAAGAGTCTGCTAGATAAGGTAGGCGGAGGCAAACATGTCCAGGAAAGACCACCTCTTTGCGGTGCTCGTTCTGATGTTCCTTCTGCCGAATGTAACTTTCGGCCAGGGGATGGTTAAGGTTTTTGGCACAGTTAAAAATCACCTTGGGCAACCCGTACCTGGTGCTGTCATTTGGATCAATGGTTTACCCAATCGAGCACAAGCCGATGCTCAGGGCCGTTTTGTCATGCCTGTCACCGTTCAACGAGCCATTCCCGGTGCAGGTGTCTATGCTGGTTTTCACGGATACAAACCTGCCGGTTTCATTGTTCCTTTGGATCCAGCCAATCCTCCTCGTGTTCCAGTAAACATCGTTTTGCAGCCAGATCCTGCTGCTGCACGGCGACAACCACCAAGAGCCATGGTCAAACAACCAGGCCAACCAACTTATAACACCCGTCCAATGCAGCCTGTCCAACCCACGCAGCCCACAGGACCGCAGCCCAGTTTTACTGCTCCAATTCAGCCAGCCAAGGCCAATCCCAACGCCAAAACACCCCAACATATTCAGGTTTATAGCGCTGGTCCCAAAGATGGATTGCCTGACGTAGTTGGCTATTCCACTCCTTCAACTGCTCCTGAAGGTTTCGCGAAGAAGAACGTTCGTTTCATCAAAGGTGTGCCCTATCTCGTTGACACGCCAAAAGAGAAACAGAACAAACCAAAACCCAAACCAAGAGCGACAGTAAAAGCTAAAGCCATCCCCAAAGGTCCTCCAGTGGATTTTGTCATTGAAGGTTCTGTCGTAAACGAGCGAAATCGTCCTGTCGGTGGTGCTGAAGTCTTTTTCGCCAGAAGGCGTAAAGGCTATGCCAGAACGGACAGAAAAGGTAACTTCAAGATCAACATCGTTGTTCCCAGCACAAGAATCAAAATGGGCCGCACACTCGTCATTCGCCACAAAAACTTCATGACTCGCCAGATTGCAGTCGAATTCGTAACAGCAGATGAGTCTGGCGTTCGTTTACCCAACATCCGAATGCGTCGATACCGCGGTATGCTGAGAAGACGCTGAGTACAAGCTGGATTTTAGATGATTGTATTGAAATTTGGCGGAGCTGCTCTAGCAAATTCAGTTCAAGGAAAAAACACCACTTCAATTATCGAACAAGTGAGGTTGGAGAAGCCAGTTGTCGTAGTTTCTGCAATGCGAGACGTGACTAATATTCTCGAAAGTTGGCTCAGTGACTCCATAATAAAAGATCTTCGCCAAGAGGAGAGCCCCTTGAGGCTGCTTCGGAAAAAACACGAAGATGTGTTGAATGACTTGGTGGATAAAGAGGAGATCAAAGATGATCTCTCGAAAGCTTTGGACTTCCGCTTGAAAGAGCTTGATGCTTTGCTGTGTTCAGTGGCCAACCTACGAGAGGTTACTCCCAAGTGTAGAGCTCATGTACTTTCTTTTGGTGAGCGATTTTCTGCCCGTGGTCTTGCTGGAATTCTCAATGACAAAGGTATCAAGGCACAGCCAATTGATAGCCGCCAAATTGTTCGAACGGATTCCAACTATTTGAATGCCTCCATTGACTGGGTGGAGACAAGGGAACTGGTGCGTAAAACACTATTGCCATTGGTCGAAGCAGGTGTAGTTCCCGTTGTTACGGGTTTCATTGGTGCAAATGCAAGTGGTGATACAACGACATTGGGCCGTGGAGGAACTGATCTTACGGCTGCGCTCATTGCCAACTGTCTCGAGGCCAAGGAAGTTCGGTATTACAAAGAAGTAGAAGGATTTCTGTCAGCAGATCCGACAATTGTTGAAGGTGGTCACCACATCGCCCATATGACTTATGATGAGGTGGCAGAACTGTCTTTTTTTGGAGCAAAAATTCTTCACCCTATTGCCATTAGGCCTTTGCGTGAAAAGGGAATACCAGCAACCTTGCGTTCTTTTTTTGAACCGCAGAGTTCTGGCACATTGGTTGACAATGGGGCAGAAGAGGCTGGAACAAAGAGTTGGGCAATCACATCATTGAAAAAGGTTGCACTGGTCACTGTTGAAGGCCCAGGTCTATTAGATAATCCAGGCATTGCTGCAAAAGTTTTCGCAGCAACTGCAAAGGCAAGAGCAAGTGTTTTAATGATCTCTCAGTCAAGTTCTGAACGAAACATTTGTTTTGTTGTCCCCCAGAAAGAGCTCGAAGAGGTTAGGGCAGCACTTGAAAGAGAGTTGGAACTAGAACTCATCAAGGGGTGGGTCGAGAGAGTAGACAGCGAAATTGAAATGGCCATTTTGTGTGTAGTTGGTAGATCATTACGCGCTCATCCAGAGATGGGAGCAAAGATCCTCTCTGCTCTTGCGAAAGAAAAGACGGAAGTTCATCTTTTGGCTCGTGGTGGTTCTTTATTGAACCTTTCTTGTGTCATTCCGATGGAGAAACTGCATGTGGCACTAAATTCTGTTCATTCAGCTTTGACCACTTATTCTGGAAAGTAGTGTGCAAGTGAAGACAAGAAAGAAGATTCCTGTTGGCCTTCTTGGCGCTACTGGGATGGCAGGCCAAAGATATCTGCAGCTTCTCGAAAACCACCCTTGGTTCGATGTGGTCTATTTAGCAGCCTCACCTCGCTCTGCTGGAATGAAGTATAGAGAGGCCGTCAGCGGTCGTTGGCATATGGATTCCCCTATGCCCAAGAGTGTCGAAGGATTGACTGTACAATCAATTGAGAAGGTGAAAGAAGCAAGCAAAGAGTGTGCTCTTGTTTTTTCAGCAGTTTCGTCTGATGTAGCCCGAAATTATGAAGAGTTATATGCAAAAGCAGGCTGCGCCGTTGTCTCGAATGCTTCTGCCCACAGATGGACCAAAGATGTTCCAATGGTCATTCCTGAGATTAATCCCCACCACCTCGAACTGATAAATATTCAGCGAAAAAAGCGAAAGTGGAAGCGGGGCTGTCTGGTCACTAAACCCAACTGCTCTTTGCAGTCTTATTTGATAGCATTATTTGCATTAGACAAGATTTGGAAACCAAAGCAAGTTCTTGTAACGACCTTGCAAGCCCTATCTGGAGCAGGTCATCCTGGAGTCGCCTCCTTGGACGCCGTAGATAATGTTGTGCCTTTCATTAAAGGTGAGGAAGATAAATCGGAAAAAGAGCCGAGCAAAATCCTGGGGCATATTCATCGGGGCACCATTGCGCTAAGAAAAAAACCAGTCATTTCTGCAACTTGTACTCGTGTGCCTTGTATTGATGGCCACTTGGCTACTGTAAGCGTAAATTTTGAAAAGAAACCGACAAAGAGGCAGATTATCAAAACTTGGCGAAATTTCCGCGCATTGCCCCAAGAGCTCGAGCTACCTTCTGCGCCGGAATCTCCTATCCTTTATCTCGAAGAAGACGATAGGCCGCAGCCAAGAAAGGATAGAATGGCTGGAAAGGGCATGGCTGTTACCGTTGGCCGTCTTCGTCCTTGTCCCATCTTTGACCATCGCTTTGTCTGCTTGTCCCACAATACAATCCGTGGTGCCGCAGGCGGTGGAGTGCTCATTGCAGAACTTCTGCTAGCTGAGGGATATGTTGAGTGAATCTCTGTTTCGCTGGGGAAGAAGAGAAGAGAAAGAGAAAGAGAGCTTCGCTGGGGAAGAAGAGAAGAGAACGAGGGCTGCGCCCTCGTTTAGACACCAATCTTGATGCGTTCAGCCAAGCTTGCAGGCAATCCAGCTGACTCGATTTTGCCTGCTGCTTTTTCCACGTCATAACCAACATTACGGAACTCTATGGTTCTTTGTGAAGAGTCATAAACGAGGAAAGAGGCTGCTTGGAAACCATCACGTGGTTGTCCAACAGAGCCTGGATTGACGAGGTGGATGTAAGAGCGCTGCAACCTTACGGGTTCGCTCAGGTCGCCCACTTTGTCTTTGGGAGCAGTAGAGATATACATCTGCAGATGTGTGTGTCCGAAGAACAACAAACGGATGGTGGGTGCTTGAATTTGCAGCCACGCAAGAACGGTTGATGCTCTCGAGGCAGAGAAGATGTATTCATCGATAGAGCGTGGAGAACCGTGGCACAACATTGTCGAACGACCGACGGTTTTCCTTGGTGGCAGAGCTTTCAAGAACTCACGATTGTCCGGTTTGAGAACTTCACGAGTCCACAAAATTGCTGCACGGGCTTCGTCGTTGAATGAGATTGGATCATCTTCGCTGACGGCTTCACGGTCGTGGTTACCCATGAGACAAGTGATGTCCCTTTCACGCATGTGTTCAACACACTGATTGGGATTTGCACCGTAACCAACAATATCCCCAAGGCAGTAGATTTTATCTACCTTGAGATTGTCCATTTCACCTAGCACTGCTTCCAGTGCTTCGAGGTTTCCGTGTATGTCGGAGATTATTCCGTATAACATGGTCATAGGAGTGTAACACGACGTGTGCTATTGTCGATAGTCCTTTCGCTGGACCTCGACCATGGCCCTGAGTTACATTGAATAACCGGTTAAATAGACCGATAGAACACATATGGCTGTAAACATAAAAACAATACTCGCATGTCTCGACTCGCCTGATCCCAACTTGAGGGTCAGAGCCGTTGTTCTATTGGTCAAATCTGGTGACAAACGCGCCATACCCTTCCTCGAAAAAGCTGCCTCAGAAGACGACAGTCCTCAGGTGAGGTACTACGCTCGCAAGGGTATTGGATATTTGATGCAGAAGTCGGCGGGGCCAGCTCCCACCGGTGCTCCTCCCAAAAGAAGGGGACCTGCTCCAGTCGATGCTGGGCTGCTCAATCCAGAAACGGTAGAAGCAAATCTCGTTCACGATGATCAGTGGACGAGACTGCAAACAATACGTGCTGTCGAGCAATACAAAGCCGTCTCCTACATTCCGCTCCTCATCAGCCGCCTTGGTGCTGAAACAAACAGGCAAGTCGTCTCCGCCCTTTTGATGACCATTGGTAAAGTGGGCGGCGAAGATGGCATTGACGCCATTTTGCCCTTCCTCAAATATGAGGACGCCCGTGTTCGAGCCAATGCCATTGAAGCCATCGATGCAACAGGTGATCACGACAGCCTCGTCCACCTCATTCCATTCCTGCGTGACCCAGACAACCGTTGTCGCGCCAATGCTGTCATCGCTTTGAAAAAATATGGTCGCGTCAATGTCTTCAAGACCCTCGAGGGAATGCTTCAGGCCAAAGAGGTTTGGATGCAAGACTCGGCCACCTATGTTCTTGGCCGAATGGGCGCAGGTAACAAAACATTCGAATTACTGCAGCTTGCTCTGGCGAGTGAATACATTGTCGTTCGCCAGCAAGCCCGCAACGTACTGCAGACTATGGCTGACCGTGGTATCGAACGAGCCAAGTCCATTTTGGACCGTCTCGGAGCCGAGCAGCAGGGAAACGGTGCCGAGCAGCTCTTCAGTCGTCTCGAGCAGCTCTCGAAAACTACTTCCGATTTGACCACATCTTCTAATGACGTGCTCTCTGGTCAGGGGAAACCAAAAAAAGAAGGTCCTACAGGTAAGAGTCCTGAGGACATACTTGCTTCTCTCCAAGCGCTTAGTGGGAAAAGTCCTGAAGAGACAGAACGAAAAGGTCCAGCCAATCCCACAGAGCAGCTCGAGCAACGTTCAGAGGAAGTATTCGCCGCTCTCTCTTCTTTGTCCAAAAAGGATGAAGAGGAGGAGGCTGCCCCGCAATTCGTCTATCGCAAAGCCAAACCTACGGACAAGACTCAATGGTCCGGAGCTTTCGAAGCCATTGCCGTCACAGGCGATGACGATGAAGATGACGATATAGACGAGTTATAAACGAACCTGCGGTTTGGGGAGAAGAGAAGAGAGCGAACCTGCGGTTCTGGGAGAAGAGGTCGAGAACCTGCGGTTCTCGATTAGGCCTCAATCAAAACTCGGCGGACTGAGGACATCAACCGGTCTTCTTTGAGTGGTTTGACGATGAAGTCTTTAGCGCCAGCTGAGATTGCTTCGCGCACTTTGCTCTCTTGGCCCAGAGCGGAGACCATAATGATCCGAGCCTTGGGATTGAACATCATTATTTTGCGCGTGGCAGTGATACCGTCCATACCGGGCATGGTGATATCCATGGTCACAAAATCGGGGCACATGGCTTCATAAAGGCGTACGGCTTCTTCGCCATCTTCCGCTTCTCCAGCTACGGTGATGCCGTTTCGTTGAAAC
>CAZXTJ010000476.1:0-6205 GCA_964643655.1 uncultured bacterium
CTGTTGATGGGTAAGCCTGGCAAGAGGGAGACCCACTCTTTTGTCACTGTGTCTGGATTGACCTCGATGGATACTTCAGCATTCTCACTTAGTTGAGCCTGAGCCAATACCTCAGTGAACAAGCTTTCCAGCTGTTCCGGTGAAAGAATGGAAGGAGTTCCGCCACCAACGAAAACTGTGTCGAAAAGACGACCAGAACATCGTTGTTCTGCCTCTTTGGCCAGGGAATGAAGATAACTTTCGAGCTCTCTTTGTCGCCCCTCAGTAGACGGAAGACCACAATAGGCACAACGTCGTTTACAGTAGGGTATATGTACGTAGAGCCCTTCAGTCACTATACCTGCCCTTTCAGGAACCGTCGTATGCGATACACTCGATTTCGACGTTTACGTTTTTTGGTAGGCAAGCAGCTTGAATACAAGCGCGAGCAGGTGGATTCTCAGTAAAGAAGGTCCCATAAATCTCGTTCATTTTGGCAAAATCACCCATATCAGCCAAAAAGATATTCACCTTGACCACATCATTCAGCGTGCAGCCACCAGCTTCGACAACGGCTTTCATGTTCTGCAGGACCAATTTGGTCTCTTCTTGGATGTCACCAATTTTTAGTTCACCTGATTCTGGGCAGATGGCAATTTGGCCTGATACATACAAAAAACCGCCAGCTTTGACTGCTTGGGAATAGGGTCCAACTGGTGCCGGGGCCTTGTCTGTCGAGATAATCGTGCGTGTCACTTCGCCCTCCTCTTTGGCTTCTTGTTGTTACAGGCAACTCATTCAATGATGAGTTCGACGCCGAGATCACGTGCGCGGTCTCGTGCAAGAGGCGTCAAAATGGTCTTTTTGGACACTTTCAACGCTCGTCCACCAGAACGGTGTACCTGCAATACGTCCCACTCGCTCAATAAGCGGCCGTAATGTTGTCTGACCGAAGAGGTTTTTGGTCGTTGAGAAGTGTCGCCCGACGCTGCTACAGACTGAAAGCGCGGGTCCTTCAACAGGCGTTCGAGAACACGCCTGACAATTTCTTCAATTATATCTTGAGTGATCATGATCATAGGAAGTATATCAGACGACTCCCAAGAGAAAGCAAGCAGAACTAATCCGATGAAGCATATGGGCCAATTGACCCTTCTTTTCCTTACAGCTATAATTCAGCATATCAGGCACGCAAGCCGATGTTTACTGGGGAGGAACCCACAGTGCGAAATAAGTTGCTAGCGGCCTGGCTTTGTTTAGTACTTTGTTCGGCATTGCTATTAGCTGGATGTCGACGTGGAAGAACTCAACAAAAAGCCCGCCGCTCTGCCGTAGAAGAGGCATTGGATGCATTTATTACGGCTCAAGAAAATGGGGACAGGGATTCTGTCCTAGATCTCGTCGTTTCTGAACATCGGCAAGCCTTCAAGACTATTCTCGACGGTTTGGAACACAATGACATCGTGGCTACGGGTTTGCAATTCAGACAAGAAGAGTATCGTCTCGAAGAGACAACTGAACAAATGGCCATTTTCTGGTCTGAAGGTTCGAAGCTATATTTGGTAATGTATCGCGAAGATGGCATTTGGCGTATTGATCCCAAGCGAACAGACGAAATGAATGCTGACAGCCAGAATTGATTTTTTCGCCTCGGCCGAGTACACTTCCAAATGCGCGATGTGCCCCCGTAGCTCAGCAGGATAGAGCGACGGTTTCCTAAACCGTAGGTCATGCGTTCGAGTCGCGTCGGGGGTACCACTCAACGGGCCCTGTAAAAAGGGCCCGTAACCATTTGGAGGCCCATTGTGCGACACATCTTTCTTACTCTACTTCTGACCATTATTCTCTCCAGCTCTGTAGTAAGTGCCCCCTTTTCTGTCGTAGATAGATGGGAAACTGGTGCAGGGCCCAATGCAGCAACACTTGCCAATGAAGGCAAATATCTTCTCGTCTGCAACAGTGACACCGATGACGTGACGACCATCAATGTGAGAACGGGCAAGATTTTTCCAGCCATGACAGTGGGACGAGTTCCTCTAGCAATAACCACCTCAGCTGACGGCAAGAGAGCCTTTGTCGCTTGTTTTTATGAAAAAGCTGTGGCTGTTATTGATGTTGTTGAAGGCAAGGTGCTGAAAAAAGTGGATTTGGCCGTTCATCCTCGTGACTTAGCTCGAGTTGGCAGCAAAATTCTGGCAACAGGATATTACGAAGGAGAGTTGTTGGCTCTCGACGAGCAAAGTGGCGAAATCACGAGTCGATTGAAGCTGGCACAGGGAATTCACCACTTGGCCGTTCACCCCAAAGAAGAGAAAGCTTATGTGCTGAACACGAGTAGAGATGCCATTTACGAAGTATCTGTCAATCCCCTAAAGTTGCAAGCAGAACTTGGCGCTGAGCTCGAATATGGTGGCGCTTGGGATTTTGTCATCAGTCCAGATGGATCCCATATCATCGTCAGTCAGTGGAATGGCAATCGTGTTGCCATCGTCACAACCAATCCATTGGCAGTGAAAGGTTTTTGCCCCACTGGTGGCGTAGGCCCTTGCGCGCTGGACTTCAACGACAAAGGAACCTTGGTGGCTGTTGCTCAGAGTGAGTCAAATGATGTGGCAATCGTTGATGTAGGCAATTCGTCTTTGCGGGCTGTAGTCAAAGTGGGCCGCTTCCCCTTCTCTGACGTAAAAGTGACAGACGATGGCCGTTATGCTCTTGTCACAGCCGATAGAAATGGCACTATCGATGTCATCGATATGGACAAGCTCGAGTTGAACTCACAAATTGAAGTGGGTCGAACACCTCACGTCATCACCAGGGGAAATGATGGCCTTTTTTATATCAGTAATACCTTTGGCGCTGATGTGGTCTCTCTAGTTCCCACAGGCAAAAAAGGGAGAGTATTCGAAAAGCTACATCAAGAGCCTTGATCTCTTTCGAATTCTACAAGAGCTTTCACTACTTGAGTCCACGCTGCGGCGATATTTTCCATTAAATATCCGCCACCACCCCAGGCCAAGAGTCTGCCTTGGCAAAACTCTTCAGCTAATTCGCAAAGAGCTTTTGCTGCGTGATAATGGACTGTTTCCGTATAACGCAAATGTGTAATTGGATCTCCAGCCAGCCCATCAGCTCCGCATTGCAAAAGGATTATCTGTGGTTTTTCTGAGCGAATGAAATCCTCCACTTTTTCCCATTCAGAGTAAAAAAGTTCATCATCGGCTCCAGGTGGTAGTGGGATATTCAGCTTCGTACCCGTGGCGTCCCCTACTCCCCGCTCACTGGCTTTTCCTGTTCCTGGATAGAGAAATTCACCATCTTCATGTATGTCTGCGAATATGACCTGATGGTCACTGACAAAAGGATAATAAACACCGTCACCATGGTGAGCATCTATATCGACATAGGCCACGCGTTCGAGGCCAAAACGACTCTTCAAAGCCTCGATGACTATTCCGCAGTCGTTGAAGACACAAAAACCGCCTGCAGCTGAAGGACGGGCGTGATGTAATCCACCAATGGGAATGAAACACTTGCGCGCCTCATCGTTCATGACCCGTTCCATACTATCGAGGCCAGCACCAACAACAGTAGTTGCTGCCTCATAAACACCAACGAAGGCAGGTGTATCACCTTGGTCGAGATATCCTGTTCCTTCGACGGAAGCCTCTTCCACTCTGTCGATGTAAGAGGGACGATGGAAGAGTACCAAGTCTTCCCTTGTGGCTCTTTGGAATTGAGGTTCGTGGACTTCGCTCAATAACTCAGCTTTGGTGAGAGCGGTGATGAATGTTTGTAAACGAAGAGGGCTAAAAGGGTGCTTTTCACCAAAGGCGTATTGGCCTAGTTCTTCAGCTGTATATACGTAAACCGGCGTTTCTTTCACCACCGGAAGCCACCCTTCAAACTTCCTTGTTGGAGGACTTCAAGTAGAGCAAACTCGAAAGCACTCCATCGTTGACGACAAACTGTCCTTTTAGCTGAAAGCCTTTACCGAAGGTTTCATCCAAGTCCTCTGTCAGTTCGATGACAAATCGCCCATTTTTATCATCAACAGAGGTCAATTGAGCACACTCAAAACCAAAAAACTTGTTCACTATTGGATTTAGACATTTGTAGAGCGATTCTTTGGCACAAAAGACCAAATTGAGTATTTGATCTTTGTCGCCCTTTTCCAGAAGAGCAAACTCGCTAGGAAGGAGGATCAGTCGTGCCATACCAGGAGTGATACGACCTGCCTTAATCCTTTGAGAATCCAAACCAACGGCTTTATAGTCACTTTCTTTTCCCACGACAGCAGCAACAAATCCTTCTGTGTGCGTAATGGAACCGACAACACCAGAAGGCCAAGTAGGAGCTCTGTTGGGAGATATGGGAATGGCACATCCAGGTATGCCCAATTCGGCAAGTGCCTGGCGAGCACAAAAACGACCTGTGGCAAAATCATCCACTCGTTTTTTGCAGGCCTTTTTGACAAAAGCTTCTTCTTCGGGCAGCAGCACATGTCGCCCCACTCTTTGTGAGGACGAAAATAGGACTGTTCCTGCTGGTGCTAGTTTCTGTTCCATAGTTAGAACTAAGTTAGCATGGCTCTAGTAGTGGCGCAATCCTGCCTCTAAGGGCCTTTGCAGGCGAATGCTCAGTTTTTGACAGCCTCGAGGACAAGGCGGCGACTTTGAGGAAGGTAAGATTGGAGGGGCAAAGAGGTGTCTCCCCATAAACCAGTAACTGTCAAACCCACTGAGGAAGCCATCTTCTCCAGCTCTTCGGCTTGGTATATCCTTATCCGCTCATCCCAGTCCGCATGTAAATCCCTCGTTAGAACAACCTTTTCGCCACTAAGGGTCTTTAGGTGGAACTCTCCTTCATAAGCTCCTTCTTCCACATTAAAACGGCGACGCATGACTAGATATCCCATTCCAGGAATGGAAGCAGTCTCTTCGACCCATCCTGGAGCCAAATCAAGGGGGTTGTCCGTCTCAACCAACAGCTTTCCTCCGGGCTTTAGTGCCCGTGCCATGGAAGCCAGGAAGGCCAAATTCTCATCATCCAAAAAGTAACCATATGTGACGCCGAGACAGATGGCTCCGTGGAATTCGTTTTCCATAAATGGCTGACGCATATCGGTGAGCTCAAAAGCCAATTCTCCTTTTGTCTCTTCCTTCAGACTTTGACAGTAGGCTATCAGCTCAGCCGATATGTCCACTCCAAGGACTTTATAACCTTGGCGAGCAAGGCGCAGAGCTACATCTCCGGCACCACAGCCTACATCGAGGATCTTGGCTCCAGTTGGCAATTGAAGGCGATCGACACAAAACTCTGTGAGTTTGTCGTCATAAGTGTCGACGAGGGGATCTAACCTGCGCAGAACAGTTAAAAAGAGGTGAGCCCACCAGCCCCAACCTCGGTGGATGATTTCCACCTCAGCGAATCTTTCGCCGTCTTTTGAACTGTGTGTGCAAAGCTGCGTAAATATCCTGATTGGAAGCCAAACCAAGGTTTTGCAAGAGATCGCCTAGCTTTGCTGCTTGCCCTGATTTGGCTTGTTCTTTGAGCAGTTTGTTGAGCTGTTCTTTACTAATTATGTTCTGCTCAATCAATATTTCACCCAAGAAGCTCTTTTGTTTGGTAATGACTTTGACGATTTCTCTCGAGGTCATCAAACCTATCTGCATGAGCACTTTCCCAAATGGGATTTTTCGTTCATGGCGGTTGTAGACTACCAAAGCCTCTTCTAGCTTCTTGGGGCTCAGATATTTTTCACTTACGAGAAGTTGACAAAAGAGTCTGTTGTAATTGACTTTGAGTCCTTCGAGGAAAAACTCAAATCCTTCGTCAATGTTTCTCACAAACTCTATTTGTTTGGCCATGCCAGCCATATAACAGGTGCCCAATAACTCCATCTTGGGATCAACGCAGACTGGTCTGAAACCATCGAGGATAGAGCGTGCAAAATGGAAAGCCAAGACTCCAAAACAGCGAGGACCAATATTACTTATCTCTGTAAAATCCCAGAGCAAGTCGTGGTAACTATCCCTCGTTGCATTACGAATTGACGTACGCAAATACTCAGCCTCTCCATCATTGAGCGCACCCCAAATCCCCAGTCTGAGGATCCCATGCATATCAGAGGCATCGAAGTTCACGTGGCTCACTCGCCTTTCATGATTTCCAGCTCGAGTATAGTCGAACCGTCCTTCTTCTCTTTGACTTCGACTATGCGTAACTG
>CAZXTJ010000477.1:0-6195 GCA_964643655.1 uncultured bacterium
TTGGCCAATGCGTGGCGCAGGAGCAGGCAACCATAGATAAATACAAGAAAATGTAATGACAGGCGACGCCACGCCTTTGACTGTATTACAATTGCTTTGTGAGTCACGAATTCCCCGCCTCCCTCAGGCGGAAGTATGAAATGGGTGAAGAGATAGGCGTAGGCGGAATGGGCCGCGTCTATAAAGCCCACCACCGCGAACTAGGCAAAGAAGCAGCCGTAAAACTTCTTACGGAATCCATCTTCTCCACTCGTGCTGGATTGCTCAGATTTGCTGCTGAAGCGAAAATATGTTCTCTCCTCAAACATCCGAACATCGTAGAAATTTTTGATTACGATGTTGAGTGTGACTCACCTTACATAGTCTTTGAGTTTGTCGAAGGTCGTGATCTCTCTGTCATGATTGACGACAGAATGCCCGTTCCTCTCGTTGACCTTCTCGAGATGATGGCACAAGTTGCAGATGGCCTTCATTACGCACATAGTCAAAATGTCATTCATCGTGACATTAAACCAGACAATATCCTCGTTCTCCCTAACAACCACATCAAAGTGACAGACTTTGGCATTGCCAAGCGTGGTGACATTTCAGCCGTTAAAACGAGAACAGGTGTCATCTTGGGTACACCAAGATATATGTCTCCCGAACAAGCTCAGGCAAACAAACTGTCGAATGCTACAGACATCTATTCTCTTGGAGTCGTCATCTTTGAGCTCGTGGCAGGTGTGCGTCCCTTCGAGGCCCCCTCTGACTTGGAAGTGTTGCTCAAACATCTCCACGAAGAACCTCCTAGAGCCAAAGACGTCAACAAGAACCTACCCCATGAACTAGATGCACTCTTGAATAGATGTTTGGCCAAAAACGCCGAGGAACGACCTCAAAATGCAGCCGAGGTTGCTCAGGAGTTACGTAACACTATCAGTCTATTGGGCCACCAACATCCTCTAACAGTTAGCCTTGGCTGTCGTAAAGGCACTCTTGAAAGTCCTTTTGATAAAAAACTCGTAAAATCTGGGAAAAGGCCCCTTCCGAAAAAAACGAGAGCAACGAGAAAACGACGAGAGGCGAAAGAACGTTCAGCAATTGGTAAAAAGAGAAAAGCTTCACCTGCCAAAACAGTTGAACCACGGCAAGCCCCGACAGCATTACGCTCTGCCCTACGTTACGGATGGATTCCTCTTCTATTCTTGGCAGTCTTAGGCTTTGTATTTTCAGGTGGTGTAACAAAAACTTCCAAGGTAGCCAATGTTGAAGTTGTTGCCACTAGCGGCAAAGGAGCTGTTGTCCACTGGCAGTCCGATTGGAAATCAGAAAAACCGCAAGTGTTAATCAGTCAGTTTGGCAGTGAAGGCGGACAGAGTTTCCAAGTAATTTCATTTCACATTGAAGAGCTCGCACCAAACAAAGAGCTGCCCTATCGTTATAGTTTGGCAATAACTGGACTTGCTGAATCCACTTCTTACACTGCTGCAGTATTGAAACGAGATGGCAGTAAAAGTCTGGCGAAATCTTTCACGACGAAAAAAGCTCGCAAGTTGGACTTTCATTGGTTTCCAGAGTTTGACCAAGAGGGTAATTGGCTAATTCAACTGAAAGGCAAAACCCCATTCAACGTTCAAAAAGCAAGTCCTCTCGAGGTCCTGAACAAAGAGAAGATTTTCTCGACTACCTTTGCCAACAAATTTGTCTACCTTGTGCCTAGTCACATCTTGAAGAACAATTCTCGCCTCTCTTTACAAATAAGATCCCTCGATGGAGAAAAACACGAAGAGAGTTTTCCCATCCTCGATGGTTTCCACCAACATTGCATTTCATTATACGAAGGATACGCGGAAGATTATCGTTCTGGCACTTACTGGCGTGCTTTTAATGGCAAAACTGGTGAGCCTGTAAAGCTTATGCTCGAACTCGGAGCCAAATTCACTTCGAAAGATGGAGTAAAGTCCGATGAGTTGTCTGCCAATGCTTGGAAAGTGATAGAAAGACGACTGAACTACCGCGGGAGCTGGTACCGTCAGGCCTCTTCACTTGCTCCTGGAGTTTCAGAATTGAACAAGATTGCTCCTGCCATTCATCCACTACGCTGGAGCGCTTGGTTTGCCATGCTACCTCTGATAAACACCCAAAGTGCTGCTTTGTTACGAAAGCTCAAACCTCATCCACGATGGGGTCGTGCTGTCTTGCCCGAGAGACAGATTGACATTTCGTTAGGCAAAGCTCATTTGAACAAGCCTACTTTCGAGCAAGAATTCAAGGATGAAGATCCGCTGGCTTTGGCCCAATACCCAATGTTGGACACTGCCCATCCAATGGCAAATAGGATGGTTTTCTCTCAAGAATCTGCAGGTGCCTTGTTGTCTAGAACGAGATCTCTGAGATTGAAAGGAATTCGACTCGCCAGCTTTAACCATGCTGAGTTGGAAGTGTTCATCAATGATGGTGCTTTACACAGAGTCTTCATAGGCGACCTGAACAATGGAAAATTCAAGGCCATTCTTCAAACTCCTGAAAGTGATTCTGTTATTTGGGAAAAAGCTCTGCCCTCAGAAAATTATGCCCGCATTGGAATGATGATGTTCACAGGACTGGGCTCTGAAGCTATGACTGCAAAAGAGACAATTACCCAACTGTCAGAGATAGCACACCCATTGGACGAAGAACCGGGTTACCGAAGACGTTATTATGTTAAGATACCAATCTCAGCTTTGAATGAAGGAAAAAACACATTCAGCTTGACCATTATGAATTCCCCCTCTTATTACACAGCCCTAACTTTTTACGCAGGTACCATTCTGCGTCTCCAATGACTCAACGACCGCCATATCGGCGGAACATTTGCCCCAATTTGCGATGTTGTTTGGCTGCATGTTTGGTCATTGAAATGTTCAGATTGGTCTTTAAGGTCGTATCAGCGCCTGCTTTGAGCAAAAGTTCAGCAAGGGGCAAGACCTTCTCTTTATGAATGAACCAATAACCGTTATTGATGATCATTAATAATGGAGTCATACCTTGTGAGTTTTTCACATTCACATCAGCCTTTTTGGCAATGAGCCTCTTCATCAAATCCAAATTGAATTGCAATGTGGCAAAGTGAATTGGAGCCAAATCAAAAGCTCCTGTTTTGTTCACATCAGCACCCTTGGCCAACAAAACATCTGCTACTGCATAACGTTTTTCTCTCAAGGCCATTGTCAGCGGAGGTTCTCCGCCACTGCCATTAACAGGTGCTCCTTGCAGGAGAGCTTTTTTTACAGCCCCCACATTGTTTCCCTGTACACCACTATACAGAGCTTTCAAAGCCGGACTCTGGGGAGTTTGTGGAGTTGCCTTTGCAGTTCCTGGAGCTTTGATACCTTGTGCCTTCAAAGCAGCATTGACGATTTTTTGGATTTCCTCTTGCGACAGCACCTTCCCTGGAGCATGTGGTGGAGCAGCCTTGGCAATCCTGTTTTCTTTCAAGAATGGAATGTTAGACACATCAAAAGCCAAGAGAGCAGGTCTAGGCAGAGTCCAACGCCACTTGCGCATTGCCTGATATCTTTTGGCTTCCATACCCACTGCAATGAGAAAGAGCCTATTGAGTCTTTCGTCCAAATGAAAACAGAGTAAATCGACACTAAAGTCCAACAAAGGTGCAACGAGCGGTGAATACAAAAAGTCACCACGTTTGCCGCTGTCCAAGTCCACCAAAGTCACACCAGCACCAACACCGCGAGCCAAAAAAGGCTCGATGAAATATTTGCCTTGGAATGCCTCTGGCTTTTTGCGCATTACAGCTCTGGCCTGCATTGCATACCTTTGCCGCAAACCTTCTTGCGCCCTCATCTTGTTCATTTGACGAATGGCTTGAGCCGCTGCAATCATCGAAACGCCCATATTGACTGCAGCTTGGGCCTGATTAAAAGCCGAAGAAATCTTCGTTTGGTTCATGACTGATCCAGAAGAGATGGACACATCTAAAGAATCAGATCTTTTGTCGGCCAAAACCTCAGCGTGACGTTTTTCAGCTGCAATCAAAAATGGATTTGGACCAGGTTCATGCAAAGGAATGACCCCACCTGCGCCCACATTTTTGGGAACTATGTTGCGCACTTGGAAAAGCAAACCTGTGGCGTCGTTAACGTTGTAATCAGGAATGGGCAGAAGGGGGAAATGACTCCAGAGGACTTTTCCTTTCACCAAATCACAGGCCAAAATCCCTGCCCTGTCGCGCCAAATGACGATACTCTTTTTGCGCAGGACGAGCATGTCAGGAGCACCCAACAAAGGAGCTACTGATGGTGAATTTTTAACAAACCTATCAGGCAAAACAGAAAAGAAAGCGCTCTTTCCACTGTCTTTTTTGAGGGCATAAAGGGCTCTGTCCCCAGTGAAATAGAGATTGTTTCCATGTACCACCAAGGGGCTCACAACCTTGTCGTTCATCTGGCTAGCCCAGAGGATTTTGCCAGAAGAAGCAGCCAAAGCTTCGATGAAATCGCCACTTTCTCCTTTGAGAACGCGATACAACATACCTTTTGCAAAATAGAGCGCTTTTATTCCCTCTTTTGCTTTTTCATTGATCCAGCGAAGCTGACCAATTTTGCCATCAACCAAAAGAGTTGCCTTGGCAGACCATAAACACAAATCAGCACCACAAGCGACAATAGCTGTATCGTCGATGAAAGAAGGATGTCCTACTTGCCAACGAATGCGACCATCAAGAGCAAAACACTCCAGTCCCAAACCAAGAACAAAAACACACTCATTGTGGACGAACAATCTCAATGTCCTATTCTTACGAACCTTCGTAACCAGCGATTGAGCTATCCACAACTTACGACCACTTCTAAGATCAATGGCCTGCAAAGTCTTCTTTGCTCTTGAAAGGCAAAACAACCTTGAACCATCAACTTCGAGAACAGAGTCTGCAGCAGTGCGAAAAGACCAAATCTGTTTACCCGTTCTTACATTGATGGCAAAAACTTCACAATTCCGATGAACACCTGCCAAAAGGATATTGGGTGAGGTAGAAAGCAAGTTATATTCACCATCAGGTAATGAAGCCCTATTAGTTTTCCATAACTGACGACCATTGGCACCGTCATACAAAAAGATTGGCCCGTGCCGAGGAATCCCGAGCTTCGAACCAGAAGCAACAGAACCAACTAAAACCTTGTTTCCCGGCAAGACCTCAATAAAATCTGCTGCCTCATATGTGGCCTGTGAATACCAACGAGACTTCACACCATAGGCCGCATACTTTTGGGCAGCCTTTTTCACATCATTGATGACATTACGATTTTTGGCCCAAAGAGAGGAAGACAGCACAACGCAAACTAAAAGAAAAAAAATAATGGTTTTAAAAATTTTCATACAAATCGCCCCCTCGAGTCAGTCGAGCATCTAAAACAAAGCCTTACTCATGGTAGGGGGCATAGAAGGAAGAGATCAATCAACTAGGGAGGCAGCCCCAGAAGGGGCTGCCGATGAGTGCGAGTCAAAAGTTACGTTCACAGGTCTAATCTCAGTCTGCTGCTCCTTTCATTTGAGAGCGGTTTTCATTGAGCGCCAAATTTCTACGTACTTTTTTGACGATTTGGGCGAACTCTTTCACATCTTTGTCATCAGCCAGCTCAAAAGAAAGTTTCCAACTATCGTCTTCTAGTTGTCTCAAGAGTTTTCCTTCACTGCCATCACGGTCACGGAGGACCTCGGCAAAACGACAGACCGTTGCACTGAGGCGGAAACGTGCAGGTGCTTTGGCATATTCACGATGATAATTTTCCGTAGTGACTTCCTCCTGATATTCAGTCACACGTTCTTTGACGGGATCTTTGAACCGCACTCTTACAGTTGCCAAAGAAACATTGGCTGTCCTTTCACGAAGAGCATATGGAGTAAGCATCAACTCATATAGAGCTGTCACAGAATGGCCAGCACCTACTTCACCGGCGTCTTTTTTATCGTTACGGAAGTCTTTGGCTGCCATCTTCCTGTTTTCGTACCCAACGAGGCGATGGCGATAAACGGTCTTCTTGTCGAAATGGACTTGTATCTTGGCGTCTCTTGCCACTGTCTGCAATGTAGAGGTTAGACCTGTGCAGAAAATACGTTTCGCCTCGTCCACAGTATCTATGTAAGAACAGGTACCATTTCCTTTGTCTGCCAATTGCTCCATGAGCTTGTCGTTGTAACCCATCCCCACACCAACAC
>CAZXTJ010000478.1:0-6176 GCA_964643655.1 uncultured bacterium
GTACGTTGCTCATTGTGTGGATCCTTCACAAATGATTGATCCTGAAGAGTTGTCAGGACAGCCTGAACAATAAGCAAAATTTTTGCTTCATTCTTTTTTCGCGCAGTCCGATAGCTCTAGAGAGAACCCCGGTTCGATAAGCGGTTTACTCGTTTGATCCGTCGCCACTGGCCGCTAGTCGTACCGGGTTTTTCTTTTCTTCTAAATCCTCAATCTTCTCCTCTAATAGACCGAAAACAGAAATGTACAGACAAAATAATGTCATTTTTGAACTTTTTTGTCCTTAGGAGGACGATATGACCGTGGAAATGAGACTGCGTGGGGATTTATGGGCAAGTCTGGTCCTGGCATGGGCCGTCCTTTGGCTAATGACAGCGTCATTGGCGCAAGCTTCTATGGTGGGTATGGTCGTGGGACGTTCAGGCAACGTCATTGTAGAAAAAAAGGTTGGCGGTTCGTTCTCTGTTGATGGATTTGTTCGTGTTGATGTGGGCGACAAAGTCGTAACCAAAGACGAGGGTGGCCAGCTATTGTTGTTTGACAATACACGTGCACAACTATTGCCCGGTGCCAAATATAGGGTTGGACGTTCTGGAGTCTTCAAGCGTCTCTCGAGAGGTTGTGTGTTGGCTCATCAATACAGAAGACACTTTCCTGCTGCAGGTGAAGCTTTGACTCCTCACGAAAGCAGTCCGATTGTCGGTACATTGCGCTTAGGTAAAGCAGTCTTCGTATTGCGATCTGGGAAACAGTGGATAGAAGCCAGAGGAGAATTCAATGTTCATATCAATGACATCATTCACGTACGTGAAGGTGGAGGAGTTCGACTCGAACTTGCAAAAGGTGGAATTGTCCATTTTACAGGTCCGGCACAAGGATATCTAAATGGCAGAGGTCTTGAACTGGAAGTTGGAAAAGTTCTAGTCAATTCTACTTCTGCTCCTGTTGGATTGACTGTTGGTACACCTACTGCAGAAGTCGCTGAAACACGTTCTTTGTTTGGTATTGCAGTTGCTGCGGGACTAACGAAAGTTCGTTCATATGGTGGAAAGCTGAATTTGGCAAACAGATATGGTCGCAAAAAATCTAACCTTAGATTGACTGGTCTTTGTCAGGGAGCTGTTGATGGAAACGGCAATGTGACAAAGTCCAACCAACTCGTCTTTGGTGAAGTTGGCAGAGAAGTCGTTGCAACAATCTTGAAGGCCATCAATGATGGTGAAACAAAGAACTATCACGAGCGGATTGCTCGAGCAACAGCTGCCTTGGGAAAAGCTATGAGCAAAGGGCGAACAGAGATGGAGTTGGCCAAGCTCAATCCTGTTGGTCAAGAGAATGAGACTCCTGAAGATGAGTACGAAGAGGAAGAGCAGGAAGATGATTGGAAGAGTGAAGTGTCAAACTACTTTGACAATTTTCAAGCATCAAACAGCCAACCTGTCTACGATCAGCCTGTCTCTAGTGAACCTGTGGCTCCTCAAACAAATGTACAACCACCTCAGCGGTACAGTGAAAGAACACCTGTTGTTCGTCCCACAACGAGTAATGTTCGACCAACTACACAAGTTAAACCAAACAACACTCAAATCACGAATGTCCGCAGTGTGGATGCTGCTGGCAACAGTGGAGCAAGATCATCAAACGCAACAGGTGCTAGTAATAGAGTGACTTACATGGACTTTGAGTTTCGATAAAAGTCACGCAATGCGAAACCGCCGCAAAAGCGGCGGCAGCAATGTGTGAAGTTGGCTGTCTCAGACTCGAATAATGAGATCCAACAACTCGTCGATTACGTCAGGTTTAGGCCATACGAGGCTCCAGAGAAGCATTGGCTGACCATCATTGACTCTCGGGTATCCCTTGAACCAACAACGTTCATCTTCATCTGTCTCTTTGGGAAGTCGAGTGGCAACCTTGGGTGTTTTTCCACCAACAGTTGTCATGTACAAAACACCACCTGAACGAACTAAGTCAGATACGAACTCTGGTTGGTCCAAGGCTCGTCTGGCTGGTTTTCGTCCACGGAATCGAGCGATGAGCTTCAATGTAGATTGTCCATCTTCATTTGGCTCTTGTAGATATAGGTCAACAAAGACCGGCCCACGGGAAGATTTTCGAGTCGGGGCCGTACGGCTCGTTTTTTTCACAGTCTCTCCATCCTGAAAGCCATCGATTACGACGGGTCTCTCGTGGTTTCTGTGGGTCCCACTCGTAAGACCTTCGAGGGGAACCGCGAGGTTTTAGGATACCACGAGGCACCTTTACGGGCAAGCCTAGAAAGCGTCTCTAAAGCGGTTTTTCGCCACATCCGCATTTGATGGGACACCTAGCTAATGATCAAATCTTTCTGCAAAAAAAAAGCAAAGAATTTGTGAAGAAAGCCTTGACAGCGTCTCGACATAAGAGGGCCTAAATGGTCAATTTATGGCACATTCGATTTTTGTTACTCTAGAAGAGATGACGGTAAAAATCCGAACCTTTGGCCTTTCGACCTTGGATTTTTGCACTTCGTCTGTAGGAGCGTCGTTTCCTGTTCTTTTTGGGGCCGAAAGAAGGGAACTTTGTCCCTTTTTTAGCCCAGGAATAGTCCATAGTTTTTGTAGACTGCTTCTGGATAGATGAGCCTTTTGAAAGGACATTCTCTGCATACCACTTGGCCAGCCAATCAGGTAATGGTGTTTCCAAATCGCAGATTTTGATGTGTCCTTCGCCATCTACTGTGGCCTGTCTCAGAGTTTCAACAGAGTAATTCACAACACCGGACAAGGTGACCTTGGTTTCACCTTTGTATACAGAGATCTTTGCTTCTTCTTTTGTTCTATTGGCCAGAAAACGTCCCATGGCAAGAGGTGAGGTGAAGAAACCGCAAGAGAGTTTGAATGGTGTTTCACATGCTTCAGGAACATCAACTGATAGTCCGCCTGATATGAGTTCAATGCCGTCTTCTACTACACGAGCCGAGGAACCTGGGCGTAGTACTACATTGATCTTGCCTTTGTATTGAACAAAATAGGGCCTTTCAGTGCCTGCTTGGATTTCAGAGTTTGCCGTAAGTTTTTTTCCAGTTGTAGGACAATGCGCTATGTGTTGGACGAGCTTCTTTTCAACTGAAATTCTCGAATCTTTCCTTGCTGTTGCCACGTTTCCTTTTAGAAAGAGCACAGGTGTTGTCAGAATAGTGGAGAGAACAAACAAGACAAGGGCATTCCTGGCAGAGAAAAAACTAACCTTACTTTCTTGTAGGAGATGAGAGCGTAGAGGACGAATCCGAGTTGGTTTGGAAAGGTGTTTTTTCTTTGGTTTCTCTTCTGTTTTCGGTGGAGCTTTTTCTGTACACTCTTCTGGTGCCAAGAGGGCTGCCAATTGGAAGACTCTGACTGCAGATTTTCTACAAGCTTTACATTTGGGTTTCTTTTCTTTTGTCACAAATCGCAATGTGGCAAGTGGCCAACAAGCTGATGGTTCATCGTGACCGCGACGTTCATAAACTCCAAGAGCTACCAATTGTTGAGCTAGAACATCAGAACTCGTACCTCTTGGCAAAGAGAAGAGTTCATCTGTTTCGTCAGCCCGACAACCGTAGTGAAGAACGAACTGAAGCAAGGTGAACAATTCGCTCGGTAGTGTCGCTTTTAGATATGTGCCCAAACCGGCTGGTGGAGGTGTCGGAGGGGCTGGAAAAGCAGAAGGAGGTAGTGGGGCAAGGGTTTCTATTTTTGCCAGGCTCAACTTGACTTTGGAAAATGGTGAGAGTGCCCAATCTGCTGAAGTGACGTTGTCAAAGAGCACTTCCCTTACTGTATCTACTACTGCGAAAGCCAAGGTGTGACCTTCGTTTTGATAATGGGAGAGCATTCTTTCCAAGCGCTCACGAGCAATCTTCGTCAGCATAGGGGCTTTCTGAGGACTATCCAGAAGCTTGATGAACAAAGAGTGAATTAACTTATCCACTTTCGTTTTGTTGCTGCTTCCCATTTGCCCCATGATTTCTCCTTCGTTCAAATCAAATAGCGAAGAAATTCATGAAACATTTGTGCCACAGAAAGCGGACTTTTAGTCCTTGGCTGAAATTGGCTTATACAGCGTGATACGCGCGCTAGAAGAAGACGCGTCTAATACACGTACATAAATAAATGGGACTTACTGTCCCATCTTTTTTTTAGACGGGACATAATGTCCCATTCCTTGGCTAGAGTCTTATGCCAAAAGTAAAGACTTTGCTGATGGCTTTTTTGACTTTCCAAACACAGCTCAGTCCCTTTGGAAAATAGACTAAATCACCGGCTTTGATGGTGACTGTTCCATCAGCAGTTTCTACGTCTACTTCACCTTCTTTGACATAACATACTTCGTCGTCGCTATAAGACCAGTCAAAGGTCGATTCTTCGCAGCCCCAGGTGCCCCAACTGTCTACTCCTAGCTCACTAAGCCGTTCTTTCGAAGGTGTGTGTTCTATCACTATTTTCACAATGGAGCTCCTCTCAAAAACGCGACTCCGATGACAGGGTCAAAGTTCGTGCGTCGAAACTATTACCATCATCTGCTCGGTCACGAAATCTGTCTATGGAATATGCCAACTCATAAGTCAGCGCACGAGCGACGCCTGGATCATATCTTATCCCCAAGGCAGTAACTCGTTCATTACTTTCATTTGCACCCTGGCATGCAATGTTCGTGTAATCCAAAAAGACATTGTATGTCTTGGAAATGTCATAAGCGCCATGTAGTCCCACTGACCACAAGTCATCGGTGAGCCCGCTGTTGACTTCGTAATTCGGTGAAGTCAACTCGAGGCTAGTTGCATTGACGGCTCCGTGGAAACGTTTCACCAGTCCACCAAGGTTGAGTAAATAGTTTGTTTGGCTGCGGTAACCACGACCTTCAATGGCCCTGTCTGGCGAACTCCAGAGTCGTTTCTCTTCTCTATGTGTCACAGAAAAATTGACTGGTGAGCGAGGTCGCAGAGTGAAGGTGACATCTGTACACATGTGATCTTTCACATAGGGATTGGCGCTGCCTCCGACAACATAATCAGTCTGTGGTGCTGAACCCAAAAGATTGTCGGAAAATTTGAAGGAGAGACTGTATTGTTTGCCACCGTCCAACTTGGCTCTTACCCAAGTTGTCGTATAGGTGGGCCGTTCCTCTATTCCATATTTGTCCAAATATGCATGGGGAGTTCCCGTTGTAGTCAATAAGCTCTCTATACCTTGTCTACTGAGTCTTTTGTTTTCATGATTGCGATAATCCAAGCCACCTGAAAGAGTGCCTTTGCCCACAACATAAAGAAAATTGCCACCTACCTCGAACATCTCTTCTACATCATTGGTCTGAACGAAAGTCGTTGGTCGGTAATAATAACGAGCATGTGTGCGTAGTCGAAGGCTGGGCAAGTTAAAAGGACCATAGGTAAGACCTGTGGCCATGATGTCAGTTTCCCTCACATGTTTTTCGTCTTCTAAGCGAGTCGTGTCTCTGTGATTGAGAGAAATGTCAAAGTGAGTTCTTTCCCAAATCTCTTTTGAAACCTGAAAATCCACATGCGTTCTATCTGTGTCGTTGAAGTGATCCAACTCATCGCGATAACGAGCAACTCCGCCGCCGAGGATAGCATCGAAATGGGAACTGATTGCATGAAGCTCCAGATAGATTTCGTCATCTGTAGAGTCCCTTGTGCCAAGGCCACCAGTGCCCTCTTCGTCGATGACAGAGATGAGTAACTGACCTCTCAAGTTTTTGAAAGCCCGCAGGCGACCACCATAATGACCTTGGTAACGATCGGTAAAAGTATCACTAGGTCTGTCTATGTGTGTGAAGTGATCCCATTGACCATACAAATCCCAACGACCCATATGGCGTGCCCTCAACCAATAAGAGGCATCTCGGTCGCCGATGTTGTACAAGCCTAGTTCACCGTAGCCCGTTGTTCCCAAGTCTGAGCCAGCCTCGAGGTGATTGAGTTGTAGAGCATTGGGCAGAGGAAAGGAGCGTTGAAACTCTTTGATGTTCCCCGACAACTCAGTGGCAAATGCAGTTGCCGCTCCAAAGGATCCATAAGCGCTGCCGGTAGTGCCATAACCCCAAGGAACAGATTTGTCTTCTGCTGGTTTATCAACATATACACCAGCAGTTGCTCGTTCTTTGGGTGTGAAGTTTGTTGGGCGATGAGGATCTTC
>CAZXTJ010000479.1:0-3215 GCA_964643655.1 uncultured bacterium
GCGTAACACTCAGCCGCATTTTGGAGTTCACGGCACTGTCTGCGACAACTATGCTTTTCTTCTTCGCCTATCTCTTTTCGGACTAATCTTTCTTGGTGTTCGTAAAAAATAATGGTGCAGCAAATAGCCAAGAACAGATGCACTGTGTGGAAAAAAGCTGTTTTTATCATTCCCATCCTCTCACAAGAGGAGAGACGGTTGTGGGCACAGGTGGTTCAATAATTATCGCAAGAGCTTGGCCTGCTGCGTAACTTCTGCTTCACCGAATTTGTTATCGATGAACTTGCATGTTTTGTCCAAAGTGATTTTGGCTGAACCAAAGGCCGATATTCCATAATGTCCGTTTTTCGCCAAAGTCAAGCCAAAACCTATTGTTCCGCCCTGACCTATCTTCATTCCGTTGAGAACATTGTTACTAAAAGAAGATGTCGTTGCTACGACAGTGCCGCTAGAGCGCAATCCCTGCCCATTGGAGTTTTCTATGGAGCAGCCATGGAGTTCGAGGTGACCAGTTGAGAAGAGGTTTACTCCGTCGCCAGTTTTTGTACATGTAAACTTGCATTCCATTGCCTTCACTTTGGCATCGCCTACGCTGAGGTGGGCCCTGTGGTTGTCGTGGAATGTTGTTTTGAAGATGGATAGTTTTCCCGCTTTGACAAACATGCCTGTAGTTCCACTACCCTCAATGAGGCTGTTGTGCATTTGCCAATTTCTGGACAAGGGCACTTTTATCCCCTGCCCTTTGTTGTTCAAAACCTCGCAGTTGAAGAAACGTTGGCGCTTGGGGCTAGAGGTGTAGAGTCCAGTATTGGGAGAGCTGTTGAAAGAGCTGTTTTTGCACACTACTATGGCAACATCGTGGGAGCGTAGATTAGCCTCTTCGTTTTCTTGGACCACGCAATTGGTAATGGCGTAAATAGTTTTGCCCCGTAAATCAATGCCATGTTCGCCATTACCAATGATCTTGCAGTTGACGAGTTTCCCTCTGCCATCAGAACTACCGTAGAAACCGCATTCCTTGTTTTTGGTGAATGTGCAATCGAAGGCTCGTAGTTTTCCACGGGATCTCAAGCCGTGGTGACCGTTTTCATGAAAGACACATTTTTTCAGTTGGCAATGGCTGTTAGGTTCGGCCAGCAAACCATGTCTGCCATTTTTCTCGAAGCGGCACTTTTCGAAACTAACTAGCTTTAGTGATCTTGTGCAGAGACCACATCTACTGTTGTGGCTGAAGTTGCAGGAGATGAATTGGCAAGTTGATTCGTTGATGTTGCAACCTGTCTGTCCTCTCAAAACATTACACTCTGTAAAAAGAGCTTCTGCCCCTTTTCTCAAGGAAAGACCGATACTACGTGCTCGTGAAATGGAGACCTTGGTGAGTTTTGTTTTGCCTCCACTGATTTCAACACCAATACCACCAGGAAAGACAATTTGGCAGTTAGTAGCCACGAAGTTTGGGCAATAGTTTATGTGTAGGCCATAATCGCCACAGCCTAAGAAACGACTATTGGTCACTGTCGTTTCAGCAGTCCTGTGAGCAACAAGAGCATCATAACTCGAGGAGATTGTCGTTTTGTCTATGGAACAGGGGCCACTTTCAAAGAGGTTAATGCCATGTCGTCCCTGTTGGGTTTTGATTGTGGCTTCGCTGAACTTGGCTCTAGCGCCTTTGCTGATGACAAAACCTGCTTCGCCCTCAAAAGTGACAGAACAGCGTCTTAGGGAAACCTTGCTCTTTTTTCCTCTGGCTACGACAGCTTTGGCAGAGCAAATGAGTCGACAATCTTCCAAGATGAGGTGGCCACCAGTGAGCTCGATTAGGACATCTTCTTTGGCCGTGAGGTGTAGGCCTTTTATATGTAGTGTTCCCGAGCTCATTTTGATTCCTGGGCCACAATGAAAACGAAGGCTCTCTTTTTTACCTTGTGCTTTTGGTGACAAAGTTTTGTTTCCTTGAAAGAGCAGTGTTTTTTCAATTTTGAAGTCCTGATTGAGCAAGAGGCTTTCACCATTTTCAGCATTGTTGAAAGCTTCAGCTAGAGATTTGTATTTTCCTAAACCGTGGCTGTCAACGACTGCGCCCTTTGCGATTGTATGTTTCTCAGGAGTTGGAGCACGAGTGCCAAAATAGAAGAGCGAAACAAGAATTAGGCAGAAAAGTACAGACAAAGGAGCTCGCCTAGTTTTCGCTTCTTTTGTCCCTGTGGGGAGCTGAGGTTTTTTGTTGAGAACCGTTTTCTTCGTAGCTTCTCTACAACTGGCAAGAGCTTCAGCAAGCTCTAGGGCTGAGGAGTATCTGTGGCGAGGATTTTTCTGCAAGCACTTGTGAACGATTTTTTCCAACTCAAGAGGAACTTTGCCATTGATTGCTCGCAATGATGGAGTGGGTGACTTGAGGTGATTTTCGAGCAATGTAGCGATGTTCTCACTCTTGAAAGGAAGTTGACCTGTTGCCATTTCAAAGAGGATGATGCCTGCTGCATAAATATCAGTATGGGCGCCGATTTTCCCGCCCTTGATTTGTTCTGGTGCCATATAAGTGGGAGTGCCCAAGATGACACCTGTTTTGGTGAGGGTGCCTTCAATGTCACGATAAGCTGCAATGCCAAAATCTGTCAGCTTTAGTTCGCCCTCTTCTGTTATGAGAATGTTGGCATTCTTCAAATCACGATGGATGACATTTTCTTTGTGAGCGCAACTGAGAGCGCCGAGCAAGCTAGCTCCTAATTGCCTTATCTTCTCTAAGGGAAGTGCCCTCCCCGTCGACAAGCGCTTCTCCAGATCTTCTCCCTCCACAAACTCCGTAATGATAATTGATTGCCCATCTACCTCCTCGAAGCCGTGATACTCCACAATGTTTGGATGATGCAATTTGGCCAACACACGGGCTTCGCGACGAAACCGTGCTTTCATATCCTCATCGCATTCTTTGAGATATTTGAGAGCCAGAAGCTGACCAGACTTTGTGTGGCGCCCTTTGGCCACAATGCCAAAACCTCCCTCCGCCACGAGAGAGAGAAGCTCTATTCCTTCTGGAAGGGGCAAATCGATTTTCATAGATTGATTGTACCGCGCCAGCCTTCGTTGGATTAAGTGTATGATTGGTTTGGGGAGGTAAAAGACCATTGCAGGCGCTTTTGAGATGTACAGCCTCGATAGCTCTCAGACTCCTGATGGTGTTGTCGTTTTGGTTGAGACTTTGAAGTCTTTGAAAA
>CAZXTJ010000479.1:3315-6152 GCA_964643655.1 uncultured bacterium
GAGGTGAAAAGACCAAGATTAGTGAGCCAAAGGAGGCTTCGGCAGATTTGTTGTAATGACCATTACTGAATACTTCGAAGGAGGTCAGTAATGGATGCTCTCATTACTACAGATGGCCGTGTTGGCAGGCTTCATTTTTTGCTCGTACACTTTGGCTCTCTCATTTGTTTTTTCTTCTTCGTTGGTATTTTCGAGAGACTCGGCATCAAGGGCGAAGCTACTCTTTTGGGAATGTTGCCAATGGCAGTCTGTTTATGGGTGCTTGTCTGTAATGGTGTCAAGAGATTGCACGATAGTGATAGATCAGGCTGGTTCCTCTTGCTGAACTTTGTGCCTATTTTGAATATTTACCTCTTTTATTGGCTGCTGCTCATTTGTCCTGGCAGTTATGGGCCAAACAGATTTGGGCCAGCACCTGGTTGTGGCAAAGATCCCTCCATCGTTGACAGGTATGAAGAACACAGCCAATTGCCAGAGAGAACAGATGTGAGCTTCAGGCAACCCAATAACTGGTATCAATATTAGTTGCCCAGGTACATTGGTTTGTTGCCTGTTGTGAGATAGGTAGAGCCTACTTCAGAAGTACTTGGCAGATGGAAGTTCGGTTTTGGATTCATTACGTCCACGACGAGGTTCTGTCCGTTGGCCAAACGCACTTCGTTCCAAGCATGTCCCCCTACCCCGTGAGAGGTCGCCATATTGCCACGAACGAGAGAGGTGTTGAGGCTAGCTTCGTCGCCGAGGACTTTGTAGAGCAATGAGCGGTGACGACAAACTCCGCCGCCGCCAATGTTGGGTACATCGCCCAGGAGAACTTCACTGCCTGCATAACGATTGACTACCTGGTTGGATGCGTTCAGGGAATACTGGCGACCACCAGCAGGAGTCATTACATTATCCACGTATTCAGCGAGGCGTTGGGCTCTCTGTGCTTCGGGCAAGTTGCTGAGGCTCTTGGCGTAATCGATGTGGCGCTGCAAATTGGCATCACGAGTTCTGTCGACGACAAGTACTTCGCGAGTTGATGAAGCGTTGCCATTGCTGCCCACTTGCATTCCGCGGCCGCCGTCGACGAAACCGTCAGATATTTTTTCACCTCCACCAATGCGGTGGTTTTGGTTGAAGTTCATTGACTGGTTGCGACCGAGACCGTTGATATTTGCCGGTCTGACAGGAGGATTGGCTCGAGTGCCGTGATTGAGGCGGACGATGTCGTCTGAGGGGATTACTTTTACGAGTCCATTGCGAGTAACCTTTACGCGGTTTCCCTTTGTGCCCAAAACTTTCCAGCCAGACTCGACAACACCAGAACTTCTTTGCACAGTGACACTCTGGCCTGTTCCGATGAGGCCGGGATTGTGTTTTACCATATCGCTGGCACGTACCTGTTTGATGAGGTTTGTGCCAGGCTGCTCGACGACGATGTTGCCATTTGAAGTGACATTGCGAATTTTCCAGCTGTTCTCCAGTGCGCCTGAAGAGCGGCGCACAGTTACATTTTGGCCAGCGCGGAAAACGTCGTCGCTGAAGTTGTTTGTGGTGCAACCAATATTGGTGAGCGTCTGAGTGTGGGAGAGATTACCTGCTGTTTGTCTGAGGATATTGCTGTTGCGAAGGACGGAGGAGGCTGGAGTGGCTGAGCGAGTGGCAGTTCTTGTTGCCAAAGGAGTGAGGTTTCGTAACCTGGTTGCTGCAGAGCTGACGAGACCACGACCACCACGAAGGATTTTTGAACCTCCGCGGGTGATTGCGCCTGAACCTCCAAGGAAGTTCAGTGGCAGAGTGGCCAGAGTCATACCTGTTCGCATCTCAGTGTCTCTGTGCTGCTGCTCATATTGGTCGTTGAAATTTTTATGATAATCGAGAGGCCTGATGGTCTGACGTAGTTTGTCCATAGCCTCTCTATTGCGACCGTAGATGGAGTCCGTAGAGGCCTCACCTGTTAGCCCGTCAATTTTGTCGGCAATGTTGTTTGCCTGCTCGGTGCGCAGCTGAGCTCTTGGGCCAATCCAGTCAGTTTTATTCTGCTGGAGAACATAAGAAAAAGGATCGATGGCTTCAGCAGCTCTGTTCATGAATGTGTTGTCCATTGAAGCGAGGAGCTGAGTTTGACCCTGCTCATCAAGGGAGGCATTGTGAATGTTGCGGCTCACTTGCAGGAGATAATCTTCTCTTGTGTCTGCAGTAACGAGAGCTGCTCTGTCCACTTGCTCTATTAGGGAGAGTCTGTCTTGGGGTTGTTGGAAGAGCCCAGGCATGAGAAATCTGTTAGGTGAGCTGTCATTTTGAGGAAATGCTTGGGGAGAGTCGCCACTCAAACCAAGGGAGCTACGCAGTCCCTGGTTCATTGGGATGTCTTCTAGGTGAAGGCCACTTTGATTTCCACGGAGAAGTTGACGAGAATCCTGAGCTGCCACGAGGGCGTCGAGCTGAGCACCATTGAGTTGGTAACGCAAACCTTCCCTGATATCACCATTTTCGAGTCCCGATGTGAAGAGGCTAGAGTCAGGATTGCCGCCGACGCTTTCGAAGAACTGAGAGCCATGAGTTTTTACAGTGTCGAGGAACTCAGATTTGCTATCTGTTGCATGAGATAGGTTTGTGGAAGCGATGGGACCTACACCCAGTGCTGATAGTTGAGAATTGATCCTTTGTTGTTCTGCTTCGAGACCTGATTGAGCGGTGGGTAAATCGAAAGCATTGGGTAGAGCCTGACCAATACCAAGACCTTGAGGAACTTGATTGTTTTTGATCATTGCGTCGAGATGTTGGTCTCTACGTTTGTCAGACATATTCTCGAAATAACGACTAAGAGCGCCAGAACCAGCGTCATCGCC
>CAZXTJ010000480.1:0-6117 GCA_964643655.1 uncultured bacterium
CTCAGACGTACTATCTCTAATCTTCGAGATATGTTACGAAACATCACCTTCCCCTTCTCTGAGCTAAACATCCTCTTCAAAGACGAACAAATTCTCCTATTCAATGGCGACGTAGTCATGAATATGGACAATGATTACATTATGTTCTCTGTTAAAAAACTCCGCCAACGTTTGGCAGAGCTCTATGCAGACGAGGAAGAAGCAGCGTAAACAACTTCCTCAAAAGAAAAAACGGGACGGCAAGACCGCCCCGTTTTTTTTATACTATCGATTTTTTAAGCTTTGCAGCTTCTTGAGTTTTAGTGGAGGAGGCAATTGGGAGCCTTGTCCCGTTTGCGGAGGTTCAGTGTTGGGGATAGGATCTGAACCTCCTGAAGAGGGCGCAATCCCACCTCTCCTTTTAATAACGATGAACACCCTTTGTCTGGCTCTAGTAAAGTCGTTGTACATTTTTTGAGCCTCAGGTGTGATTGGTCTCAGTTTGCTGTATTTCCTAGTTACTTTTTTGTTCGTCGAATCAAGTCTACGATAGAGTCCTCGTGGAACCGCTTTGTGTTTGGGAGTTGCGGCTATTTTGCGTGCCAGCATATTCATTTCATTGATGCCCTGCCGCAAAAATCCGAGCTTCTGCGGGCGCTGTTTGTCATTTCTGCCAGTTGGTTGGTTGTTGTTTTGCTGTGGTGCTGTATTTTGGGTTCCAGCTGAATTGTAAGGGCTGCCAGTGATGACTCTGTAATAATTGAGGATTGCCCCATGATGTCCTTTGTATTGCTGGCGAGCAGATCTAGCTGCTGCTGCAGGTAGACCTCGAAGGGCTCTTTCCAGCTCCAAGCCCAAACTTTGAGATTTAGCGACGACCTTATTGGAGAAGGTCACCATGGCCGGAGCAGCCTTTCTATTTGCACTAACAGCAGGTCTATTGGAGAAACGACGAAGGCTGTTCACCAGTTTCAGCTCTTCTGCCAATATTTTGGCTACTTTGGGAGAAGTTGGTTCTTGCTGCATAGGAGCAGCTGATTTCTGGAAGAAGAAGCGGCGGAAGGCTTTCAAGCCAGGAGCAGGATCGAAACGTTGTTTTTCCATCACCATTTTGAATTTATTGACTCTTACTTGCTCACCAGCCGACAAAACAGTGGAAGGAACTCCTTTTCGACGGGAAAGGATTTCTAGTTTTCCTTCTAACAGGGCCCAGTCAGTGTTGCCACTCATGCGGTCATGGGTGACCCAGAATGTTGTCCCTTTTACACCGCCAAGTGCATTGGGGGTGCGAATGACAAATCTCGTCGAGCCTGAACGTAGTCCTTTTATACCAGCCCAAAGTTTTCCAAAGAGCAAGTCAACGTAACCAATGCTTTCTTCGCTGTTATATTTACTTTTTGGAATGGTAAGGGAGGCATTACTTTCAACGCGAAGAGTTCTGTTGCCAGCCAATGTTAGCTCGCAGCGCCCATCGCCCAATGTGCGTACTGCATCACCAGCCGTCAATCTCGTTCCCGTCGAGGCAGCCTCCCAAAGAGTAGAGCCTGCTCGTCGGACCTGTACTTGACCTACTGCCAAGCGTATTACGCTGCCTTTTTGGGCCCAGCTGTTGCCTGTCATCAAGAGTATAAATATGCAAAAGAGAGTCAATCGTTGCATGTGTGTCCCCTTCCTGCTGTTCATCTTACAAATGGCGTGCCAGGCAAGGCAAAGGGTAACTACAGGAGCTTTTTACTTTTGCCTTTCCACCAGTGTGCACCATTCCGTCTATCTTTGTTGGGTCAGCGTAAAAAAACGTTACGCTAATTTTGACCACTGAGTTCACGGCAGGAGAGTATCTGGCCCAAGAGTCCTTCTTCTCCTCCACCGATGATTGTCTCTCGAGCAGCCAACAGAGTTGCAAGAGTGACATGTTCTGGGAGGGGAAGTTTCCAGTAATATCGCCGCATCAGCTGATCTACCAACAAAGGTAAACGAGAAGCATCGAGTACGACTGAACTATTGGAGAGACATCTGTCGAGCATACCTCTCAATGATAAAACCAAGGGTTCCAACCTTGGACCTCCAGGAGTGGCCAAGAGCCACAACAAATCTAGTTGAAGGGGAAGTGTCAATTTTTTGTCCTCGGCAAGGGCAGTCAGCTCTTGCCCCCGTGGTGGAGTGGGGAAACATTTGACGAAGTCTCTCACTGCTTCGAAGAGTTTGACTGTCAGCTCATGCTCTATCGCCTTCAGTAAAGCGGCCATTGCTGGACGATATTCATCACCTTTCGTAGAAAGGTGCCAGCACTCGGCGAACAATAGAAGTTCAGTTGCTTCAGGGGAGAGGTGGCACCAATTGTTGCCAAGTCTTTCGCGCAACCTCTGACTTGCCTCAGGAGCTTGTAACCTCAGAGCAGGCAAAGCTTTTGTAATCAGTGACCGGTGAGCTGATATGACTTCACTGAGCAACTCCCCAGAGTTTTCTAGGAGAGAGATGTCTCTGAACAGTTCTTCGTCAGGACCTGCTTGTTCACCTTCCAGTAACTCTGTTGCCACATCCGTGTTTGGCACTGCTCTTTGCTGGCTAATACTCTTTTGTACACGTTCATCGCCTATCAAAACGAGAATTAGGTACCAAAGCAAAATCAAGGGATAAGGCAATGTCTCTACTCGGATGAGAGGAAAGAGTTTGGAGGCAAAGAGTGAGTTGGCCATGACGAGCAAAGAGATGAGGCCATAGTTTGCTGCGCCAAAAAAGAATGCCAACCATGCATTGAACAAACCGCCGACGAGAGTGAGCAAAGCACAGGGCAAAATTACACCAACGAGTGGTAAGACCAACATATTGGCCAAAGGAGCTGCTAGGGGAATACCATCGAAATGGTAGAGCAGGAGAGGGGCTGTCGACAAAAAGGCAGCCAAAGAAACTGAAGCCAAGCCAGCCAATCCAGTTGGTAAAAAGCAGAGGAAATCAGCAAAGACTGGACTCAAATACAAAATACCCAAGGTGGCAATGAATGATAGTTGGAAACCTGGCAGGGCAAGTGAGGCTGGCGAATAGATCAATAGGACTATTGCTGCAGCCGAAAGACTCGTGAAATATGAAGTGTTCAAATCCAGCAAACGGCCGATGAGAATGAATGCCGTCATCAAAGAGGCACGCAAGACTGCTGGTTGTTCACCAACCATGACGCAAAAGAGTCCTAGTACGATTAGCGTGACGACAGTGGCATTCTTCCGTCCCAGTCTGAAAGCACCAGCAGTGATATAAACGACTAGGGCCAAGATGCCTACGTGTAATCCAGACTGAGCCAACAAATGAACTGTGCCTGCACGGCGGAACTCACGCCAAAAGGCAGGCGAAAGACTGCTTTTGTCACCCAAGAGCAGTGCTTTGATGACAGAGCCCGTTTTGTGTTCGTGCGTTTGGTCGATGAGTTTGGTCAGCCTTTTACGGAAGCGATACAAAGAAGCTCTCAGTCGTGAGGGCGGGCGGGAGCTGAGCACTTTGACGGAAAATGCAGAAATCCTCGTCCTCCCCACAATGGAACGGGCATGTTCGTGGTCACGCCCATTTGACCAGGGACTCAAAAACCTATCAGGCAAAGAAGCCATGAGTATGTTGGTTTTGAGCCTTGTACCGTAAGTAGGAACTTTCTTGTTCGGTATTCCCTCGAGGATGACATACAAGCGGCCCTGCAGGTTCTTGTATCTCTTGCCGCGAAAATAACAGGAGAGCACTTCTGCTTCGAAAGAAAATGTATTTCTATCCCTTTTTACTGGTGTTACGACCAAGAGCTCGACTGTTGTTCGGCCCTTGTCAACCAAATGAGCCAAGCTGTCAGGCCTCAACATTGGTGAGGTCATTTGGCAGCGAAGAGCAGTGAGAAGGACAACTAACACAATGATTAGCGAATGTGTTACCACTGCTTTTTTTTGTTTGTAGGAATAAACAGAAGCTGCCCAAAAGACAAGAGCAAGTGACCACAAGATCCAGGGATTGTAGGGTATTTTCCAGCCCACCATGACGCCAAGCACCATAAAAACAGCGATGGAGACTATTGAATGGTGCATGTCTTCTTACTGGCCTACTTTCTCCTGAGTTGACCTTTGAGTGTCAAAGGTGAAATAGGGGGCCAGTTTTTTCCACTTCTGCTTACCAATTCCCCTTACACGCAGCATTTCGTTGGGTGAAAAGAGGAGGTTGTCCTCACGATGGTGCAAGATGTTCCGTGCCAAGACTGGTCCTATCCCAGGGATGGCAACGAGCTCTTCGTAGGTGGCAAAGTTCGGATTGATGCGTCGTGTTGGTGCCCCAAGGTTCCTGGGTTTTATTGTTGGTCTTGGAGCCAAGTTTGCTGGCGGTCTTGCTCCAGGTTTGGTGGCCACTGGAGTGGCTTTTGTCATTGGAACCTGCTGAGAATAGCCAGGAAGGCAGAGCAAAACAGCCGACGCAATCAAACAGCAAGCGCCAGCAATGATAAAAAGCCTCTGTTCTTCTCTTGAAAAGGTTTTCATGCCATTCCTATCGCCAGAGGGCAGGCAATGCTAGCACGGTTACATATAATGAACAAGGTATCGTGTGGCGTCTTGACTCAGATTCAACCAGAGTGTAGAGTGCCTCGTCGCATTCGTGACATTTGCAATGTGAGAGGGATAGGCCAGTGGTAGGATTTCTCAAAGGCCTCTTCACCAAAGACATAGGTATCGATCTTGGTACATCGAGTACGCTCATATACGAGCGCGGACAGGGTATTGTCCTCGATGAACCATCGGTCGTGGCTGTAGACGCAGAAACGCGAGAAGTGTTGGCCGTTGGGCTCGAAGCCAAAAGAATGATTGGTCGCGCTCCAGCCAATATAGTTCCCATTCGTCCACTCCACGATGGTGTCATCGCCGAATTCGAGCTTGCTGAAGAGATGTTAAGAAGGTTTTTCACAGCTACTATCAAAGGTAGTTGGTTCTTGAAACCACGCGTAATCATCTGTGCTCCAACTGGAGTCACTCCCGTTGAACGCAAAGCTGTCCGAGAGGTGGCTGAGCAGGCCGGTGCGCGTGAGTCATATATTATCGATGAATTGATGGCTGCTGCAATTGGTGCGGGATTACCAGTCAACGAAGCTTTAGGCAGCATGATAGTGGATATCGGTGCTGGTACTACTGAAGTTGGCGTCATCTCCTTGGGCGGCTGTGTCTTCGTCAATTGTATTAGGGTTGCAGGTGATGCCCTCGATGACGCTGTACGCAGTTATATGAAACGTCAGTACAGTTTCCTCATAGGTGAAGCTACTGCAGAATCCGTAAAAAAGAATCTGGGATATGCAGGTTTGCCAGATGGCTCAAATGTTCCATCGGAAAATGAAGCCAAACGTAGCGAAGTGAGTGGACGTGACCTCGTGTCAGGTTTGCCGCGCAAGGTTTCCGTTTCCGAAAACGAGATAATGGAAGCCATTACAGAACCTTTGCTGCAAGTAGTGGATGCAGTTAAAGAATCCTTGGAGAAAACTCCTCCTGAGCTGGCTTCCGATATTGCCGAAAAAGGGATAACCCTTACTGGTGGAGGAGCTCTCATTAGAGATTTGGACAAACTCATTGCAGGTTCTACTAACCTGACAGTACGTGTGGCTGAATCTCCTCTGACTTGCGTCGTGCGCGGAACAGCCGTGGCATTGGAAGAGCTAGAGACTCTGGCTCGTATTGGACAATAGTCCTTTTATCGAGGCAGTGTAATCTGCGCTCTGTGGCGAGCACCTTTTGTGGACTGTCTGAACCAAATTCTCAACTTTTCGTTGTCCAGCGCCTTGAAATCGAAGCTCGGTAACCTGACGACGTGGCGACTCTTTGGTTCGTAGCCAGTGTGTACCTTGGACATTCCAGTTGCCGTGCGATATTCCACTTCGCATATTAGTGGCGGCGTTGTTCTGAAGGAGATTCTTGGCGAACCTTCACCAGGGCCTTGAAACTGAATGTCACTAAAAATGGGCTTTTCCGTTGTAAAGGTATATTGCTCAGTCCGTTTCCCACTGGGCAAGATGATGTGGACTCGATAATGTTGTCCCGGTTGCAGTCCTCGAATGACAATACGGTGTTCGAGCCCTTCTTGGGGGTGATCAAAACGTTCGAAGTCGTTTCTGTCCATCCGTGAGCACTCTAGTGC
>CAZXTJ010000481.1:0-6112 GCA_964643655.1 uncultured bacterium
GACTAGAAGGTACTTTGCTCCTCTTAGGTAATGCTGGCCCCACTGTTGCTTTGCTATATTAAAGTGGAACCGCAGCAAACACATAAATTAAGGAGCAGTTCATGAAACCTTTGGCCCTCTCCCTCCTCCTCTTGAGTTTTTTCTCTACCTCTATTTGTCTGGCAGCTTTCCCCACTCGAGTGGAAAACCTCGATTCCTCACGCTTCCCCAAAATTGAGGCTGCTGTGAACGTCTTTTCGGACAAACCAATCAAGAGGTTATCCAAAGATGATTTCATCGTCAGAGAAGATGGTTCGCCCATCTCCAACTTCAATGTAGAAGTGGATAATAGACCGATATATATGGTCTTGCTCCTCGACCGCTCTGGTTCAATGCACAAAGCCATGCCTCATCTAAAGAAGGCTGCCTGCCAATTCATCTCTATGCTCAACGATGATACTTTCTGCCAAGTGATGTCTTTCTCTTCTGATATTAGAAGGCACTCGAGCTTCTCCAACAATCAGACTTACTTGAAACGTTATGTGACAGAGCTAAATGCCCATGGTGCTACTGCTTTGCATGATGCAGTCATCGATGCCTGCCGCGGTTTGCGCCACTATCCAGAGAATTACCGCAAAGTTGTGGTCACTTTTACAGATGGCAAAGATCAGAATGCTCACGGCACAGCTCCCCAATCCAAGGCTAATGCCAAAACAGCAGTCAAATATGCGCGCCGTGTTGGTGCTTCCCTTTATTACATTGGTCTTGGCAATGACATTAGCAAAAAACTTCTGGGCAAGATGGCTTTTTATACTGGCGGCAAATTTTTGCACTCCTTGGACAAACAGGAATTGAGCGACATCTTCCAAGAGATGGCCAAAACTCTCAACGAAACTTATCGCCTCTCTTACAAGTCACCAAATCCAAGTCGTGATGGCAAAATTCGCAAGATACAAGTTCACTCTCGCAAGTCAGGCACAACTGATCAGGGTAAAAGTAAATACCGTGCACCACGAGATCCTGCTCCTGTAGAAATTGCCAAAGCTGCCGCTGCAGCGCCCAAAATTCCTGGTAGCAAAGCTCCGCACCGCGCAGCAGGCAAACCCAAGGATCAATATGGCGAAGCCAAGCTGCGTTATGTGTTGGGTAACCTATTTGCCTCACCCAAGTTCAGCACAAAGATAGACACTGAAATCAACAACTGGACAAAGGTGGAGGCAAAGCGCCATCCAGTAAAAACGTCCATGAACTTCGCATTTGATGGATCCAACAAAACGAACATTAGGCAGCGAGTTGATTTGACTTCGGGAGTGAACGTCAACACTGGCAATGTATCTGTTGTTACTTCTGGAGACAAATGCCACGTCAAAGTTGGCGATGACATAAACGTCAAAGTGGACGCCAACAACGTTGCTATCAAAGCGCCTGGACTGAAGGCTCTTACACCTAGCGGAGTTGTTGGTACGGTCCTTCCCTTCAAACCTTTCAAGGCAGTAAGCACTCACACTGACGTGAACAACATCGTCAACGTAGTCAGTGAATATGGTTCAGTGGAAGTAGCAGGACCTGGTGTTATTCGCATCAATGCAAAAAATGCTGGTGACCCATCTTGCCGTATTTTCTTTGATGAAAAAACTGGCTTGCCCGAGACTCTCGTCACTCACGATCCATCTGGTGCCATTTCGACGACCAAATATCGCGGCTGGGTGAAAGATGTTGATATCAAGGTGCCTCAAGTGAAGGTGAACACCAACGTCGACACAACAGCTGCTTGCCAACTGGCCGAGCGTATTGCAGGCCCCATCTTGGCTGACACCGATCGTTTGGTTCGAGCCTGTGACCAACTCGGTGCAGCCTCTGTTTTACTTGCCCAGCAAAATGTGGATGCAACACTGAGATCCATGGACACATTCAATCTGCATTTTGAAAAAAACATGAAAAACTTCAATGCAAATATGGAGCAATTCCATATGAACTTGGAGAAGAACTTGGCCACAAATATGGCTCAGTTCGAGCAGCAGATGGAGCAGTTCGGTAAAAACATGGAGCAGTTCGGTCGCGACATGGAGAAGTTTGGCAACAACATGGGCGAAATGGGCGAGGACATGGGTAAAAACATGGAAAACCTTGGCCGCAACATGGACAACTTAGGCAAAACTCTAGAAAAGAATTTGGGTAATGTGCCAGGCGTAGGTAATCTAGGCAATCTCGGCAACCTAGGTAATCTCGGCAATATGATGGGAGATGACGACGACGATGATGATGATGACAACGACAGCGGCTGGTAAAGGTAAATCATGGGTGTAGCTCTGGCAATAATCGCTGTGACATTTATCATAATCTTTGGCTATTTCATTTATTCGCAGTCACAGCTATTGCGTCTCATCGAAGAGACTCCGACTAGCCCTATTGGAAAAGTAACTGGTGGACTCACTGAAATCAAAGGTGACATCGTATCCATTGATGAACCCATCATCTCGCCACTTACCAAAAAACCCTGCGTTTATTTGCGCCTCGTCATCGAGGAACTAAGAAGCAGTGGGAAAAATTCTCGCTGGGTCACAATCAAAAGCAAATTGCTCACCCGTCGTTTTCACCTCGATGATGGCACAGGTCAGGCAGTTATCGAGCTGGAAAAAGCACAGATAGATTTTGAAGTCGACAATCATCGCAGCTGCGGTATGTTGAACAATGCTCCACCTGATTTTGAGGACCTTTTGAAACGTTTTGGTTTGTCCTCGCAAGGGCTCATGTTCAACAACAACTACCGATGTTCAGAAACCATCCTTGAAGAAGGCGACAGACTCTATGTTCTTGGAGAACCTAACACCAAAGGTGACTTGCCCTTCTTTGATGGCTCTTTGGGTGATGTCTTTTTTGTCTCTGACAAGTCAGAAGAGGAACTTACCAACGAACTGGTTTGGAAAGTTTTTGCCGAATGTATGATGTTGGTCGTTTTACTTTGCTTGGGTTATTTCTTCTATACGAACGTACAGTAAGTACATGCTGCCCTAGCAATCTGCTCGCTCTTTCTTCTTGTTTTTCAATCGATTGGCTCTAGGTACTCTTTTCGCGTTAGGCACAGTCTTTGCATTTTCTCCCTTTCTTGAACTAGTCCTGCGGGGGGAATTTCTCCCTTCGCCAAAATTGGGAGGAATTGCATGCTCTCCATCGCACGTTTGTTTACCATCATCCTTTTACTTGTTTTGTTAACCAACGCAAGTTTCGCACTCACTCCACAGCAGAAGATTCAATACATCGCAGCTGCCAGTAAAGCCGCTAAAGAGTCTGTGGCAAAAGGCGAAATCAACAGAGCGAGAATTGCTCTTCTGTCTGTCTTGGTTGAAGTTCAGTCTTTGGCTCCTGCAGCAAACAGAAGTCCTGTGAAAGAACTCTTTGCAGATTATATGGTTGCACGCAATCTAGCTTTCAAGGGTGCTCCAGCTCAGGCACAATTGCCAGCCATACAAGCCTTTTTCCAGCACTTTCAAAAAAACAAAACAAGACTGCTCACCTTTGCATCTGAACTGAATATGACAACGAGTCTACCTAATGGCAAAAAGGCTTTCCGCCGCCACATCGCCAATGTATTGGGCCAAAGAGAAGCGGCCTGGAAAGAACTGGAGAAGTTGGCAGCCCTAAGTCCACCGCCCGACCATTTGTTGGCCAATAGACAGATTTTCATGCAGCTCTTTTCGGCGCAAGTTTTTATGACTTTCCACAAGATTGTTTTTGGTCCTGCACTAGCTGCCGGAGTGGCTCAACAGAGAGTAATTCCAGAATTGATGGACATAGCCAAAAGAGAGCTGGCAAAAGCCACTGCTTCCAAAGAGCCTCGCAGTATTTGGTCTGCCTTGTCAGAAGTAAAAACGAGCCTAGACTTGGTGAAGTGCATTGAAGCTTCCCTCAAAGGTGAAATGGACATTTCCAAACTGACCATCGGTTCCGATGCAGTTGCGCGACAAATGAAGGTTGAACTCAAACGAGCCAATGAGCTCTTTGACAAGGAAGTAGACAATAATCGAATGCCGACCAATATCACTTGGCGAGGCAAAGGAGAGAAAAAAATCCTCAAAGAGATCAAGAGCGCTTACAAAGCGACCTTCCCCAGTGAAGAGATGTTGAAAATCCATCTGAGAAGCAATGATTTCCACGAAAGATGGGAAAGTTGGTGGAGGGATACCACACTCTTTTCAGCTTACTTTGGTTACGTCAAGGTGGCTGTTGCTGCCAAACAAAAATCAGGGGATTGCAGAGTTTTCATCAAGTTTTTCAAACGTCAGCGAAAGAGTGACGGCACCTGGACTCCTTTGCAGGTAGATGAAACTGTTGGCAGTTATCTCATTCGCCAAGAGAACATCTAACGACCATCGAACTTCCAGCTATTGCCTTCCAAGACGACGCGAAGGCCTGGCAGCTCTGACCAACCATATTTGGGAATGATGAGCCCCGCTTTTTCGTCGCCTTCATATCGATAGCTGAACTCATTGATGAACCACTTTGGTCCCAAGAGTTGTTTGAAGAGACTTTGATAAATCTCGAGTTGCTGCAACCAGGTACCACGATTGAGAGTTCTGTGCATTCTTCGTGAACCGACTCTCTCTAACAGCACGACGTCATTTCTTTTGCAGGCTCGCAAGAGGAAGAGTATTGGAGCAGCCTGTTCTGGAAATTTTGCTTTGAGAGCATTGCCTATTCTGGGTGGCCCATCAAAGGGTTTTTGGGGTGGACCAGAAGAACGTCGAGAGCAACCGCTAGTAGTACAAAGAGCTATCAAGACAACCAAAAGCAGAATTTTTTGAATATTCATACTTGTTTAATCGGTTGGAGTCAGGAGCTCTTTGAGGAGTAGGCTACTTGCCTTGTTTTCCCTGCCGCCTGAGTATCTCCTGCCGACGACGCTGCCAGTTCCTGCCTTTCTCTTCAGCTAGCTCTTTTGCTCTTCTAGCCTTTTTAGCTTCTTCTTTGCGTTTTTCCTCAATCTTTCTGTCCTTGGCTCTTTTTCGCAACCAATGAACAAACTCGTCGACAAAAACTTTTTGCTCTAAACCTGTCACCTCTTTGAGTGCCTCTGCTGCACTGTTACCTCTTTGCATGACATCGAGCACTTTGAGGGGAGCTTTTTTACCATTTCGCTCGACGAGGTAGTTACACATTGAATGGCAAAGGGCGTATGAGAGGCCTGGGTGGTGAGTGAAACTACCGAGACTGCGCTCCATTTTGATAATCTTGTATGGATTACCCGATGGCCCTCCGTTGTAGAGGACTCTGTGAGCTTCTCTTTCACCTCTAAGGGGATCTCTGCCATCCACTCTTTGGGCCATACCTTCATCTATCCATGTAGGCACATTGACTCTGCGATAACGTCGGTGGAGAAAAATGTGAGTCATTTCATGACGTAATGTCCTCCCAAAGGCTTTCTCTCTCCATTTGTCCTTTTTGTTCAAGCGGTCGAGACTAAGACTAATGTTCCAACCAGCTGAGGCAGCAGACCAACTTGGTGATCCTGTGGCTTGCATATAGTGATTGTCATGTGAATACACTTTGATTTCGAATCTATCGTTGAGCGGACCCAGCGCTGTCGTAACATCTCTATATGCGGCCCTTGCAATCCTCCTGGCCCGAACTAAACGTTCATCGTTTTCACTGACATTGGCAGTGTCAAACTCAAAGCCCCCTGGTGATGAGTTAACGCGTTTGTGAACCAAGGCTCTAGCTTTCGTTTTCTTCTCACTCTTCTTTGTTGGCATTTTCAAGCCCAATTCGCCTACCAAATCGTCAACCATATATTGGTATGGTGCGGCGACCAAAGCTTCGGCAAGCAACTCATTTACAGTGGCTGTCAAACCTACGTAATGAGCACAGCGGATCATTTGGAAAATGACATGAACTTCATCATCACATTGCCCACGAACTTGTGCATAAGCTTGTAGAGCTTCATTGTATTTGCCGTTGCGGTAGTTCTCTTCTGCTCCTTTGAAGACTTTTTCTGAGAGAACCAGGTCTCTTTACTGTCGACATAGTCCACCAATTCATCGCGAACCGTTTTCACCTGTGAAACAAAAGCTTCATCCTCACAGAGGCGATGGATGTGCACTGGGTCGGTTGCAGTCAAAACCGCTTTGGGATTGTG
>CAZXTJ010000482.1:0-6107 GCA_964643655.1 uncultured bacterium
CAATCTGCCCCACCAAGTATTGGTCGAGCAGCAGAATATGAATCAATCCGTTTCAATAACGGATCAGATCTCTGATCTCTTTTATCTCTGGGGATCTGCATTGAAGGTCAATGCTGACAAAGTGAAGGAACTCAAGCTCAAAACTACAGAGCTCTTCACGACTACTGAAGAAGCATGGACTGTCCCAGCTAGTTTTGAACTCACTCAGTCTTCCTTCGAAGCACCAAGCAGTGGCTTGAAGAAGTATCCATTGGCCATGATGATAGAGGGACAATTCCCACTAGGTTATGCCAGTAAAGACAGACCTGAGTTCCCCAAAGAACCTCAGCGTCAGCCTATGATGGGTGGATACAATCCCCCCGTCCCCGAAGACAAACCTTATGGCAAACCTGTGGCCAAAGAAGGAAAACTCATCCTTGTTGGTTGTTCACAGTTCTTCCGTAAGAACTTCTTGGGACAGGGTGCTCTGGACTTCTTCCTCAACTGCGTAGATGCTGTCACTCTTGGTGAAGACCTCATAGAGGTCCGTGGCAAAAAACGAATTGATAGAACAATCAAGAAACCAAGCGCTGGAACAAGAGCTCTATGGAAATTCATCAACTTCGGTCTAATGAATCTCGTAATAGCTGCCATTGGTATCATTGGAGCCATTATGCGCCGCCAGGCTCGTGATGCTTACACAATGAGTTACCAGTCTTGAGCTTCATATAAAAAACGCGAAGGAGTAAACAGCTAATGGAAATGCGAAAACTTATGCCCCTCGCGGGAGTTCTCGTCATTTTGATTATCATTGGTTTTGTCAAAAATCAAAAACCAACGAAACGTCGACTGACAGAAGAAGCTGGATTGAAAAAACTTAGTCCAGCCAACTTCCTTGTTACCGACATCAGTAAAGTGACAATTACGATGGCTGGAAAAGACAAACCAGCTTTGTCTCTCTATCGACAGAACGATAAGGACTGGGCTATCGATAGTCTTTATCATGCGCCAGCCGATACTATCAAAGTCGAAGGATTCATCGAAAAGTTGAAACAACTTGAGGGAGAATTCCGAGCCAACAAAAAGACCATCATCAAGGACTTTGCTCTCGATGAAAAACAAGCAATGCGACTGGTCTGTTACAAAAAGTCCGAAACCGATCCCTATCTAACATTGCTCGTTGGTAAAAATGCTGGCTCCAAGGCCACATTTGTTCGACTGCCCAAGGAAGACACCGTTTATTCTGTTGCAGTCAACTTCCGCTCGGAACTGGGCATCTTTGGTGATGACACTCAAAAAGCACCAGAAGGTAAACATTTCTTGAAGAAACGTTTCCTCACCGTTGATGGGAACAAAGTTTCTGCTTTGACCTTGCAGCTACCGGGTAAAGAGCTAGCATTCGAACGCAGAGAGAAACCTCGACCATCCATCGATGAGAGCAAAATGACAACAGCCGAAGTAGAAGCTGCCAAAAACAAACCTGCTGAATACGAATGGCACATGGTCCGCGGACCTTCTACCTTCACATTCAAAGAAGCAGCTCTCAAAGACGTCATCAAAGCCTTTGACTCTCTCGACGCTGAAGATGCCATGGATCCAACTACACCAAGTATGTGGGGTCTATATGATCCTCAATACAAAGCAGAGATAACGCTCAGTGACTCCAAGGTAGTCAAAGTAGTACGGGGAGGCAAAAAAGGCTCTAACACTTATGTGAACGAGCTGCAGCAAAATCACATCTATAAAGTGTCTTCTTGGAATTTTGATAAGGCTTTTCCCAAAGGAAACAAACTTTTCGATCTTCCTAAGGTCACCATCAAACATGATGATTTGAAGCAGATTTCTGTTGTTAATGGTGAGAGTCGGTTCACCATTGAGCGAAAAGATGTTGCTGGTAGCAAAAAGTGGGTTCTCGTAGAACCACTCGTTGTTGAGGCAGATGAAAGCAAATTGTCTGACATTGGCTGGGGAGTCAGTGGGCTTTCCTTTGATGACTACGCTGATGATAATAATCCTTCAGCTCTTGGATTGGCTCCTGCCGTTGGTCACATTGAATACACATTGAACAATGGTGAAACCAAAAAGGTAACTGTTGGTGGTCTCACTGCCGATGGTGGAGGTCGTTATGTTCGACTACCGGACCAAGCTGGTGTACTCGTAGTGACGAAGTACAACATAGACAGAGCTTTCAAAACACTCGAAGACATCAAAAAGAAAGAAGGATGAGCCCCATAAGCTCTCCCTCTGTTCACTCATTGAACGAAAGAGGCGTTCAGAAAATGAACGCCTCTTTTCTTTTTCACTACACACCTTCTTCGAAAAAGCCTTCAAATATGGATTTCAGACATGGCCCTCATTTTGTTTAAGGGACAATGAGAGGCGGTTGATATGAAGCCCATTTTTGTATTTTTGATTTTTTTACTCGCCACATCCACTTTTGCTGCGGAAATGATTGGTGGCGATTTTTACGTTGTTAGTGACTATGCATCTGACACTACTTGGCCAAATGCTGGTGGCTACACTGGCGCAGAAAACGTTGATAACGTCGAAGATTGTGAAACCACAGAAGCTGGTAGTAGGGATGTTCCCCAATCACTACAATACCCAGCGCAGATAATGCCTGGTGTGCCTATTGACTTACTTTCCTGCGCACCTCAGGGAACCATGCTCATTCACATATATCCCACGAACTGGTGCATAGTCATTCTATGCGCTCCTGCCCAACCGGCAGCCAGCAACATTGAATGCCTAACAGGGGCCTATTCACAGACACCTGACATTCAAATGGTTGTCAAAGGCCCAGGCCCGAGTTCTGGAATGGAGCTCATTGGTCAAACGACCAAGGGAGGCCTTTCAGGAAAGCAAGGGCAGAATACTCAGTCCATAATCCCAGTTACATCAGCTGAAATCGATACTGACGTAGCTGTTGCCCTCTTTCAGCGAGACCGCCCGTTGGGCACAGATGTTTATCCATTGGCTGAATGGGCCAAACTTCTGGCTATCCCACAGTCTCTTGGTGTACCCAATGTTGAAGCTGAAAGAGGCAATCCTGCTTCCCTCTCCTCGGCATTTAGAGCACTATCCTCTCATGTTCAGAACTCTGGAGCTGAGATTGAATCAACAGAAGTTGCACTCATCCAAGAAAGACTCAATCGCATCTGCGCTTTTTTGGACAACTGTGCAGGTCAGTCCAAAAATTTGGATCCTCGCCGTTTGACAGCAGTCTGTTTGGCTTTGAGCCAAATAGGACAAGTCGAAGCCCATCGCAGTGTTTCAGAACCTGGATCTAATCGAAGCCACCGTTATGGTTGGCGTCGGCTAAGAGAGTATTTCCGTGTATCTTTTGACGGCAAAATGTGGCCAGCTCTGGAAAACCAAATCAAATACAGCAAAGCGAAGTACCCTCCTCACTGGTGTGGCATTTTTTGTTGGTGGGCCCTGAAAGTGGCAGGATACGAGCTTCCTCCCTGGCCCACAGGTGTTGGCATTTATGGCTCAGTGCCTCAAAGAGCCCAAAAGAGCGATAGCCAACCTGGCGACATAGCCTTCCACGGCGGCAAAAACGGACATATGGCTCTAGTTGTGGCCCTAGATGGCGATAAAATGGAAACCATCGATGGAAACACCCTCAATCCAACGAAAGGCACAGGTGGCCAAGTTTGGTACAAACCAAACAAGAAACTCTCGTCCATGCACTCTATGTATAGCCCTGCTCGCGACTCCACCTTTCCTTGAGCCAGGAGAGCGCCGATAAGGTTAAAGAGAAATATTTAGCCTTATAAGGATAGATGGAGTGAGTTATGTCCAGATACTCTTTGACCTTGGCCCTAATTTTTAGTCTGTTGGTGATTAACACAGCTCATGCAGGCACAGTCCAGCCGGACTTTGAGCGCCCTGTAGGCCCTAGTTTTGGCAGTTACGACGTGCCAGCTGATGGCGAGCTCTATTCATTCCCCATGCATGAAGTCAAACATGCAATGGTCTGGGCCCGCTTGACTGATGGACTCGACGGTAGACTCTCTGTTCGCATTACAAGAAATGATGGAGACACACTTGCCTCCATTGACAGAAAGCTCCTGTGGACTTGGGACACGCAAGAACATTTGCGTACGGAAGAAATCTCTTTCTTTCGTCCTGTCAGCAAAAGCAAAGTTGTTTGCCGCTTGGTCATCGAGACCTTCGCTCCAGAAAAAGGCGTACGTTTTGGTATCTACAGACCACATGAAGTGCCTTTGGGTTGGAAACCCATCCGACCAGCTCTTGGACGTCATCCTTCAAAAGGTGAAGATTATTCTGAAGATCATCCAGTAAAACGTCCATTCCTTCCTGGTCATTTGAGGATGAATGGTCTTCGTGGAGCATTCACAACTTTTGTCAATGTCTCTCAAATGGGTGAAACACCAGGTTTTACCTTTGATAGAGATGCTGTCCGTTGGTGCAATGACCGTTTTGAGTTGCGTCGCTGGTGTTATTGCCCCAAAGGTACACGCAGAAAACCTGAATGGGGTTATTTCGTTTTTGATAACAAACGACAACGTTGGTGGCGCTTGTGTGCCTTCAAGAGATACAGAAAAGACACTCTACCAACGGCTTGGTTGTTCAAAGACGGTATCTTCGTTGTCGTCAATGGTTTCTGTTCAAATCTAAGGGTATATAGACTTTCCGAAAAGGGAGTGGAAAACTTCAAGGTTCCAACAATCGCCATTGCAGGGCACATGAAAAAACTGGCTCGTTATTTTTATCCACGAAGAGGCGAACCAGCCATGGCGTCTTTGGCAGTCACAAACGCCAAGCCACGTGGACCTCACATGTTAGATCTCGACTTAGAATGCAGGTTGGTACTTCGCAGCGGTGACACCTATGAATTGCGATACCAAATCACCAGAGGCCGCCTCACAGCCAGCTCGACTGCCAAACTAGACCTCAAGGCAGAGTCTGCACTCTAGAGTCCCTTTATGTCTTTGTGTTTTTCGATGATGTAATGAAGCTTCAAGGTTTCGTGACCAAATGGGTCTAAGGTCACTCGCCATTTGACCAAACCATTTTCATCTGGACCATCTGGACTCTTGGTGGTTTTTTCTGCGTCAAAATTCACTTTGACTTTGTCTACTTCCGAAACTGGAATTCTCTCTTGAACCTCAATAGTCTTCTCATTGGGGCCCACGTTTGAAAGTTTGATAGTCACAGTATGTTCAATTGAATTCCAAGACGATAATAAACCACGTTCCTTTTCATCCCTATAATCGTATCGATGTGCCCTCAGCTCAGGATCTGGTCCCCAGCCAAGTTCAAACTTCTCTTCAGGAGCAATGTAGAGGACCTTGGAGCGACCAACAAATCCCCCATTTCGAATGAGGTCAACAGGACCTGCCAAAACAGGATGAGTGCCACTATTAGGCTGCTCTGTACGAACGAAAATGGCTGATGAGAGCTCAGGAAGGAGCAACAAACCGGGCTTTGCATCTGCCGCAAAACCAAAGAGAGGTACTCTAAAGGGACGCCCATTTGAAGGAATGGATGATTTAGTAGCACCTTTTAGGTGTTGTACCTCACCGGCATCGTCTATGCCAGGCAACTCAGGTGCTTGCCTTTTACCACCAATAGCTTGACCGAGACCAGTGGTCTCTATGTCTTGCTGTCGCATCTCAACTACCTCTTCTTTGGGTTTGTCTTTTTTGTGGAGAACATCGGAGTTCAGAAGAGGCACTTCAGCACCGAGAGATGGACGCTCCGTCGAAAAATAGAGCTGAACGTCTTTCCACTCTTCCCCTGTGTTCTGCCAAACACATCCCTCAGTCTCGAAATGAACCTTGTCGTCCTCCAAACGAGCACGATGGTGTGGCCGCCAGACTGCACCAGGGACGAGATATTCTATGGTGAGTTCTACTTCACACTCTTCTTCGGCAATGAGTTCTATCTCGAAATCAGCACCACGTTTTGTAGAGGGAGTTAGACAACTCTGGAATTGAGCAATCAGATCGCCCTCTTTTTCAGCAAGTTTAGTTCGCTGGTGATCTATCTCGAGGTTGCGCCTGAGAGCTTGAGCAACTTCGCCTTCGAGCTCTTCCAGTTTATCTGGGATAGATTTATTGGGAGTTCTTCCCCAAGCAGCGTCCACAGCCATATCC
>CAZXTJ010000483.1:0-6048 GCA_964643655.1 uncultured bacterium
GCATGGTGCAGACGCTACATGAGAAGGTTACTGCTCGTGGCTGGCCCTCCATTGAATTAGATCTCTTGGCTTCTAAAGATTATGTAGTTTGTAACAAAAGAGGCACAAAACTCATGGCCAAGGCCAACAATGATGGCCGAGGGGCACAACATTTCTTCCGCAAAATGGGCGATATGCTTCGCTGGCGCAAACTCAGAAGTGACTTGCTTGCCAAAGGATATTACCGCTCAGCGCGAAGTGCTGCCTGGTACATGTGGTTGTTGCAAGGTTATTGGGGAACAGAAATTCAAACTACACGAGATAGTTTCAAAGCCTTCACGCTACTACATCGACAACAAATGTTCGAAGGAGCTCTACCAGGAAAAGAACTCTTCGCCAAACGCTGGGGTAAAGCTCTGAGCGTGAAAAGAGTCATTGAACTAGCCTGTCAATCTATTCATTGTTTCACGGAACGTATTCGGGAAGAGAAAGACATTGCTGAGAGACTAGAGTGTGATTTCAATCTGATGGAAGTTTTTGAAGACACTTTGTGGGATAGCTCTCACGATTTCGTGAGCAAACTAGAGCAACTAGACATCCTCGTTTCGTCAAGACTGAAGGGAACAATGGCCGAAGCATATTATCGAGGAAGGCGGGCCATATCCCATCGCAATTACGACTTGGCTCTTTCTCACTTTGAAAGAATGTGGCAACTCATAATCACCACTGAGATGGAAATCCAAAACAAGGCTCAGAGTAAGTCAATAAGAGATGAAGCCCTCATGTGGCTAGGACATGCATCTTCCAACGCCGCCTATCTCTATGAGGCCATGCGAATGAGTACAAAGAGGGATGATAGGTTGAGCACTTGTAAAAAGATATTGGACTTTCTACAAGAGAAGAAAATGCTCAAAAAACATTCAATCCATCTGAGGAATGAAACCCTCTTGCACCTCATTGATTGTGCAAGTCGCCAAAAGAACGAACAGATCCTGGCAAGGTCAAGAGCTCTCCTCAAACCAATCCTCGCAGGAGAAAATGAAGAACACAAACTTCTGGCAAATGAACTATTGGCTGGCAAAGTTCTGCCCATCAAAGATCAATCTGCACGAAGACTTCCGCCGATGAAGTTTTAGGTGAACTATGTCTAAAGCGAACAAACTGCCCGAAAAAACGAATCTTCAATGCCCTCGCTGCTTGGGCCACGAAATGAAACGCAACAGCGACTTTGGCATGACCCATTGGCGTTGGAATCCAGTCAGCGCCTTTCTCGAAGTCGTCCTTGGTTTGCGCATTCTTCCCCTCAGTTATATATGCCAAAGCTGCAAAGGAAGCATTCTCCTTAGAGCCTACATCCATTGTGAAAAATGCGGAGCCCTCTTCGACAGCCAACTATGGAAAGGCCTCCTCTCCCTTTTCCGCTGGGATGGACACCGTTGCCCCTGCTGTCACGAAGAGATGGGTTATGACTTCACTCCCTGGTCAAAGGCCTTGCTCACAATCACTTCTCCATTTTGGTATTTGCCCTGGCGATTGTTGCGCAAAAAAGTCATGGCCTGGAATGACGAGCGGATGGCCCAGAAACTCTTGGCAGCAAATGAAGTCGACCTAGACGGCAAGCAATGTTATGTCGTTGCCAGCGCCGATCCCAAACTGGCCTATGACACAGCTGGTATGGCTTTTGGTGTGTTTTTCAGCCTCTTCATCTGGCTCTATTTTCGTTATGTGGAGAATTTTCAGCTGCTCATCGAGCACCCTCTAAAATCTGCCTTGGCCCTGCTTTTCTTCGGACTCATGATTGGCCGCCACTGGTCCGTAAAGTTCAAGGCAGCCATGGAAAAAAACGCTCAACTCTAATGAAAGTGAACTCCTGGGTCCCGGCAAAGACTGAATTCCTGTTATAATCAGCCTTATGAAGAGCAATCTGTTGTTACCTCGCGTGGTGGATGAACGTTACGAACTGCGTCGCAAGTTGGGTCAAGGTGCTATGGGCGCTGTTTTCCGCGCAATTGACAAACAGCTCAAACGAGAGGTGGCCCTCAAAGTCACCTTGCCTCAGCGGCTGGCAGATAAAGAATTGCGTCGCCGTTTCAAACGCGAGGTGCAACTTCTTGGGCAGATTAGCCATCCCAATGTGGTTCCAATTTTTGACTATTATGAGGGCCAACGGGGCGAGTCGCAGGTTTACACAATGGAATTCGTGGGTGGCCGTGCCCTCACTGATCTTTGGCAGGAAGGCCCTCTGGCGACGGCCAAAGCATGTGAAATTGCGCGGCAGCTCGCCGACGGCTTGGCCCATGTCCATGAACTGGGAATTGTGCACAGGGACATCAAATCGGACAATGTTGTCATCACCAGTGAGGGCGTCCCCCGGCTCATCGATTTCGGTCTGTCGCGGCCGTCCACATCTTCGGAATATACAGCACTCACCCAAGAGGGAGTCCTCGTGGGCACCATGGTTTATATGCCTCCCGAGGTTTTTGTCAACGCAGACATTGACACCTCTTGCGATGTTTATCAGCTTGCTCTGATTCTGTATGAGTTGGTAACAGGCACTCAGCCACTGTTAGAGGCATCTGTGGCTGACATCGTCAATGGTAAGGCTGTGGCCACCTTACCCAAAGCTTCGCAAGTCATCAAATTAAAAGGTGCTTTTCGTCGGCTCGATGCTTTCATTGGGCGTGCTTTGGGAGAGCGGGCCCTACGTCCTTCGGCGCGGGAGTTTTCTGATTTTTTGGAGAGTGTGCTCGCCGCTCATGGAGCCAAGCGTGCCCAGCGAGATTTGACGGGATTGGTCAAGTCCCTGGAGGAGCCCAAGCCACGAAGCACAGAATCATCCGCCCCTCCTGAGCCCAAAGGCATGACGCGGAGCAAGCTGGCTCTGCTCTTTTTCTTCTTGCTCCTTGTGGGAACAGCCTTTTTTTACGGACACTCGGGCACTAAAGAGACCAATCCTCTACAAGTTTTTATCAATAGAGGTGCTAAACTTGGTCGTGATGATGGAAAGTCCAATTGGCAGGACTATGCAAAACTTCTCACTGACTTGAGCAACAATAGGCAGGGCCACGCCTATCAGCGCAATGAAACATTCAGTTTTTTGCGCCACACCTTTGGGAAAAAGAGTCCAGCAGGACTGTCGCTTGCTGCATTGTCTGTTGAAGGTGAAGGCAAGTTGCGTCAGGCGCGAGATCTGTGGCTAGAGGCTTTAAAGAGCCAACTAACAGTTGCTGAAGGTTGCAAAGAGTTTGCCTTACCCCTTTTGGACAGATCCTATTGGCTCTTGTGGAGATATCTTTCCTGCGGAGGCCGAGTCTTGCGCGATGATTATGAACTTCTCGATAGATGCAGTTCGCTGCTCTTTCAGGTCAAAGGGAGTGAAGTGACTGCCACTGACCTTGGTGCACATAGGGCAACTTTGATTTTGGCTTGGGCTCTTGCAGCCATACAAGAAGGCAGGAGTTCCGATCTTGATGACTTTCGTCCCACGCTGAGTTATTTATGGACAGAGAAGGGGACACCCCAACACTTGCAGCAAATGATGGAGGGACTGGCACTCACCATAAAGGCTGAGGTGACAGCAGCCGGTTGGCCTTCCATAAAGATTGATTTGTCGCACAAACGAGCTTGTGAGGAGTGGCAATCAGAAGCTGCTCGCCTGTTAAAGGTTGCTGAGGCTGAGGGTGAACAGGTTCAGCACATTTTTCGCAACATGGAGGATTTGCTACGATGGCGTCAGATGCGACAGAAGTTGGTCGAAGAGCAATATGTCAACTCTTCTCGACGAGCTGCCTGGTTTTTCTGGGCAGCCAATGGTTATTTCAGCCGTGACATATATTTTACGAGGGAATCATTTTACATTTGGGCTTTCATCCATAGACAGCAAAACTTGGAAAACGCATTACCTGGAGCCAAAGAGTTATTTGGAAAACGATGGGGCCGCCCATTTCACATCAATAGATTGATCAGACGAAGTTGCCTACCCATACACAATATTTTACAGCGTTTGGCCAGTGCAGAAGATTTGGTAGAGCGTGTCGTTTGTGAAGCCTACTCCATAGATGTGCTGGAACGTTCCGTGTGGACTAGTTCCCACGATTTTGCTCGATACATTTCTTACACAGACGATTGGGTTAGCTCAGCTCCTTTAAAAGAAACGATTACAGAAGCTTTTTATCGTGGTCGCAGGGCTATGGCTTCAGGCAATCCAACATTGGCTCTAAAACATTTCGAAATCATGTGGCAACGTGTCGTGGACATGGAGAAAAAAGTCGTAGTTGAAGTAAAAGAGCCTCTGCGAAGAAAAGAAGCGCTAAAGGAACTAGGTCAATGTTTGTGTTATCACCACAATCGCTTTGAAGCCATTAGACTTAGCGGAGGAGGAGAAAAGCGTTTGGCAGCCTGCAAAGAGGTCCTCGATTATTTGGACGGCGGCAAACGTTTTTACAATGGTTGTTTGTTTTTCAGGAATTTCACTATCTTACATCTCGTCGATAGCGGGCAGCGCTACAATGATCCGTTCATCATTAGCCGAACCAAGGCCTTGTTGCACACATTAATGAAGACAGCAACTGGTGAACAACGGACCATGGCTTTTGAATTGATAGCTGGCAAACCATTGCCCCCTGAAGGCTCGACTTCGCGACGACAAGAACCCATGAAAAACTAAAAACCCGCCAGAATATCTGACGGATTGACTAATGCATCATCCCTTTTTTCATGGCAGCGCCTTTGTGCATCATCCCTTTGGGTGAAGTACTGGCGAGTTTGTGTATTGTCATACCATTGTTGCCCGGTTTGTTACGAAGCAATACACCTCTGTCGCCTTTTTTCATAGAGCGAATTTTCAAACCAGTCTTGGTAGTTCCAACGAGCAGTTTGGCTCCTTTTCTGGCTGAAAAACTAGAGCCCAATTTGAAAGATTTCTTGGCTGTCATTTTGACTGTTTTGCCTGCTTTGAGGGCATTCATAGCCTTGATGGAAAAGCTGCCAAATTTATTGCGCAAGAAGTTTAAGGTCTTAGAGTTGCGCTCGAGAGGATTTGGATAAGGCATCAGCTCCTCTTCTTCTTCCTCCATAGGTTGTGCACAAGTAAAACTTGCCCCTACAGAGAAAACAAACAGTGCCACCAACAGATAAAGCAATGACCACATTCTCTTAGATTTCATTTTCCGCCCCATCCCCTCATTAAAAAACAAACATAAAACAACCAGAAAATCTAGTTTCCAGTTAGTTATGTTACCCCGCATGGGGCAAAGTTATGAAAAAATTGAGATGGACCAATAACTGCACCGCCCGCTGCCAAAGCTCGAACTTTGTCTCTTTATCATATTTGGAAGGACCTACAATGTATCAAAAACGTTTACCTGTCTTAGTGGTCTGTTTGAGTCTTCTTTTACCGTCCCTCGTCCTAGCTTCAGCTGACTTTCAACGCGTAAAGCAAAGGATGAGCAAAGAAACTGATGAGTTATGTAATCAGGTCGAGGGCATATTGTTCGAAAGCAAACGAATAATGAACAATAGTCTGGAACGACTGTACAAAGAAGTTGAAGCCAACAACGGTCCTTGGGAAGACTTTGACAGATTGAACACAGCCGCAAACCAGATTAGTCTCGAAATGCTCAAGATACGCAGAGGTTATCTACCCAAAGTGAAAGTGGCTGTGAGCAAAATAGAAGGAACAACTCCATCAGGTCCCTCTAAGGTCTCCAAAGAAATCAAGGAAGCCATTGAAAACCTAGGCTTCATCGAAGAGTGTTTTTCCAATTGGCGCCTCTACGCCAAGAAAGCTATTCAAGGCAGTGAAAACGTAGGAAAGAAGCTTGACTCTTCTTTTATCAGCACATTGAACATCTGTGTAGAAACGATGGATGAAGAGAGCTTCAAGCTCAAGAACAACCAGGTTCAGATGCTCATCAACTGTCTCATTGCCAGTGACAAAATGCTCTCAGGGCAAAAAGTGGACATCTCCTTCTTGGACAAAATCAACACGGGCTGCGCAAACTGCGGTGGCGACGGTTGTGCAAACTGTATGCTCAGCCCAGAAGAGCGCCAAGAGCTGTTCAACTGAAC
>CAZXTJ010000484.1:0-6030 GCA_964643655.1 uncultured bacterium
GTATGGGTATGGGAATCCGCTGGGGATGGTGGACCCGCACGGGTTGTGTGCGGCGGCCATCATAGGTGGCGGAATGATGATGACTGCTGGGATAATGGGAGCAGTCGCTCTATCTGGTGCTCAAATGGCTGCTGCTGCCTTTATCGCAGCCAACGGAGCTGCTTATGCCGCGCAAGGTATGGCTGGTTTATTGGGCAAGCCTATTCAAAATCATTGGCAGGCTTTTGGAGAGGCTGTATTTGGGAAGGATTCTTGGGGAGCAACAGCGGTAGATGTACTCGGAAATTATGTACTTCCAGTTGGAGCAGGGTATGCAGTGGGAAGAGGCCTTTCTGGTATAGACAGATTTGGCCGTGGAGGACACTACGATTCACTAAACAGTGGAAGAAACGGTCCAAACTCCCTCTACCATTACACTTCTAATGAGGGGTTACAGGGCATTCTTGATAGCGGAAGCATTAATGCCTCAGCGGAAGGGAAACATGGACGATTTGGCTCAGGACAATACTTCTCTGACATTGCTCCGGAAACAGTTGTCGCTGAAAGTGTCAAGGATATGACACCAGCCCAAGTGGCAGCAGGGAACAGGTCGTTAGGTCAGTTGTCAAGAGAGCTGTTTGGTGTCCCCTGGAACAAAGCAAGGCTAAGATCATTCTTAGAAATAGACGTTTCAGGTCTTCCTGTGCTAAACCCACGAGCAGGTACTCAGTTGATACCTGGCACAAAGCCTCTCGATGTTAGTAATAGGATTATTAGGTTTGGAAAAACGTTGTGAACAGTCCGAAATACTACAGACATTGGACCGAATCAGAGCACGGAGAAGGCACCGTTTACTTTGAGCTTCTTGATAGCTGGATCACTCGTCAGATTGAAGTGTTTGGGCAGAAGTTCATTTGGTGCGATGAAAATGGCTGCAGTGATGAAAGGGCAATGCTGTCCGATCAGCCTGTGGACATTGCCACTCTGAAAGATGCCATTGAAATCGACAAGAGTGAGTTTGAAAGTCTTTGGGAGAGGCGTCCAAAATAATGATTAAATACGTTGCCGGTGACCTTTTTGCGACAGCCTCAATCAAATCACTTGCACATGGATGTAACTGTGCAGGAGCAATGGGAAAAGGCATAGCACTTCAATTCAAGAACAAGTGGCCAGCTATGTACTCTGAGTATAAAAAACGGTGCAAAGCTGGAGAGTTTTCACTAGGCGATGTATTCGTGTGGGAAGAAAATGGCTTCACGATTTTTAATCTTGGAACTCAAAAATCCTGGCGTACGGGGGCAGAACTAGATGCAATCGAAACCTCACTTAGAAAAATGCTCTTCCTGATGGAACAAAAACAAATCGAGACGGTAGGGCTTCCACGTATTGGCGCAGGTCTAGGTGGATTGAAGTGGTCTTCTGTAAAGGAAGTTATTGAAGGTGTCTTCGCCAACTCTGAGATAAAGGTAGTTGTTTGTGACCAGTATGTTGCTGGTGTTCCATGTGAAATTATGTGAGTTCTCTTATCAGGGGTAGCAGGACGCCTCTTCTCCCAAAAGATGTGATGTTTAGGGGCAAGTTGCTCCACCATCAGTCGAATTGTTACTATTTAATATACATTGCACGTCTGGGGAGGTGGCTTTTCATTGGCAACGTTCAAGTGCCCAAAATGTGGCGAACGGTGTTCAGTTCCCAAGAAGAGTTCCTCCAAGGGCACTCGGGTCACTTGTTCTGCCTGCGGTTCAGCATTTGTGGTCAAAGGCGTGAAACGTAAGGGTAAGAAGAAAAAGACCAAAATCGAGGCCGTCCCTGATATTGCATCAGATGCAACTATGCCTGGCCGACCCATCACGGGTACGGAAACGGAAGTGGGCACGCCTCAAGCTGTCACTCCCATGCCCTCTGAGGCAGGGGCTGTCTCTGGGGAAGAGATCTCTGGCTCTCCTGATGAAGAAGATGGCGGCCATATCTCACGCAATATCATTCCTGGTTTCAAAATTCTCTCGCTATTGGGGCAGGGGGGGATGGGCGCTGTTTATAAGGCCCAACAGTTGTCTCTCGACAGGATTGTTGCTCTGAAGATATTGGCCAAACGTCTGTCTACGATGGCCGATTTCGTCAAGAGGTTCGAAAATGAAGCGAAAGCTCTAGCTACGCTCAATCACCCAAATATCACTGCCATTTACGATAGGGGTGTGGCAAAGAGTTATTGTTATTTTGCCATGGAGTATGTGGCAGGGCAGACTCTGGCTCATCGTTTGGCCGAGTTGGCTCCGCCACCTAAGGTTGCCGTCGATTTGTTCCTCGAGATTTGTGAGGCCGTGGCTTTCAGTCACAACAAGGGCATCATCCATCGTGATTTGAAGCCTGGGAATATTCTCCTGACCAAGGAAGGCAGGATCAAGGTCACTGACTTTGGTTTGGCTGGTATGGTTGGTGACAGAGCTGGCGCCACCTCCATTACGAGGACGAATATGGTCATGGGGACTGTCAATTATATGGCCCCTGAGCAGCGTCGTGATGCCAAGAGTGTCGATCACCGTGCAGACATTTATTCTATGGGTGTCATCCTCTATGAGATGTTGACGGGCCATTTGCCTTTGGGCCATTTCGAACTGCCCAGCGAAGCTCTTCCTGGGCAAGTGTCTAGGCGCATGGACGAGATTGTTTTGAAGGCTCTGGCTTTTGACAAAGAGCAACGTTACAGCTCTGTCGTGGTCATGGCCCAAGATCTCAAAGAGATTAAGGGAAATCTGGCAGAGGCTGAAGCCAAAACGACGTCGGCAACGGTTGTTGCCCAAGCCAAAGAAGAGGATGTAGTCGAGGCCACATTGCAGCCTACGCCAGCTCTCGGTTCCACTGTCGTCGAGCAGGCCGCTGACTCTAATGTTCATGCTGGTGTAACTGTTGTGCAGGATGGACCTCTATCTCTTCCTCCTGTAGAGGTACAGCATGTTGAAAGAGCTGCAGGTCGGCTTTTCCTCATCGTTTTGGTTTTGTTGTTCATCCTTGTTGGTGTGCCTGCACTTTTACCAGAACAGATGGTGCCAGGTCCCATCTTGGCTATCCGTCGTGAAGTAGCTGAGTGGTTGACTGGGGCAGAAGCTGCTCGGCGGGCAAAGTTAATCCGCGAAAGAATGGCTTCGGCTCGCTCGCTCTTTCGTCAGCGAAAGTGGCAGGAGACAACGAAGAAACTCGATGAATGTCTCGTGGTGGGCAATCCCAATCTCACAGAGGCACGTTATATGGCAGGAAAGAGTCTGGCCGAGTGGGGTGCCAAAGGCGGTGTTGAAGGCGGTCCTGACAGGAATATACTTTTAGAGGCTGCTCAACGTTTAAAAGAATTGGGTGATTCCTCTGAAACGACGAAAAGATACCCTGATGTGCTTTTTTATCGGGGAAGAGTGCAGCACTTATTGGGACAGTGGGATGAGGCGGAAGAGTTATATCTGTCTTGCATTAACCGTGAGTTGAATGCTCAGCCTGCTCAACTGGAATATGCCTTGTTACTTGGTGAGCAGAAGAGATTCAATGAAGCGATTAAGTCTCTTTCAAAGGGACTCCTTGTTTTGGATAAGAGTGCGACCACTCGTGTCTTGCCTGTTCTCACGGATTGTTACGCTTATTACCAAGAAAAAAAGGGGACAAAGGCAGAAGAGTGGAAAGCCCTTGCAAGTGTGGCCCATAATCTTGCTCGCAGCAAAGATAGTCCTAAGGAGTACGCTTTCTTGGCAGCATTGGCTTCCTGTCACGCCGCCGGCAAAATCTCTTCAGAACAGTTGGGTTCATTGGTTGCGCTGACAAAAGGGAAAGCACCCAGAGGTAAGCTCATCTCTGCTTATTTTGGTGAATCTCGCTATTTGATTGCTGTCGAATATCAACGTCGTCAGAAGACAACTGAAGCAGTAAAAGCCTATGAAGACTACATATCCTGGGCTGAAGCAACTAAAGGAAGTCACAGAGGCCGTCTTTCCAAAGCTCGATACGATTTAGGTGTTACGTTGGTGACGGGCTTGCACAGCCGATACAACGAAGCTGTACAACATCTGCGCAAGGTGGCAATAGAGGACAGAGAAGTCTTTGAATATTATTATCTTGCTCTTGGGTCTGCCATCTTTCGCGCCGCTTGGTCCAGAGAACAACCTGTTATTCCCAAAAAGAAACCTTCGCCAGATTTGGACAAACAGATGGCCGAGGCTTATTCCATTTTGGCTGACACGATTGAGCCATTTTATAAAAGAGCTGAGGAGCAGATTTCGGCAGGACAAAGTGGGAACAAGGTGTGGAAACCGCTGCTGAATTCCAAAAGAGCCATGGCATTGATCTCTATGGCTCGTTGGCAATTTGCTGAAGCTCTACAGCAGTGGCGTGAGATTGCTGACAAAGTGGAAAGTCTTCGCGCTTTGGGATTTGACTATGGTGACAAATTCGATGAAGCCAATCTTGCCTTGGCTTATCTTCACTGTGACGTCAAAGTTTGTCTCGATATTGATGAGTTCAAAAAGCGCGGGAAAATGCTCACAAAGCGAGCTAGTAAAGGGCAGACAGCAAAGGCTTATTTTTATTGTCGTACTGTGGCCGCTTATTACAAAGGGGCCAAAGCCAAGGACTTGCAGAAGCAGCTTTCTCGTTTGAATGGTGAATATGGCTCGTCTGCTTTTTTCAGGGGAGTAGTTGCCCGTAAGCGAGCAGCAGGACGATTGACTGCATTGGAAAAGGCAAGTTCTCTCTTTCAGAGCCTTCTTGGTCAACCAACCCATTGGGCTCTGGAAGCCTTGTGTGATTTAGGTGAAATAGAGCTGGAGAGGGCAAAGCTCACTGCAGCAAGTGACGAAAAAAGCCTCTTGCTGAGCAATGCAAAAGATTATTTCGAGAAGTATTTGCACAGTGACAAACCTAGTCGAGAGCAAGTTGCCAAGGCAGGATTAGAACGAGTGGAAGTCATGCGAGCGGCCATGAAGGGTCTTTCTGACATGACAGTGGCACAATTGAAGCAGGCTTTGAAATATGCGGAAGTTGGCCAAAGACGGACAGCAATCGTCAAACTGCTAGCAAACAAATTGTCTCGGGCTCGTCGTTTCAAAGAGGCCGAAAATCTCTTGTTCGCTGAGAGCAAAAAAGATGCTCAAAATCATGTGTTGCAGTCGGAGTTGGCTTTGCTCATGTCCAAGAATCCCAAAACTGATAAAAGGGAAAAAGTGGAGCATTTGGCCAAAGCTTGGGAATTGTGTGCAGCGGCACAGGCTTCAGTGAACGATGCCATTTACTCCTCCCTGTTGCAGCACTTGGATGAAGAAGAGGCAAATAGTGCAGCACAACTGTGGGAAAGGATCTTGAAGGCTACTCCTTCACACAAAAAGCTTCTTTCCTCTTTGGCTAGCCGACTGGAAGAGTTGGGCCAATTGGGACGCATTGTTTCTGCTTATGAAAAGGCAAAAGGTACAGCCAATGGAGACTTTTCCATCAACTATGGTCATCTGAAATGGCAGTTCCGGCTGGCCAAGCAGCTTTTGTTGGGCGATGAAGAGGAAAGAGGACGTTCGCTCATAGGAGAAGTAATCAAAGCCTGCTACGGGGCGCGAGAGTTGCCAGCTCAAGATGTCATCGCCAAAGCGAGCTTTCATTTGTTGGAAGGCCGTGCTCATCGTGAACTGCGAATCCGCTATAAAACGGGTTCTCATCTCCCCAAAGCCATCAAGGCTTACACTAGCGCCATAGATACTTTGGGACGTGTCTCTGGAGTCGATGGATTGAACATTGCCGCTCAAGCCTATTTGGACTTGGCGGAAGTCTATATTGACGCAGAAAAACAAGATTATGGTGTGAACTACCTGCGTCAAGCCGTAGATGTGTTGGAGAAGCTCATTGCCAAAGAGAAAGAAGCCAACTCTCGCCAGGAACATATTCGTCGTTATCGCCAATCGGTGACGAACCTCGTTTGGTCTCTCAATGGTACGGGCAAACATCAAGAAGCTCTTGCTGTTGCAGGCAAAGCTCTCTCCAAAGTGCCTGCCGGAGACGTTCCCCTAGCCGTACTATATGGTGTACTTG
>CAZXTJ010000485.1:0-6023 GCA_964643655.1 uncultured bacterium
GAGCGAGCCAAGTAACTTCGTCGAAGAGCTTTTCCTGGTCAAGCTTGTCGTTCATTTTCCTCGTCTCTCGTTTAGGAAATTATCCGCAGAGGTTCGGCAACAGCCAATTGCTGACAGACTCCTCCAACAATTGGAAGGACAGCATTCTCTGAAAACATTTTTCTAATTTTTCTGGCTACCCATTCGAATTCTTTGGAATCAATAGGTGCATGATGTGATGCATAGAGTATGATTGGACGCCCAGCAGACACAAGGGGCTCAATCTTTTCGCGCAGAGCTTTGAAATCTCGAGAGCTCATAAAACCACGTATCTCAACTGTTACAGCCTCAAGACCCTGTTCCCGAAGTTCAGAGACTTTTTCAAGATAGGTCTGTACTGTCTCGACACCATTTTGTCGAACAGCTTCCAACTGCTCAATGTAAGGTTGTACTTTCTCCACACCTTGCTCTTTGAGAGATTCCATCTGGTCTGCAAGAGCTTGCAAGGAGTCTTTGGTTTCATCACGTAAAGCCGTTAAATACTCAACATGCAAATTGAGCTTTTCATAACCCTCGTGACGGAGCTGACGTAAGTGTTCGATATGAGAATTCAGTCTAGCAACAGCATCTGTCTGCAAAAGAGCAAAGGGTTCACTGTTCAGACACTCTATACCCTTCTCGCGCACGTGCTGTAACTGCTCAATATATTCGCCTATTTGTGAAGCACCAGTCCTCTTCAACTCATTGAGTTTATCCATCTGGAAACCAATACTGTCCAAATGGTTGGCTGTGAATTCATTCCACTGTTCCACGTAAGGCTGAATTGCATCGAGCAAATCTTCTTGGAGTGAAACCAACTTGAGTTCATACTTGAGTGAACGTAGCACTGCACGCCGCATAGAGACTTTATTGGCTGCCACAGTACCTGTCAGATTACGCCAAAAATCACCAAACAGAAACTTGAGACGCAAAAAGTTGGAATGAAGATATTCGGGAAGAGTCAACCGGCCCGTCTCTTCTTTGACGCGACTTTCTAGGTTCTCGACCCAATTGCGAATTGTTTTTGTGGGCGCCACAGTCTTGGCAGCAGGAAAGATGGGGGCAGCGCTGTCTACATAATGCAAGAAGGCATTTGCTCTTCTCAGGCAACTCTCGTCTTCACTGTTACGCCAACGTTCCCATCCTTTTAATGCAACATCAACGGCTCTGAGAATTGAGGGACCCAACTCTTCCAGATCTCGGTGACATGCATATTGTTGTAAATATTCAGCATCCTCAGGGGCTAGAAATTCATGTTCGATTGGAAAATGCCAGCCATCAAACTCCTCCCAAGAGTTATGAAGCAATCGGCCTTGCTGTTCATACCTCTCGAAAGTCTTGGAACCAGGTTTGGGCAGAGCCAAGAGGAATTGATTAAAAGTTGCCTTGAGAGCGAGCTGTTGTTCGATGAATGTGCGGATGACCATTTCATCTTGGTTTTCGCGGCCTATGTAACTGGTAGCTACAGTCTGTATTCCAGCCGAGTGAAGGTCGGCAAACAACCCACCAAGAGACTCATCAATTTCTTCGGGTATGTTCAGCCAAAGAGTATCCACACCTAGAGAGATTAGCTCTTCAACATCATAGTCTCGCAAACTCTCTGGTGTTGTAAAACAGTTGAATAGAACCAAAGAATCAGAAGCTGAGATACATTCAGCCAATTCTCTTATTCTGTCGCAATCATGCAAAAAATCATCTTCTACGAAAAAGAACTCGAAAGCGCCAGTTCGGCTTGCTGGCGTCATTCTTTCCATTGCTGTAAGCAAGATGTCGTAAATCTCTTTGCCACTCAAATTGTTGGGCCTGGCATAACAATCAAAGAAATGAGGTGAGACAGCAGTAGAATCTTCTTTCTTGTTACCATTTCCAGTAACAATGATTGCCGAATTGCCCGTTTTAGATAGGCCAAGGGTGTCTTTGGCCTGATAAATCACCCAAGGATGGACCAAAGGAGCACCAATGCCCTCGCCCAAGAGATCACGCAGAAAACTGACACCATTACCACTGCATTGGTAGTCAACAAAAGCGGCACAATCAGGAATGGCCGCACCAGCACCGATGGCAATTATCTCAACATTGGGAGCTTCCAAACGAGTACGCTCGCACTGCTCTTTGGCCAGCTCAAAAGCGGCAGGCAAGAATGAGAGACAGACATGAGTGTATCCGCCAGTGGCAACTTCACGCAGATACTCTCGCATGGAGGGATTTTCCAAAACGACGGCAGGCGTTCTAATGTTCTCAGCCAAGAAATGAATGCCGAGATTGGGATTGACGCCACGAATGCCATAATGGCCCTGGGCACTCGTCAAATTCCAGTGAACGAATTCAGTGGATGGAGCGAGACTGTGGGTTTCTTCGTTCGTCAACGGTCGAACAATGGTAGAAAACAAGACTTTGAAAGCCATGCACTACCTCACTTCCGTCACGGCGCCCCCAGATCCCCTCATTAATATAAAAGAAAGTTTATCACCCGAGGGGAATATGGGCAACAGCCCTACTTCTCCCACTTGAAGCGATAAAACTGTAGTGGATCTTTCACATTTTTGACTTCTTGTGAACCAATTTCTCCCCAGGAGAGCTTTTCCGCAAGAGGTGACTTTGCTTCCTCGAGCACTTTCTTCATGTCTGACATGACGAGGATTTCGCGGAAGCCAGCAACACCCTGTAGACGGGCCGTATTGTTCATTTCGCGGCCAAAAGCAGTGAAATCCTGATTGGGACCAATTGCCCCGACCATAGCAGGTCCACAATGAACGCCTGTGGCAACACCAAGGCCAGGAATGAGATCAGAGGAGTTAATCTTATCAATAGCACTAATACCTGTCAGCGTCGCCGTATATTCATTGATCTCCATGGCACAATTGATGGCGTCGTCACAAGATTGAGCCAAGCTTCTGTCGTCAAAAGGAGGACCAAAGAGACCGATGACACAGTCACCAACCATCTTGTCGAAGGTACCACCATATTTAAAGAGAATTTGCACTACACCCATGGACCAATAGTCGATGAATTCACCAAGCTCTTCTGGGCCATCCAAAATTTGCTCGCTGATTTTCGTGAAAGAGGTGATGTCGGAATAGAGCATAGCCACCTGTCGGAGGCGTGGCATTAGGTACATATAATAATAACCTTGGTTTGATAACAAACGGGTGCAGACAGAGGGAGAGAAATATTGGGACAGATATCGCTGTTCACGATGATAGTCGACGAGACGTTGCCCCAGAGCGACAGCAAAATGCTGCACTAATTCCAGACGGGCACCTGTCACAGCACTTTCAGGACCAGAGATGACCACATAACCGTGATCATTTGACATTGTGCCAGTATCAACTCTGGCCAAAGCTGTGGCGCCATCTGGAAGTCCAGCAATTCGGGCCACCTCTGCTGCAACGGGCTCTTCTTGCTCGAGGAGCTTTGCCAATTCACTGCCATCAAGTGAGCTACCAGTTACGGCACCTGCTTTTCCTCTGTATATGCGACACCTTTTGACAGGTTTTTCTCCAGTGTCCTCGAGGTAAACGACGACCAATCCCTGAGCCTTCGTTTCATCAATGACGTAACCTGCAGTCTTATCTATGGTCAGTTCTAGTACAGGATCACGCAGCAGACGTTCAATGTCCATTACCTGCTGATGGCGTATACGCGCGCGTAAGAACTCGTACATGATGTTGTCTAACTCTTGGGCAGCAACCTTCAACAAAACGGCAGCACCTGGCTTTTTGAGTGGCTCATCAAAAGTGGCAGCCAAAAAACCAATATGTTCATCCAATACATCGAGATCAACACAACATTGGCGACCATCATCAAACTCGCCAAGTTTCTCTTCATCAACTAACTCGCGCAAGGTGGTTTCATCGTCACCAAAAAACCAATATCGCCAGTCTTCATTGGCTCCAGCCAGTTTGACAACTAATCCTCGTGCGCCGAGATAAGTCTTCAGCCAAGGACCAACAGAATCCAGAGAACGCTCTGCCGAGTTACCATCTTTCTGGCAAGCTTCTAGTTGTAAGTCCAAACCGTGGGCCAATTGCCAAGCTTGAGCCGCTTCATCACCTGTAAGGGCAAGCAAATCTTCATTGAGTTGTTTCTCTGCCTTGTCGGACATGGCCCCTCCCAAATCTATTCTTGTTTATAAACCAAGGTCCTATGAGCCGCTAAAAGATAACTCCAGCGACCTACCTAGATCAAGAAGGCCCCCCACAAATGTAGAGAGCGTGTTACTATATAAATTGAAGGGAGTCGTCAATGTGGCTTATCCTCGAAGATAATTCTGGAGGAGCAATATCAGCAATTCCCCTTCCAGAAGGGGATTTCTTTATTGGTCGTGGTGCAAATTGCAATTTCGTTTTGCAAGGTTTGCGTATATCTAGAAAACACGTAAAAATTTTCCGCAAGGGCGAAGATGTTGCGTTCGAAGATTTGGGTTCGACCCTGGGTGTCTCTCTCAATGGAGCTCAGGCAATGTCTGGAGAGCTATCTCCTGGCGACAAATTGACAATAGTCAACCACAATCTTCGTTTTGAGCACAATTTGCCAGACGTGTTGGAAAGTTCGGCGTTGAGTTCAGACTATGATCCCGATGACGAACAAGCCGACGCAGCCTTTGAATGGCGTCCCTTTAACACTTTTATTGAAAAACTTGGCTCTACCAATAGTTCTCGCGAGCTCTTAGAGCAGCTGTTACATGGAATAATCGAGTTGTTTTCCGCTCAACGTGGATTTGTGCTCCTGAAAGATAGGAACAAATCCAAGTTGGTTCCGGTGGCCACAGCCTCCATCGACGACGCAGAGGCTTTTGTATCAGTCTCCTCGACCGTTTATAACAAAGCGCTCAAAGAGGGCCAAGCCGTTTTCATTCGCAATTCACTCGATGACAAGCTCTGTCAGGGTGTACAAAGCCTTGCTCCAGAGGATGGACCACGTTCCATCGTCTGTGGACCATTGAGTTCTACAGGCAAAATCTTTGGTGTCATTTATGTAGATGTTCCCCAAAACAGAGCAAAAATTGGCCGCTCCCACATAGAGTTCTTCAAAACCATCACAGGCTTAGCATCTCATTTGCTGTCTGGAAACGAAACGCGTAAACGACTCATCGAAGCTCGTGGGCGCATTCGCACCATGGCAGCCCTTCTGCCCCAAGAGGATGATTTTGTTCTCGGTGGTAGCGATGCCTCAGAACAACTTAGACAGCTCATATCCTCAGCTGCGCCACTCGATGTATCCGTTCTCATTACGGGTGATACAGGCACTGGAAAAGAAATGGTCGCTCGTCAGGTTCATGGGAATTCATCTGTTGCCGACGGGCCCTTCATCCCCGTCAACTGCGGTGCTCTTCCCCGTGATATCGTCGAGGCCGAACTTTTCGGTGCAGAAAAAGGTGCCTATACAGGAGCTACTGAAAGACGCATAGGTCGTTTCGAACTGGCTTCCAATGGAACGCTCTTTCTCGATGAAATCGGCGAGATGCCTCTAGACGTGCAGACTGCCCTGCTTCGAGTTTTGCAGGAACGTAAACTCACACGTTTGGGTGGAACTGAAGAAGTTCCAGTCTCTTTCCGTCTAGTTTGTGCAACAAATGTAGATTTGGAACAAGCTGTCCGAGAAGGAACTTTCAGGCAAGATCTCTATTATCGCATTAATGTCTTCCGCATTGGTCTGCAACCTCTGCGCGAAAGAACTGACGACATTTTGCCTTTAGCACGTCACTTCCTCAAGTATTACAGCCATAGATATGGACGAGCAGTCAGTGATTTCGACAAAGAAGCTCAGCATTTGATGACCACTTACGAGTGGCCCGGTAACATTCGTGAATTGAAAAATGCCGTGGAACGAGCTGTTGTCGTCGAACAATCCACAGTCGTCACTCAGCAAAACTTGCCTATTTTCCAAGGCACTGGTTTGCCCATGAATATGAGTGAAGAAGAGGCTATCAATGGGCTGCTCGAGATTCTGCCAAGAGCTTATGCAGAAGCGAGAGAACTCTTCGAGCGTGCATTCTTGAAACG
>CAZXTJ010000486.1:0-6018 GCA_964643655.1 uncultured bacterium
GGACAGCAGTGTGTCCAGATAAGCAATGCCCTCTTCGAGTAGGGCTTTTGCCAAAGGATCGTCAGCAGGATGTGCATCCAGAGTCGTTTGATTGAGCATTTTTTCATCAAACTCTCCAGAACGTGCCATAGCCATGTAATAAAGAGAGCGGGGAGCATTAAACTTCTTGTGTATCTCCTCTTGAGTCAATGCTGCGTTATAGGCTGCTTTGAAGGAAGCGTGGGCTTTCGAGTATTTCCCAGATTCATTCAAACCTCCAGCTGCAAAACCTTTACCCCACTCTTCGAGAACCTTTTCTTCTTTTGCCACTGCTCCGTCTAGATTGCTCGAGGTGATGGTCGATTGGATTTCATTGAGATTTTTCCCTTGGCTTTCCAGGTCTTTAGTCATACGCGCAATGATGTTTGTCCTGGCAGCTTCCTTGGAGGCTTCAATAGCGTCTTCTGTGGCTTGTTTGCTAATCTTCGCTCTCTCTGCGTCATTTGTAACGTCACCTTGTACGGGTTGAAGTCTTTCCACATTGACGTTCGTTGGTCGTAAGACTGTTGGATCTCCTACGCTAACGCGGGCAAAGAAGTTTTTTGTGATGTCTTGGTAAGTGACTCTCAGTAGGACGTCGCACAAGTTGGGTATGACATCGTTCGAAGTTGGATCGACAACATCTTCAATGACAGCTACATAGTCGGCACCACGATAACTTCCGTTTTCAATCTCACTTGCCGGCGCACTTTTGCCAACAGCGTAATACCTCGCTGTCCACGGCGCTTTCTTCAGCTGATTGACCATTTTATTGAGGATGGCTTCACCAAGATAAAGGTGCTCCGTCATTCGCCTAACTTGGCTCGTTCGTCGCATGCCTGTTTGCATGAGGAAATAGAGACCGCCCACGCAAATGCTGATGATAACGACCAATACGAGTACCATCGGTAATGCTAAGGCTCGTCTGTGCTCATGTTGTTTTCGCAAAGACATCTATCTGCCCTCCCTCATCAAGGTGAGTCTTTCTTGAGATTACGTAGGAATACTTTTCGAACTATATTGTAATCGTCGGCTTTGCCAGCTTTGTCTTCTTTCCCCCGCAAAATAGAGAGGTTGAGACTGACTAGACAGGCTTTTTTACCTGGTGCAGGCGTCTCGACGGAAACCTTGAAATAGTTGACGTTTTGCGCAACGAGTTTTCTCTTTTTGGAAATCAAATCCACCCTGAAGAGTTTGTCAGGCTTATCTGTGCCACCTGGTTCTAAATAAAAGGCAATGGGGTTTCCTGCTGGATTGACAAAAGCAAGGCCTGATTTGACTGTGCCATCGGGCTGGGGGTAGGTGATTTCAGTGCCTTCTTGTAGCTCGAAAACAATGCGTTGCATTGCTATGACTAAATCTTGTTGTGCTGAGAAACCTGTTGCTAGCTGTTCTTCACTCTTTCGTGAAGATGACCAGAATGACCAAATCAAAGTGAAAACAAGAGCAGTCAGGGCAAGAGCCATCAGCACTTCGATGACTGTGTGCCCTACAAGTTTTCTTCTACATATTGTCTTGCTGAATATACGGTCCATAGTTCGACTGAGCGTTCCCTATCGTCTTCGTCCCATTTGATGACAACTCTCACTTCCGCCATATCTACTTCTGGTTCACCATCCATATCAGAATCGATGGCGTCATAAGGAAGGGAGTAATAAACGTCTACAGAACATCGGTAGTCCTTGAGTTGGTGATACAATTCAGGATCGTTTTCCTTGGTTATTCCAAATACACCAGACTTGGTCAAATCGTTGATCCTCACGAAATATGAACTGATGGTAGAGGGATCTTCGCTCGTCACTTTGGTGTCAGCTTCGATGAATTCGTCGAAAAAGTCCTTAGCACCATCAGCGGCAGCGGCTGATTTTTCAGCTGGCGTGGCAAGTACGTCAGCCAACCGAAAATCACTGTTGTAGAGGGTGAAATGAATATGGTCGAGTACAGTACTCGCAAGGCCAATTGCGATATTGTACTTGTTCATCTTGGTGAAACCTTTACGGAACGTAGAGAAGGTCTGCAGAACAGGCACCATAATCACACCCAATATGACAATGGCGAGGACCACCTCTAATATTGTCAGTCCTGCTCTACTTTTGAGTCTCACTCTGCTGCCTCCTCGAGCCGGGCTGCGCCAAGCACTCCATAAGCTACCACTGGAACGGATTTTCCTTTGACTGTCACTTCACCAAGAGATTTCACATCTATGAGTTTTTTTGTCTCTTCGAATGTGTATTCGCTAATAATGACTCGCGGATTTTCGTCTCTAGCGAGCCCTTCGAGTCTCGAGCAAAGGTTCACTGCATCACCGATGACTGTGTAGTCTTTTCGTTTTAATGCCCCTAAGTTACCTACGAACATTGGTCCCGTATTGATTGCAATGCCGCTATCCAAACCATTGGGTTCGTCTATCAGTGCTCTGAACTCTTCATCCTTGTTTAGCTCTTCCAATGCTTTGCGCATATCCAAGGCTGCCATGACGGCTTGTTGGGCGTGGTTGCCTTTGGAGACAGGCTCTCCAAATACAGCAAGGATTGCGTCGCCAATGAATTTATCAACCATACCGTCATGCTTCAAGATGACTTCTGTCATGACTTCGAAATAACGATTGAGCATTCGAACTGTTTTTTCTGCCCCAATTTTTTCTGAAATGGAGGTAAAACTACGGATGTCTGAAAAAAGGACTGAAAGCTCTCTTTCTCTACCTGGCGCTTGCAAGAGTTCAGGATCTTTTTCCAAGCGTGCTACGACGTGTGTTGGTACGAAATGTTCGAACATGGAACGTACATGACGGCGTCGGCGCCTTTCTTCGAGATAACGGTGGATTAAAACGGCGAGATAGGAGAGGACTATGGCTGCACAAGGCAAGATGAATGGAGGTAAGACTCGTTGTTGAACGAGTAAAAAGTAGTGGGAGAGAATGAAATATGCAGGCAACAGTGAAAGAAGGACAATCCAGCTAAGGTATATCTCTAAGAAAGCACAGGAAAGTGCTGTCAGCAGAGCACAGCCCATGGTGATACCTGCAACTCCATAAGGTGCCATTTTATGCAGAAAACCACGACCATTGAGACCTTCGGCCAGAGTTATGTAGGTGTTGGCGTGTATTTCTACGCCAGTCATGGTGCTGGCAACGCCTATTCCCTTGGAGAAGGTTGGCACCTGGCGATAGTCTTGAAAGATCTTTGCAGTTGGTCCAACGAAAACCACACGATCACGAAAGGCATCTTTGGGAACTTCTCCTTTGAGCACGTTCACATAGCTGTAAGTATCTACAGTTCCAGCTGGACCGGCATATGAGATTAGTATGGTGCCTTCGTCGCTAACATCAATGGGCATTTTGTCAGCGCCGTAAGTTATCTCGACTATGTTGCCAATGGTTTTGATGTCCTCAGCTTTGAGTTCTTCGGCAGTGAGAAAAGCTTGTAGCGCTAGGGCATTGAAGGTTCTTTTACCTGATGGAAAGCGCAAAGTGGCTCGTCTGATGACAGAGTCAGTATCCAAAGGATGGAACAAGATACCAAGCCCATTTACTGCATTGACTAGCTGCGGAATTGGTTCTTTGACAGGTCCTAAAGTATCATTAGCACTTTCTGTGACGATGGCACCAATGACAACCTTGCCATAACCACTACAGGCTTTGGCGAAGACATCATGTTGTTTTATGTCCGTAGCATCTGGCCTGAGAAAAGCAAAGTCGAATGCAACTGTACGGGCACCCATCTTTTGCAGTTGTCTCACTAGTTTAGCGTGATGGCGGTGATCGAGCCGAGCTCGCCAGTCGAAATGCTCGAGCGTATCATCATCAAAACCAACGATTGCAACTGTGGGCAGGGCTGGCGATTCTCTTTTACTGGCAAAATAGAGATCGCCAAGCCTGGTCTCGAAATAATCAAAGAAACCAGGAAATGCTGCCGCAATCGAAATGAGAAGCAAAGGTATGACACAACCCAGCAGAAGAGCTGGACGGAGGTGTGCCATTTGCATGTGTTTCCTTCTAGTAATAACGGAAGATGGTTTTTAGGTCACCCTTGCCTTTAGCTTCTTGTTTGATGAAACCTTGCAAAGAGCTCGTAAGTTTTTGGCTGAGGGAAGAGAATTTTTTCACTAAACCAGGAGGTGCAAATCCATTACAGCGAGCTCCCCAACCACCTTTCACTTCGAGTCTTTCTCCACAACCCTTGAAAGATACCAATCCTTCGAGAACTGCCAAAGAAGTAAGGCCCTTACCCTCGTTGTTATCATCACTATCTTCGCCATCTGTTACTTCGAGACCAAATTCTGTTCCCAGAACGCCTGTGATGACATGTGGTGTTTTGATTTTGAAGCCCTTGCCTTTGGTTTTGTCTACTTTGACAAGACCAATGCCTTTTAGAAGTTCAGTTGAAGTTTCGACTATACCTTTGCCTTTTTCTGTCTTTTGCGCAGTGACAACGTAAAGGCTCTTTTCACCAAGAACGACGGTGGCAAAGTCCTTGAATTGCAGACGGACGGTGGCTTTTTCACCTGTCATCAATCTGTCACCAGGTCCAAGCTTGTGTCCCTTTGCTGCTTCTGAAGGGCCTTTGTCGCCTGCTCGCTGCAACTGAACGGGGCCTGAGATATCGGTAATACGACAAATGAAGCTTGGTTTTTCTTTGGTACAGCCCGTTGGTAATCCTAAGGCTAGAACGAAAAATACCAGGCAAGCCAAAACGCGCGAAGAACTGCTAGGTTTCACAAGGATCCTCCCTCGACTCCCACCGCATCTGTAGATCTTGTTTGTTATTCATTACCCCCATTGTAGTAAGACGAGAAATGGGAGCCAAAAGATAATATTAATTACATGCGCGCGTTGTCACATTAATAGAGCATTGATTTTGTCTGTTTTTTCCTGCGAAAGATCTTGTGCAATAGCTTTGTTCATCAGCTTTTCTAGCTCCTTGTTAATGCGTTCTGCAATGGGTGGTGGAGACGAATTTACCTTCCCTCTAAAAATGTATTTTGGTGGAAGCCAAAGAGATTCTTTGAAGTTTTTGAAGGTATGTTGGTGGGTGAGGTATATGCCTTCACCTCGAGCCACCTCGTCAATAGTGGAAAGAGCCAAATTTTCTTCATCGGGACTAGGTGTCTTTAGTACAAACTTGGCTCTTTTGATCATTTCATTGCACATAATGAGCATTCTGCAATCGTACAAGCAGCCATGAACTTGATAAGCAACATCGTGAGCCAAAGACACTCCTGATTGAAGTGCAAGTAGTATGCTCTCGTAAGCTTCCATTCCTGCCTGGGCATCCATTTCTTTGGCATCTGTGCAGCCAGCAGTTCCCCAAGTTGGAAGAGAGTAAAATTCACCCATTTCTGCATACATCGATACTGTTTTCGCCCATTCAGGTGCTCCATAACAAACAATGCCTGTTCGCATGTCCGACGAAGAAGTGTTGGCACCAAATACGAAAGAGACTTTGTCACAACAGAAAGAGGCTAAAACGAGGCCTGCCAAAGATTCGGCACAACCTTGTACAACTCCACCCACTGTTGTAACTGGTGCTCCACCAGCACAGTTCGCTCCTGCGGCGAACATGAAAGGGATGGAGTTTTGGGCACAGAAAAGGACACGTTCTACACAGGCGTCATCAAATTTTAGAGGAGATCTGGGTTCTAGATAAACCAACCAGAAAGGTTTGTTTTCTCCATCAGTGATGATTTGGGATATTTCATGGATTTTTTGTAACTCTTCAACGCAGGTCGAAGTAACCACTATTGGTTTAGTCGTGTTTTGGGTAGTAGCTGAAAAAATGGTGGCATATTGCAAATTCGCATCAATGTCACTAGGTAATCCCATGGACATTACAAAGTCGTACTGATCAAGCTGTTCGACCAGTTTTACATTACGGATGACGTCTGCCAATGTTGATTTGTCGATCTCTCCATTGCTGGGGTTTACGTTGTAAAGCGCATCTGAACCAGAGCCAAAATAGGTTTCACCGTTGCCTAGAGATAGCTTAGAATTGCCTTCTCTGT
>CAZXTJ010000487.1:0-5976 GCA_964643655.1 uncultured bacterium
ACATGGAGTAAAAGTCAGTATGCGCAGTCCACTCATGTTGCCTGCCTGCGCTATCATCGATCCTGAACTGACATACTCCATGCCACCATCAGTGACAGCATCTACTGGACTCGACGCACTGACACAATGTCTAGAGCCCTACGTTTCCAACAAAGCAAATCCAATGACAGACGCATTCTGTAAAGAGGGGTTGCTTAGAGCTGGCCGCTCTTTGCGTAAAGCTTATGACAATCCAGAGGACAGCCAAGCCCGAGAGGATATGGCAATGGCAAGTCTCTTTGGCGGACTTGCTCTAGCCAATGCCAAACTTGGAGCCGTACACGGCTTTGCAGGCCCATTGGGTGGACACCTTCGAGCTCCTCACGGAGTTGTCTGTGCTGCAATGTTGCCCTTGGTTTTTTCTGCAAACGTAGCAGCAATCAATCTATTGGGTGATGAGAAGAAAGAACTTTTGAATAGGTTTGACGAAGTTGCCCAATTGCTCACTGGAGACCAAGAAGCTAACGCGAATATTGCGGTCCAATGGTTGGACAGCCTCTGTGCTCATCTGGCAGTCCCCAAACTTGCTTCCATTGGTTTGCAAGATAGTGACATAGAGATGTTGGCTGAAAAAGCCTCGCGCTCATCGAGTATGAAAGGGAATCCTGTCGTTTTTAGCAAAGGTGAACTTGCAACGATGTTGAGAAAGGCCATGTAAAATGAGGCTCTTTTTCGTTGTCTGCATTCTTGCATTGGCAGCACAAGCTCATGCCGCCAGATGGGTATTCGTCATTGGTAATGTTGGGAAAGATGACCAAAGAGCATATGAACGAACCATGGATAAGATGGCCGCTTATTATGGTCGTATGGGACACAGAGTAACTATAAAAAAAGAAGCAGCTCTGCCCTTTTTACCAAAAGACACCATCATCGCTTATGCGGGGCCACTCTTTGCCTTCAAAAACTTGGCTAAACTCTCGCTTCCTCTTACCATAAATGAAGATGGTTCAGCCTTGGTTGGTGATGGGCCCATCGTGGAAAAGGACGTGGGTGTTTTTCTGAGAACAAAAAACTCTTCACGTCTCCTGTACGGAGGAACTTCCCTTGCAGGTTTTTACGATATCTGGAAGGTACCCACTGGCCAACATGCCTGCACTATTACAAAAGAGCGACGTATTCTCTATGAGGGCAACTATGTCAAAGGAGAATTGAAACTCATAGCACAAAGTTTCTTGCCAGTACTGCCCAAGCCCTCGTCATTAACCCATCTAAAAGGTGGAGTGACTGCCTTAGAAGTCAAAAGAGTCTACACAAAAAAACAAAGGTCACAATTGTCAGTACATCTACGAAACTGGCTCAAGAAAACATTGAAGGACCAAAAGGCTTTATTCATCGGTGAAAACCATTGGTCTACTCGTAGCGATCAACTCTTCAAAGACATCACTCTGTTTTTGGCAAAGACGCAAAAGCTTCGAACAGTTTTTCTGGAATTACAGTTTTCAGCTTCTCGTTTTTTTAACCACTACATTCAACTTGCCCAAGATAAGGAAGCGGCCCTTTTTAGGGAAAAGGCTCTTTATGCTTTTGTTTCTTACGAAAATACCTACAAATTGCTCGATGAATTGCGTCAGTGGAACAGGCAACATCCCGACAAAAAAATCCAAGTTGTCTGCCACGACTTGGAATGGCGTCGCAAAGCTCCTGTCACTCAAGTGATTGTGCCTTACTTCAAACAACTATCACCCCAGTTCAAACTTCCCAAGGACTTTCTTAGCAACATTAAGAGCTTCAAGAAACATATGAAATCAATCTGGCCACTTTTCAAAAAAGCAAAAAAGAAAAAACTTCGTGGCCCATGGCCTTTCATTGACGCGTCGTATGTTGGTCAAACACTTGTAAACCTGCGAGACACTGTCTTACTCAATAGAAAACAATTCAACCTTCATCGGCAGAAATCCATAGTTCGAAATATATGTAGATACAACCAAAAGAGCTTTGACAAAGGGCTCTCAGTTTTTAAGGTAGGCTCTTTTCATGCTGCTAAATCAGTGATTAACGATAATGAAATGCGTGATGCTGCTTATCTTCAGCAAAAGTTTGCACCCACCAAAAACAAAGTAGTCTCCATTAGATTGAGCACCGTGGGGTATAACTTCGCTCCTGTAGCGACGATAGGTCCCAGCAATTTCGCTCGTGGTGCAGATCAGTATTGGGAGTTCGTTCAAAGATTCAATAAGGCTCTACCATTGAACAAAGCAAACATGAATGAACATTATCTGTTGAACAATCCCAACTTGCTAGAGCTCCTGACCTTATTGTTTGGCCAACGTGAGGGACAGAACATGTGTCTTCTGGAAAAAATAAACTGGCCTAGACTAGTGACAACATATGGTCAAAGTGCAGTGAGAGCCAAATCACAATGGAAACAGTTTGATGGTCACATCATTATCCTTAAGTCGCCCATTGGGAAAACAGTGGCCAAATAGGCTAAGCCAACTTCTCTAGATATTGCTTCCGTCCTATCTCGCAAGCCCCAAATCTCGCTGTGTGAGCAGTCAGTTTCTGAATGTCCATGATCTCTACATCTAGAGAGCTCAGATGGTCGACTAGTCCTAACAAACAATAGGTTCCTGCTTCATTTGCTCGATGAAACATCGAGACGGCAGAAAAAACCTTATTAGTCACATGCACACCAAATATTCCGCCGACGAGAAATCCCTCATGGTGGCATTCATAAGACAGAGCCAACTCAGCCTCAGCTAAGTCAACATAGCTTTTTTGAAGTTTATTTGACATCCACTGTTTTAGCCGACGCTCACCGCATTCGGCACAAGAGGATACTACTTGGGAAAAGTGTTTATTGATAGTGGTTTCAAATTCCAAAGCTGCTAGTTTCCTTCGCCTTCTGGACGATATTTTCACGTCTTTGATGAAAAAGACTCCACGAGGACAAGGCGACCACCAACTTGTTGGTTTATCAGGCATTGAGAGTGGGTATATCCCACTTCGCAGAGCAGAGAGCAGATAATTGCTGTCCAAAGAGCCACCGTACGCAAGTAGACCGTTTGGTCTGGCATTGGAGGCACTTGGAAGAGGCTCCGTTGCTTCTAAATGCGGTATCTCACCAAGTAAATCAATGAAGGCCACAAAAACCCAATCCCTGCAAGAAGGCCCCTCAAGTGGGGGGCTCGAACGTTTCTACTCACTGTCATTTTACCCGACCAATGCAAAACTCCCGGTAAAAGCCGGGAGTTTTATGCTTTAAAGCAACCTTTAAAGCGCCTTGAGCTCTTTCACAACATACTTCATGTTGTCCACGCAGCTCTGTCTTCCACATTCAGGATATTTCTTGAACGTCTTTTCGTACTTCTCCAGATCCTTTTCAGCACCTTTGAGAATCTTGGCCAATCTTTTGCGAAGGTCTTTTTTTGCACTTTCGTCGAAGGTCTGCAATGCCTCACGAACTGGCTCTAGAAACACATGATTAAAGGAGGCTTGTTCACATTTTACGCCCTCAACATTGTCGCCATGGCCACCGAAGGTCCCGCTCCAGCGTACACCTTCCCAGGCACCTTCAAAAATGGACTGTAGCACTTCCATGTTGTCTTCGGCTTCTTGCCCATTCTGGATTCCATCTAGCCATCGAGTCACCAAATCTAAGCTACCAACGAGTTTGCCCTCAAAGGGTATTCTTTCATAACTATTGTGATAACTAACTGCTGGCAGCACACGGCCTGAAATGGGATTGAGCACGTTATTGAGCACATGCTTCACATAATAACCCTCTAACATGATGCCATCATTGAGCGTTATTCTGTCCAGATTTTCGGCATTACCAATGATAAATCTACTGTTTTTACCGTCTACATTTTCGTAAAAAACTAAAACCCAGCGTCCATCTTGTATGCCAAGATCAAATCGCTCCAGGATGCTATAAGCCTTGCCACCTGGAAAGAGAACTGAGCGTTGTATGACATTGGGTTTGAACTCTCTCGAGAAAGTAACATGACGTACTGAAATCCTGTAAGCCCTCGGTTTTGCACCATTGCCGTCTATCCTATATTGAACAGCATTCTTTGTGGCCCACAAATTCGTGGAGAGCACTAAAGCTCCAATTACTCCCAAACACAGCTTTCTGAACATATCTCCTCCATTGGTCACAAGGTTGTTTACTTAAGGAAAACATGACAATTAGCGTGCCAGGGGAAGCGTTCGCGGCGAACAGCCCCACTATCACAGCATCTGGAAGTACTCGACTAAACCAATGTGTTTTAAAATGTGTGCGAAAACAAACACAGTGTGTTTGTGGAGGACAAGGGGAGTTTGATTGTTGGAAGCCTACTTCTTCGTACCAGAGAAATCTGCTACGAGCTGCTCTAAGATGGCCATATCTTCTTGTCCCAATCCGCGCAAACAATCGAGTGAGTAGATACAACCCTGTTTGTCGCGCACCTCTTCAATGAATTTGCTGCCCATACCAGAGATGTCGAACATGACCATTTCGTAAGGAGTCATTGTATTGAGATTACGTCTCGCCACGAGTTTGCCATCTTCATCTCTTTTGTCGAGCCAAATCTCAGGGCCCAGACATTCGTCGAGCTTGATGTTTCCGGCCATCACGTCATTGATGATTGGCTTGATGAAATCATAGTAGTCACTTTTCGTTTGCTCTCTCGCTGCCTGCAACTGAGCAATCTCGTCAGCATCAGCCTGTGTATTCTTGGCTTCGAAATAGTCCAACCTTGCTTTAAAAGAATCCTGATACAGCTGTCGCGCTTCACCAGAAACAGTGGCGAACTTAGTGCTATGCAAGAAAGTCATATATAGCAAACGTTTCGTAGGACCATCGTCTGTCGTATTAATCATGGCCTCAAACATCTGGCAGAGGTTCTGAGGTTTATGGAGATACATGGCCTCTAACAAGAGTGAGAAAGAGTCCTCAATCTTGTCGTGGGTTAGGACAATATAAAGCAGCCCCGCACCAAGACCTTCGTTGGCCACCATTTGGCTACCAGTCTTGACTTTTCCTCGTTTTTTGGTGTTCCTGAATTTTTCGAAATCAGCCTGAACGTACTTGTTGCGGCGGATGGGAACTTGCCGTCCCAAGATGAAGCGAGTGACCTCTGAGCGCCCACCGCGATTATCAAAAGCAGCATTATCGATACCAGACCAAGCTTCAAAGAGCTCAGCCCATCCCTCAGAAAGGGCAAGAGAATAGTCGGAAACGACGTGTGCATCATGTCCAACTTTGCTCAAAGAAACACTCTTACCTGGAGAGTCTTTACCCATCATGTCATACATTATGGAGTGAAAGACTTCGTGGCCCATGATGTCGCCCAAAGAATCTTCTTCGATGGATTTATCGACAGTCATTGTGTCGCCAACATCACCAAGGAAGAGGCAGGAATCAGTGCGTCTAATGATGAGCTTGTTGTCTTCTTCAAGGCAACCAATGGCATTTTCACCTGCCAACAAATTGAGAGCCGGATATTTGCAGAATGATGGTCCCTGTTTTGATACGGAGACACCAAGTTTCTTTTTCAGCTCTGGCTCAAAGATGATTGTGACTGGCTCGAATACATCAGCCAGCAACCAGCAAAAAGTTTCATCGTTTTTCAATTGAGTCAAAGTGTCGTCACTCAACTCGGACAAGGGTTGGCCAGTTTGCTGCTTCAAGAAGACATTGAGTTTGGCGATACGAGCTTTTCGTTTCAATAACAAAGATGTTTGGAAATCTTTGCTACCGTCTGTACCACCCAGACCTTCGAGATAGGCACGCCAAGTAGCGTAGCGGTCGCTCTTCACAGGACGAGTGACTATACCAAAAGGTTTACCTTCCTCTTCTGCAGGTACATCTAGATCCATGGCCACTTCAACGGCAAGTTTCGTTGGATGGTCTTTTAACACAGTGCGACAAAAATCTATTGAACAAGGTTCTTCGGAAACTGCGCGAACTTTTTCGACTACCTCAGCGGCTGACAGCTCTTTGAGTTTAGT
>CAZXTJ010000488.1:0-5972 GCA_964643655.1 uncultured bacterium
GAGCAACTGTGCAGCCGAAGATACTGCTGCCGCCACATAAGTGAGAGCCGCTGCGTCGAGCACTGCCGCCACTCCTGCACTTTCCTGTCCACCCACAATTCCACTCGTTGCCAGAGCTCGTTTGGCTCGTGCAGAAGCGTCAAATTCCACAGGTAAGGTAAGAAGCTGAAAGAGAACCAAGAGGGCAAAAGCCACAATGCCAAGCTTTATCAAACCGAGTGATCCCATCAGAAAGCCGAGAAAAAGTATGGGCCAAGCCAACCAAGAGCCAAACTGCACTGCAGGTACCAATAATGATCGCATCTGTAAAAGAGCATAACCATTGGCATGTTGAACGGCGTGACCAGCCTCGTGGGCAGCAATACCCACTGCAGCAACAGAACGGCCACTAAAGACTTGGGGAGAGAGTCTCAGTGTACGTGAAGTGGGATCATAATGGTCAGACAACCATCCTCGAGTTGGTTCTATTCGCACTCCTTGCACACCTGCTCTAGCCAAGAGGTGTTGAGCAGCCTCGGCTCCAGATATACCAGAATGAACGGGAACACGAGCGAAACGTTCATATGCACCGCTTACCTTCTGTTGTGCGTATATGGCCAATAGGACAGTTGGCCCAATGAGTAACCAATATAAAGGGTCCAAAGACATCATCATTCCGAACATAATATCTACCGCCTTTCGCTATCAGCCAAGCAACCATCTGGCCAGCTGAATAGTGCTCTATTAGGCTACTGAGAGGTAATTCACCGTCGCTAGCGACGTCGCAGCGTCGTCGCTACCGTCGCAAGAACAAAGGCCTTTGAACACTGCATTTAATTAAATAAGGAAGTGATGGGCCTTTTCATTCTTGGCACGACCTTTGTTTTGTTGGTTTCCCGAATTGAACGGACAGAACAACGAGTCATTGGCTCGTAGCGGAGAAAGGAGTGCTGAACCATGTTCAGACGATGGAATCCCTTCAAAGAATTAGATGCAATTCGTAAAGAGGTAGACAGAGTCTTCGACGGCTATTTTCCCCAGGGAAACAAACACCTCTATTCAGCCTTCCTACCGGGCAGCTGTGCTAGAAGTTACCCCCTCCTCAACGTAACTGAGAACAGCGAGGAGTACACAGTGGAAGCCCTTGCCCCTGGTCTAGATGTAGAGACTATCGAGGTAACTGTGAAAGAGAAGACATTGACACTGAGTGGCGAGAAAAAAGGGCTCAGTGATGTGGAAAACGACAAGTATCATCGCAATGAACGTTCTACAGGTCGATTTACACGAACCCTGACCGTTGAGACAGAAATAGATGCTGACAAAGTAGCAGCCCGATATACCAATGGTTTGCTCATCATCACCCTGCCAAAGGCTGAAAGCGCAAAACCCAAATCCATCGAAGTGAAAGTCAGCTAAGGAGGCGAATTACAATGGCCGAAAACACAATGAATGACTCAAAGGCACTTGCCACCTGTGAAGCCAATGTTCCAGCAGAAACTCGCGATGACGAACGTTACCTCGTACCAGCTGTAGACATTTACGAAACTGAAGATAGCCTGACTTTGATTGCCGATGTACCAGGTGCTTCCCAAGACGGCATCGATGTAAATGTGGAAGATGGTCTGCTCACCATCAAGGCCACAGCAGCTCACCACCTGCGAGATGGCAACTATTACAAAGAATTCGACTTGATGAACTATTGGCGACAATTTCGTCTCAGCGACAAAGTAGACGCTGATAAGATCACAGCCAATTTAGAACATGGAGTCCTAACCCTAACCCTCCCCAAAGCGGAAGAAATGAAACCGCGTAAAATCGAAGTAAAGCTAGGATAACGATAGGAGGCGGCCACTGGGCCGCCTCTTTTTTTTGCAAAAAGTAAAAAAGAGGGTAGACAAGCACTCATCTCATCTATATCCTTCTGAGCTTTTTTAAAAAACGAATAAGTTCTCATATTACGGGAGGAAAAGATGAAACGCACTCTATTGTTATTACTGGTATTGGTAGCCGTAGCTTCACCTAGCTTTGCCCAAGAAAACAAAGAGGCCATCCGTTGGCCCTTTGGTAAAACACTATTCAGCAATCCACTGCCACCAGAAGTAATACACAATCGACGCCTCTGGATGGGCAAAATCACAGACATCATTCATACACTGCGAAATGCCTGGATTGCTCCTTTGTCACGAGCTCGCAAGGCAACCAAAAAACTCTCACGTGAAGTGAGAAAATACGGAAGCAACAATGCTTTCAATCGCCAATTGGCTCGTCATCTCAACTATGCTCAGATGAACATGCACAGTGATTATGTGACCAAACAAGAGGCTATCCAGCAGCTCCGAGGAATTCGACGTTTCATTCGTCAGAGCCTGCGTTAATCAACGTACAATCAACTGCGCCAACAAAAAGAGCAAGAGCGAAGCAAGCAAATTCCCGCTCAAGGCGCTCAGCAAGGCCCCTCCAGCAAAGAGACTCCAAACAATGAGACTAAACTTGCTGGGGGGTCTTTCTTCTTCCCCTCTTTTGCGCCAGCGAACAAAAGGAACCAACATGAACAAGGTGCCAACACCAAGATAGGCAGCCAGGAGGATATAGACATAACCTGCCAGCTCACCTCCTCCAGACACTGGTGTTCCTTTCTTTGCTGAATTGGTGAGGCAGAACAATACGCAGGCTTCACCAAGCAAAGGCGCATCTACAGCATTGGAGAGAAACCGCGGTGCAATCAGAGTACCCCAAGGAGTTGGCCAACAAGAGACCAACATTTCGGCAGTCAAAGGCCAAGCGATATCATAACGACCTGTCGTACGAGCTGCCGCAACACCGAAGGCGCAGGCAGCTACACCGTGGCCGGCAACGATCGGTCCTGCGTCCACATCACCACCCCACTCGGGTTCATTCTTGTCCTTTGGATATTCTCTGAAACCGAAAAAGAGCCACTTGTGTTGCCAGAAATGTTTTACATAGAGGTCCATCCACTTCTGAGCCTTCTCCGGCCAGATGAGATTGCCAAAGATGACGGCATATGAAATGCCACAACCACGAGCCATGGTTTCTTTTTTACCCGTCTTGTCATTACCCGAATAAGGTGGCAGTCCATATTCTTGGTCCAGAGTCTTGCCTTCAAATCCACGTTTGGCGCGCTCCACAAAGGCACTATGGTCTGTGCCTAAAACCTTGTCTGCTCTGGCAATGGCAGCTATGGCAGCCAAAACATCCGTTGGATAACATTCATAAGGATAATCAACTATCCAGCCATGGGGTGAGCGGTCTATGTCGCGTGATAAAGTCTCTACCTGATCACGCAAAAGAGCTTCGTGTTTTTTCGAAGCAGTCAGTTTGATATGACTCGTTGCCCCAAAAATGAGCAACATTCTGTAAAAACAGTTTTCCTTGTGTAGATAATCTTCGCCCCAGTGTTTTTTTACCCAAGTGGCATGATCAGGCGACAGAATGAGCGCTACAGACTGCTCAATTGCACCTTTGGCATAAAGCTTTGGCGAAGTATGAAAGAGACTATTGTCTTTCTCCCAAGCTTCTTGTAGCTCCTCAATTGCCAACAGATAAAAAACTGATCCGAACAAGGGCCATTCTGTCCCTGAAATATCGTTGACTGCCAGCTCTTTGGCTCTACCTGATTCCATTCTCTTTTTAGCCCACTCTTCATAAGATGGCGTTAAACTTGCAAAGAGTTGCCAGGCAACCTGTGGGATCCCAGGCTCTCTCAGTGCTGGATCAGAAAGTTGAGACAAAAGGGTAAAGCCCGGCCAGAAAAAGAGGAATAGACCGAAACAAAAGAGAACCAAACCATTAACAATAGGGGCTATTAGACGCAATTTATCCACAAAGGACCTCCAATAGCGAGTTTAGCGCAATGTTTGGCTGCCAATAAACGGTTTAGCTTGATATAATCGTGAGAGAAAGGTAGGAGACCTTGTCCGACGATTTCAACGGTTTATATGACAAAGCTCATGAGCTACTGCCCATCTTCCCCGATGTGGTCGTTTCCCTCGTGGGAGACAAATTCTGTATTGAGAAGATACCTCCTTGGGTTGTGTCCATGCTTTCAACTGCGAACAATATCGATGGTGTTGCATTGTCAGACCTGGACAACGAGTTGGCCCAGGCACTAGAGACCATTGCCGAAGACGTTCTCGAAACGAAAGAGAAAGTGACAGACTACTGCATTGAATTTACAGCTCCCAATGGCTTTCGCCACGCTGTCCTGATTTATGCAGATGTTCTGCCGCCGCAACTTGGTAAAAACAAAATAATGTTCCGTCTTCATGACGTCTCTTCCAAACTGCAGCAGCGCAAAGAACTCATTATCCTTTCCTCTTTTCATGGGCTCATTGGACAATCCAATGCAATGCGCCAAGTCTTTCGTAAGATTGCTATCTATGGCCCTTCTGAAGCTCCTGTTGTTGTTACAGGTGAAACAGGAACGGGCAAAGAATTGGTGGCCCGCGCCATTCATGAAGTGAGTGCAAGAAGGGCTCGCCCTTATGTGACAGTCAACTGTTCTGCCATTTCGCCCGATCTCTTTGAATCAGAACTCTTTGGCCACGATAGAGGTTCCTTTACCGGAGCCAACCGTATGCATCGTGGTCGTTTTGAACGAGCCTCAGGTGGAACCCTCTTTATGGATGAGATGGGCGACATGCCCAGTCAGGCACAAACAAAACTTCTTCGTGTTCTCGAAACAGGACAAGTAGAGAGAGTAGGTGGCGAAAAGGCAATCGACGTCGATGTACGAGTAGTTGCCGCCACTAATGTAGCCTTGGAAGAGGCTGTCGGCTTGGGTAAGTTTCGCGCTGATCTCTTTCATCGTTTGGCCGTCTTTCGTATTCATTTGCCTCCTCTGAGGAACCATCGTGAGGACATTCCACTACTGGTCGACCACTTCTTGACTATCTTTGCTCATAAATATGAACGACCAGCAATGCAAATGACACCCGATGCCTTGGGTATGTTGGCTGAATATACTTGGCCTGGCAACATACGTGAACTGCGGAATGTCATTGAACGAGTCGTCGTCGAGACACCTGGAACTACCATTGATAAAAATGCCTTTGCTGAGTGGGCCCATGAAAGAGTGCAGCTAGTTCGCCACCAAATGGGCTCACCCTATGGACCAGGTAGTTCCCAACTACCGACATATCATATGTCGCCACCTGTGGCAGCCTTACCACCTGCACAAACAGAAGAAGAGAATGATGACATGGTCATTGAGGGACATATTGTTCCTTCTGCCACACAACCTCCACAGCCTATAAAAAGACAAGGTCCTCTGACTGCTGACGACATAGTCAGAGCTTATGTTCAAGCCCAAGCCAACTTGACCAAAGCTGCCAAACTCTTGGGCATACATAAAGCTACTCTCTATCGACAAATGAAAAAACTAGATCTTACACGTGAAGCTCTTGCTGAAATGGCGGAAAAAAGTGGGGAGGAGACTTCATGAGCGACGTCTTGGATGACTTTCTCAAACGACAACAAGGTGTCGTCCTCGTCAACTTGTGGGAAGAGTATGCCGACGCCTGTTCTTTAATGGAAAAAGTAATGAAACAGCTGGAAAAGGTCGTAGGTGAACGGTTGCACATCTTGCGTCTGCCCATGTCAGAAAACCGCAAGTGGGCAGAACATTACCGAGTGCGCGGCACGCCTTCAGTACTCGTTTTCCAAGATGGCAAACTCATTGCTCGTTTTCGTGGCAAGATGGAATACAAAGAAGTCGTCAACAAACTTCGCCAACTGGGTTTGATGATTTAGTCGCGCCGGCGACCAAAAATCCTCAGCAGGTAAATGAAGAGATTAACGAAGTCTAGATAAAGCTGAAGTGCACCAATGATAGATGCTTTGCTAGCAAGCTCTTCGTCACCAAGTTCACCTTGGGCAATCAATTTGATTTTCTGAGTGTCCCAAGCCGTAATGCCAATAAATACAGCAACGCCAATGTAAGATTGGATCCAGTAGACTGCGGGACTCTGCATGAA
>CAZXTJ010000489.1:0-5968 GCA_964643655.1 uncultured bacterium
ACCCATGGGTAAAACGTGATAAAGGCGGCGGCCAGCTTCCATTTCAGTGAGGCGACCAAAAGCGAGAGCAGAACCTACGATGTTGCTCAAACTGTGACTCATGGCTTTGGGCACACCAGTTGAACCAGAGGAGAAGAGGATCATAAAAGGCCCATCAGCGGTGCCTTCCAGGGAAAAATACTCTGGCCCTAAACTTAGGGAATCATCGAGTTTGGGCATGTCTTTGAGAATGAGATCTGCTTTGACTATTCCAAGCAGAGTGTCCACCATCTCTTGGTGGTGGCTCGTCAAAATCGGACATGCCACATATCCACCAATGGCGCATGCGAGGTAACTACAAGGCAGACCAACACCGTTGTCCAGCAACAGTGCAACTGTAGAGCCTTTTTTCAATCCACCATCTTGCCACTGTCTGGCCAATTGGGCTGCATTGGCCCAGAAGTTTTCGTAGGTGAATGTGGAACCATCGAGGGAGACAAAAAGTTCCTCATCGCGAAACTTGGTGAAGATCTCGATTAAAGAATCCAGAAGTCTCAGCCACCCAACTTCTCTTGGATGATGGCAGCAAGACCTTCAATCTTGCGAAACTGAGCTTTTTTGAAATCATCATCGTCGAACATGATGTTGAATTCGCCCTCAGCAACATCAATGAGTTCGATGATGCCAAAGGAATCAATGTAACGCTCTTCGTAGAAATCGACAGAGGCTTTGATTTCCACGCCTGGATTTCTTTCGCTGAACCACTGAGTCAACCAAGTGATGATAGAAGCCAAATCAGATGAAGAGGTCATAATCTTCCAAAGTCTCGCAAGTGCATTCGCCTGAAATCATCTTTTCGATGATTAAGTTGGAGTCATGTCTAATACAGTGCATCTGGCAGTGTTTCACTGGATCCAATCGAGCAAGGACCTCAGCCCTTTGTTTGCCATGCCACATTTCCTGGAAAGAGGTTTTGCGTACGTCACCGATTTTCATATCTTCACGTCCGCGGAAATAGGGACATACAAAAACACCCAAAGGTGTGACTAATGTCCTCAGTTGAGCCACGGCACAGCGATGGTATTCTTTCTTTTCGATGACACCTTCACCTGCCAGTACGTGGCGCAATTTCGTTGCTCTTAATACTTTGAAGTTGTCGTCTGACAACTTGACTGCCTCTTCAGTTTGTTCGGCTGCCACCTTGATCACTTTTTCGCATTGGGCAATGGCGTAGTGATTGGAGTCATACATTGGTTTGACTTCAAAGTAGTTACAGCCAATTTCTTTGGCCAACTTGGCAGCTTGCAGAATTTCATTCACATTGGTGAAAGCATCTTCATCAGAGATTTCACCACGTTTTTCCGGATCAAATCTGCCCTCTGCGTAAATCATGAATGAATAACCAAGCTTGCCCTTTTTGATGGTTGCCAGGCGGCGCATGTTGTCTATGGCTTTGTTGAACATTGGTTTGCCAGAGACAGAGGGGCGGATGCGGTGGAAGGTTGCTTCTGTTCCTGCATCCATTGAGACACGGACCCAATTGCAATATTTGGCTATTCTGTCCATATACCTGTCGATGAGGAGGCCATTGGTCGTCAAACCGATGGAGACACCATGTTCACCAAGGTATTCGATGACCGAACCAATGGAGGGGTGAGCTAGGGGTTCACCGCCACCAATCAAGACGACGGCTTTCACACCAGCGTCGACCATCTCTTTGGTGAGCTCCATAATGCGTTCGCGGGAGAAAAACCCGTGGTTGAGAAGATCGCGGCTGATACAATCAGGACAAGCCAAGTTACAAACAGTCGTTGGATCAAATTCGACGACCATCGGTCCGTCCGAAGTTTTGTCCCAATCAATGGATTTGATTTTATCAACGACTGAACGTTGTTTGAGTTTCGATTTCAAATCGAGCTGTGACATGGGTTACCCATTCGTTTTGCTGTTCTCGTAAACCTCTTTGATAACAGTATATGGCCTGTCTTTAACTTCCTCCAGCACCTTTTTGAGGTAAAGGCCGATGGTGCCAATGGACAACATCTGTAATCCACCGACCAACCAAATGGATGCGATGAGACTCGTCCAGCCAGGACGGGCAGAGATGACAATCCATTTAATGACCACATAGATGATGAAAACGAAGGCGAAAAAGGACATTAACAATCCGCCCCAGAACATCATCATCAGAGGAAAGGCGGAAAAAGAGGTGAGGGCGTTGCCCAGTAAAATGAGTTTACGTTTGAAGGTGTATGTTGTCTCAGAAGTCGATTCCTTCGTAACGAGCAGTGGTATCTGTTTAAAACCAACTAATTCGTATACTGCACCAAGGAAGAGCTCTTTGTCTCGATAAGAGAGCAAACCATCTACATAACGTCTGCTCATCAATCTAGTCGTTATATGGTTTTCAGGCATCTTCACGTCAGCCAACAAGTTGAAGACCTTGTAAAAAAGTGCTCCAGTGAGTCGTTCGTAAAGACCACCTTTACGCGCTTTTTGCACACCAAAGACGACATCGGCGTCTTCGTTTGTCGTCAGTTTCTCGTAGAAATCACCAATCCACTCGGGTTGCTCCTCGAGATCTACTTCAATGAGAAAAACGTAATCACCTTTACTGTGACGTACACCAGTGAGCATGGCTTTGTGTTGGCCAAAATTTCTCGACAATTCGATTACGACAACGTGGTCGTCGAGCTTCTGTAACTCGACAGCCTTTTTTAGGGCATCATCAGGCGAACCGTCGTCAACGAGAATGATTTCATAACGGTCAGTGAGTTTCTGCAGAGCAGCACACATACGTTCGTGAAACTCAGTGATATAAGGCGCTGAGTTATACAAAGAGGTGACGACGGAAATGAAAGGCTGTTTTTCACTCATCTTATTTACTCGCCAGAGTCACAATACCAATGCCGCGACTGACTATGATGGAGCCTGACTCCACGTCTTTGCTGAGGACAGTGTTGCAACCAGCGCGTACTTCCTCACCAATAGTTACTCCAGGCATGATTTTGCTGCCTGAACCGATGATCGAGCCTTCGCCGATTATGACGTCACCGGACACTTTGTCGGCACCTTTATTGGTTGTCGTGTAATCATCAGACTTGGTGAAAATGGACACGTGAGTGGACAAACCCGACCGGTTAGCCATCTCTATCTTGCCGCCAGTGCCTCCCAAAAAACAGAAGGGAGAGATGTGTACATTGTTGCCGAGGGTGATGTTTCCTGTGAGAATGGCAAAGGCATCAATACGAACATTGTCGCCTAGCGAGCCATTGATGGCGAAAAAACGTGCATCAGGTGAGACGACGACATTTTCCCCTACAGAGGAAAAGCCCAATTCCAATAGCTCTTCTTTTGTTAACAGATTACTCACAGCTTTATCGGCTCCTCTTAGTACTCTAGCAGCTCAACGGAAAGAGAAGAAAGTCTCGATGCCTTCGATGACACGGTTTTGCTCTTCTTTCGTCAGTTCGTAATACATTGGCAGCCGCAGAACCCTGCGTGACAGCTCTTCTGTGACAGGTAAATCTTCGGCTACGTTGCCCAACTCTCTTCCTTTGGGCGAAGAGTGAAGGGGAACATAATGAAAGACTGCGTGGATTTTCCGTCTGTCCAAATGTTTGATCAGAGCAGCTCGTGTCTCTTCATTTTCCAGGAGAATATAAAAGATGTGACCGTTGTGTGAGCATTCATTGGGGATGATAGGCCGCCGTAAATAGCCCTTCTCTTCGAGAGCAGCCAGACCTTCGTAATAATAATTAAATGATGCGACACGTGATCTGTTTATCTCTTCGATACGCTCTAATTGAGCGTGTAAGAATGCTGCAGCCAGTTCACTGGAAAGGGCTGATGAGCCAATGTCCACCCAGGTGTAAGCGTCCACTGCACCTTTTTCAAAATCGGCCCGGTTGGTGCCGCGATTGCGAATGGTTTCTATGCGACTGAAGAGTGCGGAGTCATTACAGGCCAAAGCTCCGCCCTCACCACAAGTGCAATTTTTTGTTTCGTGAAAACTGAAGACGCCAGCTGAACCAAAACTTCCCAAAGGTTTACCTTCATAAGTGGCTCCCAGCGCTTGGGCAGCATCTTCGACAACAGCTGCGCCACACTTTTGGGCTGTTTCCAAGATGGCAGGCATATTACAGCCCACTCCGCCATAATGAACAGCCAAGATGGCTTTGGTTTTATCGGTCACCCGTTCGGCGATGAGTTTTTCGTCAATGTTTAGAGTGTCTCGACGAATGTCTACAAATACCAGTTTAACGCCACGCAATAAAAAGGCATTTGCCGTTGAAACATAGGTGTATGAAGGCAGGATTACTTCGTCACCGGGCCCCAGGCCAAGAGCAAGAGCCGTGACTTCGAGAGCAGCTGTACAAGAAGACACTAGTTTGACATGTGGACTTTGGATCAAAGAGCCGAGCATGGCACAACACTCGTGAGTGAAATGGCCATCACCACTAGAACGACCACGTAAAATGGTCTCTGCAATATTGTAGAGCTCTTTGCCAATGATGAAAGGTTTGTTGAAGGGGATTTTGGATAACTCAGTCATGATTTGCGTTCCTTTGTCTCCTTCTTAGAGTGTCTCAAAGTCAACTCACAATAAATGATCATCGACCGTTCATTATTGCGAAATAACCGCTGCAAGAGATCCCAGGGGTACATTGTTATCTCATTGACGAGATAACGGAAATACCAGGGAAAGACCGATTTGAACATTACCTTTTTCGAAGCACCAGCTGAGGAGACCAAGGTGCGCTCTTGCATGGAGAGCTCTTTTTTCCAGCTGTCGTTTTTTCTGACGAGATGATTGGAGAGTCCCAAAATGAGGTTGGACATTGGATAGGTCAATCCAGCCATGTCTTCGATGTGTAACTGATGTTTTTTGGCAATACGCTCAAAATCTGTAAATTCAAAGCGGCGGTAATGACCAGCAGTGTCGTCTTCAATTCCCCATAGGGCCATACAAGCGGGAACGAGGATGAGAATGCGTCCACCTGGTTTTAACATCTGCGAACTTTTGACAAAAAACTGAGTCAACAAGTCGTCAGGCAGATGTTCGATGACGTGGGAAGTGACCACATAATCAACAGACTCCTCGTGAGCAAAAAAGTCACCTTTCACGACCTGGTAAGAGCCCTTGGATATCAAATCAGCGTTTTTCTCGCGATTGAGTGCACAAGCATCTTCACTGAGATCGTAACCGGTGCCAGTCAAACCCTCTTCAACTAACAGGCGCGAAATATTGCCATTGCCAGCACCCAATTCGACGAAGGTTTGACCAGCCTGAAGACAAAGACGCAGACGGCGACGCAAATACATATTTTGCAGCACGTTGCCTGGAGCTAAGTCATACATCATATCTGCTGTCTTTTTCTCTGCCATGACTTCAGCTTACTGTTCAGATTGGCGGGGCTGCCAGAGAATAGCTCCCTCTCGCTCAAAGACAGGTGTAAGCAGCTTGCCTCGTCTGGTAAAGCGAGCCTTGATTTCCAAGAAACGTTCTTCGCCCTGCGATTTGGTCAAATAAAGATAATCAATGGGAAGTTCGCCTAGAAGTGAAAGAAACTCACGGTCGTCTTTGGTCTCGAAGAGTCGCTTTGTTTTAGTAACGAGCTCTTCGGCTGCTGCCGAGGTGATGGCAGAAGCTAATGCCCGGCGTCCGGCAAAGACAGGTACCCATAAAGGTGGTCCGTAATAATAACGGTGGTTGGGCTCTGGATAACACTGAACGACCACAGTTGGCGCACTATTGCTGCGTAACCACTGGAAGGCTGCCAAATCATCGTGGGGCACAATTAATGTGCGTGAGCCACTTGTCTGAAAATACCACTGCCAGTCATACCAAATAGTTGGGGCACCAAAAAGGAGAAGCACCAAGGAGGCAAAAGCCAGGAGCAGATGGTTTCGCCAATTGCGCCAACCTTCAACTATTGGGGCTGCACAGATAGTCAAGACGATGATGAGAAAGGCTGATGCTTTCAGG
>CAZXTJ010000490.1:0-5965 GCA_964643655.1 uncultured bacterium
TGGAGAAGGTCACAAAAATACGAAACAATAGTGTCGTTACAGAGGTGTCTTTTTTCTTATGACCTTTGCCAATTGGTTTAGCTTTCAGAAAATTGACGTCATCGTCATAATGAATACTTTTTCCTGGTGTAGCTCTCATATTGCCATCCTTTGCACCAAACAAAGCCAAGGTGAACTACGAAAAGGAGACTTCCATAAAATTGCTTCAACTCAATCAACGAAGGAACTCTACCTTGACGCCTCGGTTCTCTTCTCCATGGCGAGGAATGTACTCTGGCCTTAGCCTTAGTTTCTTAGCCTCTTCGCCATATCTGGTTTCGTCGGTAATACCATTCTCACAAGGCTTTTCACACAAACCGAAAGCGATTAGTCCTTCCTTGGGCTGGGGACTGAAAGTGAAGTTCACAGACGTTTCAGCTTTGAAGCTAGGCGAGTCTTTGCTTGGGATTGCATCATTTTCGAAGACGAGGACGTCTTCAATAGAACTTGGTGCCATCTTGCAATTATTGGGCATCTCTCGCAGTCTTCGCCATCCATGTCCATACTTCTCGTTTAGTGTTGCCAAAGAGATAGGGTCTCCTGTCTTGCTGAAAGGTGACCGCAAAATTTCAATGCTTCGCAGTAACTCATTTTCGTCAGCCACGGAGTATGGTTTGGTCATTGTTATGTACAATCTCGAACCTTTATTGGGCACTTCCATCGGACCTTCATATTGCACTCTCTGAATTCGCAGGGCGGGTTTATAGCGGGTTTTGAGATCCTGATCATCTCCGCTTCCGCCAGCAATTCCATCTTCTCCATAAGAAATGACTATCCCAAGATTTGCGTCCAAGAGATAATCATTGCCATGTGGATCTCTGGGTAAGCTGCAAAGGTATCGACCTAACAGAGGCTCGAGATCAGTGCCGGTCAAAGGTCGATTTTGCGCATCATGCAGATTGATGGCGTTACGTATGATGTCGAGATCCTTTTTGCATTTTTCCCTTTTCTCTTCGGACATGTTTTCGACACCCATACCACACACAGCAGCAACGATGAAAAAAGGACAGAAGATAAGAAAGATTAGGTTGGCAAAAGAAATTTTCCCCTTCTGGCTGTGAACTTTATCAGGACACTTTGCCTTTGCAGATTGAACTGCATCGTCATAATGAATACTTTTTCCTGGTGTAGCTCTCATATTGCCATCCTTCACAAATCTTTACTGGGTAAAAAGATGAAAGGTTCATTTGTTTTTTCTTTTGTCTGCAAATAATCGAGCCGACACATATGTATATAAAAGTGATAACAATGACCTTCATTGCAAGGGTTGCTTCATGAATGACATCCGTTTTGTCCATGTGAATTTAGTCGCCAAAGATTGGCTTGCTCTAGCTGAGTTTTACCAAAGGGTTTTTCAATGTGAGTTAATACTGCCCGAACGTGACATCAATGATGAGTGGCTCGAAGAGTCTACGGGCATTGAAAATGCACACATTAAAGGAGCCCATTTACGTTTGCCTGGTTTCTCTGACGGCAAAGGGCCAACCTTAGAGATTTTCCAATATACTCCTGCCAAGGAGGCTGAAGCAGTGGCCGCCAACCAACGTGGTTTCGGTCACATTGCTTTTCTCGTTGATGACGTGGAGAAAGTAGTGAACGATGTTTTGGAAAACGGAGGAACGGCAGTAGGCGAGTTGGTAAAGACTCACATCGAAGGGGTAGGGGATCTCACCTTCCGTTATATGCGTGACCCTGAAGGCAATATCATCGAAGTACAGAATTGGTCCTATGGGACTTGCAAGAGCTAGAGCTTTTGGGCAATACTTCCACTGAGGTCCTCGAGGTGAGGGCTGGGAGACCGCGGAGGTCGTGTTTTTTCTTTTGTCCTTCCTCCGTGCAGTCGTGACGCTGGAGGTACAAAAGATGATCAAACTCGAGAGTTCCACTTCCAAAGATTCAGCCAAGAAATTGTTGAAGGATCAGTCCATTGCTGATTTGTTGGCTCACAACAAAGAACTCACTCTTGGTGAAACAATTGAGGCCTTCTTGAAGGACCACCACCCTCTCTCTGATGAAAGCAAAGAAAAGGCAACGAAAGAGCTCCTTGCTTTTATCATCAACGAAGCAGAAGAAGCCATTGCTCGCGGCTGCCACGACGACTTTTCTTTGGACGACCGTGTCCTGGCCGAAGTAGACAAAGGTCATCAACTCATCGCCTGGCGCACTGTACGCGACAATTGGTTAGCTCAGCACAATGCATCTCTAGATGGCATGTATCTGTCACAACGGCTTGCCCGTGAGTTACCGGGTTTTGAGTTGTGCCACAGTGGTTACTGTAAAACAACCAAACGTGACATTCCTGAAGAGTTAGAAAAGGAAGCTGAGAAGGTTGGTGGAGAGGTTCGCTGGTATCAACCGGAACGCCGACTGGTCGTAGCCGTCAAGTTTCCCCAACCTTTCAAACATACGGACTTTGCTCGCTGGACAATAAAACGGAATCAGGGAGTTTTCAATTCAGGAGCTGTATTCGTTAAAAAAGATCTCTCTCCCGAGAAGTGGGAGAAGTTCGTCGAGGAGACAACACAGATTTTTGCAGACACTCTTAGAGTCAGCGCAAAAGCCATTCAAAAGTCAGGAGCAGTTTTCAACATTCGCATCACTGTTCTAGACGAGGAACAAAACGACTGAGAGTTTGGCGAAATTCCTCTGCGCTCAGCTGAGATGGATTTTTCTCATCGAGCATGTCATCGATGACTTTCGCCAATTCCTCGGGCACTTCTGCGGAACGCTCTTTGATAGGTCGTACTTTACCGCCGAGAACGACTGTCCAAGGATCTTTGTCTTTTGCAAAATCGCGAGGATAACAACCCGTCAGTGAGTGATATAGTACTGCTGTTGCTGACCAAAGGTCTGCTTCTGCTTTGGCATATTTAAAATCTATGACGAGGCTACGGGGCATATAATAAGGTTTGCCTCCAACTGTACCCGTCCTTGTCAGACCACTCAAGCCTGCCTGTTCACAGGCTTTGGCCAAGCCAAAATCAGAAAGTTTCACCATTCTTTTTCCATTCTCTTCATGGAAAAGGATGTTGTCAGGGCTCAAATCACGGTGAACCACTCCTGATTCATGGGCGTGATGGAGAGCTGCCAGAAGTTCTCCTTGTATGGCCAAAGCTTCAGTTAAGCCAATCGTGCCACCGCTATGAGCCAAATGCTCTTTCAAGTTGCCCCCATTGCAGTAATCGAGGAGAAGGACATAAGCTCCTTCAAAGACAAAATGGTCAACTAAAGAAACTATGTTTTCGTGTTTCATCCTCTTCAAGGTCGTCAACTCACGACGGAAACGCTGACGATGTTTTTTGCTGACCAAACATTGGGGCAAAAGCACTTTGATGGCATATGGTCTATCTGCTCTGTCTTTGACGAGGAAGACCGCTCCCATTCCGCCGCGCCCGAGCTCCTTTTCAACTGTGAACTGCTGACGTTTTGGCAGAGTAGAAAGCCATTCATTCAGGAACTCCCGAGGAGAGGCAAAACTCCTTCCCCCCCCGCTCCCAGCTCCACCAACAATTGATACCTCAAAAACAGTTGAGCCCAATTTAATCTTGTCGCCATCTTTTAGATCGTGCTCAGGGAAGACTGCCAAATCTCTAGTTCGTTGAGCGCGTTGACCGATTTTTTCTCCATTGACCCAAGTGCCATTGAGGCTGCCAAAATCGCGGACTCGAATTTCAGGCGGTGCAATGTCGAGCAGACAATGATGGCGTGATATGGTCTTGTGTTCTTCATCAGAAGGAAGGCGAATGGAGCAATCACGGGAGCGGCCAATAATGGCTGTTGCTGGCCCATTGTATGTGAAGTTCTTTCCCTGCAAAGGGCCCTCAACGACTGTGAGTGTGACGATGGCATCCTCTTCATCCTCCTCCTGGGGGAGGGCAGTGGCACCTTCCGCTGCGGGGTTCACCATGGCTTCAGGCTTGCCAGCTGGCGAAAGCTCCACATCGCTAACCGTTGTTTCACTATCATCTTTCACAAGGAGCTGCGGCCGTTTTCTCTCGTCACTCATTTTTGTCCTCTCCGCCTTCCTTCCATATTAAGACAAAAGCAGCCTATAGTGGAGCTTCAATGGCAGAAGAGAAACACATATTGGGTGATGAGACTGCTCCGACGGTGGAAGCCAGTGAGACGGCCACTGCTGCGACCGTTGCGGACGCACAAACGGCAGCGACGGCAGCAGAAGCACCAACGGCAGCGACGGCTGCAGAAGCACCAACGGCAGCGACGGCTGCAGAAGCACCAACGGCAGCCACGGCAGCCACGGTAGGTGTTGATGAGGTCACGACAGGACAGTCTTTTTCTGCCGCAGCCTGGCAGCCAGGCACTGTCGTTCTTGACCGATATCGAATAATCAAAGAGTTGGGGAGAGGCGCTTTCGGCACCGTTTTTCTGGCTCTTCACGTAGAGTGGGACAAAGAGCTTGCCCTCAAGCGACCGAAAGCAGAGGCTTTGGCTGCCCTTGGCGGAGCCCAGCGCGTCGTCAAAGAGGCTCAACACTGGGTTGACCTAGGTTTTCATCCCCAATTGGCCTCCTGTTATTTCGTTCGTATGGATGGGGATTTGCCTCTCATTTTCACTGAATATGCCGAAAATGGTTCGCTGGCAGAAGCCATCGCTCGTGGTGATTTCTCCAAAGAGGATAAGGCAGAGAAAGCTCTCGATGTGGCTATTCAGTTGGCCTGGGGCCTGAGTTACTCCCATTCGCAGGGATTGCTCCATCAGGATGTTAAGCCGGCCAATGTGTTGCTCCTCAATGGGTGGCAGACAAAACTCACGGACTTTGGTTGTGCTCGCCAGGTGGGCGAACATGCAGGGGCTTTGACGCCAGCTTATGCTTCTCCTGAACAGGCAAACAAAGAGGTGGTTACAGAAGCCTCAGACTGCTGGAGTTTTGGCCTCGTCCTTATGGAAATGCTTCTTGGTGAGCGCACTTGGCGCGTTGGAGCTGCTGGCGCAGAGGTGCTGGCACAGGCCGAGGTAAACCCACTCCTCAAAAAAGTACTGGCAGAAGTTTTTGCCAAGGAGCCTGAGAAACGGCCTTCAATGACTCAGTTGGCAGAGAAGCTCATAAAAATTTATGAGGAGCTCGTGGGACGAAGGTACATCCGCCGCCCAGTAGAGGTTTCGCCCAAGTCTGTCGAAAGTCTAACCAACAGGGCACTTTCTTTTGTTGAACTGGGTAAATTGAATGAAGCTGAGGAGCTCTTCGAAGAAGCACGGCAGCTTGATAGAAACCACTTGCTGGCCACTTACAATGCTTCTCTTTTATCGTGGAGAAGGGGCCACATCACTGATGAAGAAGCACTGCGCCGTGTAGAGCAAACTTGTGGAAGACTAGACAAAAAAGAGCTTCAACAGGCCCACCTTTTGCTCGCTCACCTTCATCTAGAGCGTGACGATGTTGAGTCTGCAGCCAGCAAAATCAGACAGTACTCTGAAACCAAACTGCTAGAAACGGTCAAAGAGCGCAGGACCTCAGGTCATAAGTTGGCATGGAGAACCGATGTCCATAATGGAGCAGCCCACTGTGTTTTCATCACTCCCGATGGGAAGGATGTCGTCTCTGGAGGCAAAGACGGTAGACTGGTCTGGCTCTGCCCTGAAAGAGGGAAAGTTCTCCATTCTACCTTTGCCCACAGTGGAGGGGTGCAAGCACTCACCCTCATTCCTTCGAACAATTGGATGGCTTCCAATTATTGCCCTCTAGCTTATTCTGGTGGAGCAGATGGTGTTGTCCGAGCCTGGGACGTGAAGAGTCGAAAGGCCTGTGGCTCCATCAATATCAAAAGTGGAACTGGTGTAACAGCACTGGCTGCCCAGGGTATGTGGCTCGTTGTGGGTGGACAGGAACTCCTCACTTTGTACAAGGTCACTCCCCAAGCAAAAGGGTGGGATTTCAAGAGAATTCACGACTTCGATAGTACAGCTT
>CAZXTJ010000491.1:0-5882 GCA_964643655.1 uncultured bacterium
TCGAGTATAGAACTGACGCTGTGGGGAAACCTGAAGATCTGCAAGAGATTCGATTTGAAGCAAAAGAGAAGGCCGAAGAGTATTTGGCCAAGTATGTGGCTGCTGGAAAAGACGTTCCCGACTATATCCCCAAACGAATCAGGTATTATCTTTGGTTGCGTTCAAATGGGGGGTACTGCGAGTTTCCTGGGTGTTCCCAGTTCAAGGTCACAGAGCACCACATAAGAAGATTTGCCGAAAATCCATCGGCTGATCCAGATGGCCTCATCTGTTTTGGAAATTTCCACGACAGGGCTGCCCACAATGGAGCCATTGCCAATGAATTCGACTCTTTTCACGAACTGAGACTGAAGTTTGCTGACAGCGATTTGAGACATATGTACGAAGACCGAAAGGCCAAGGCAGCTGAAAATGAAGTTAGCGCTGACGAGCTAAACGAAGCTTCAGAGGCCATTGAAACAATTGACAGAAACTATCGTGCTTGTCGACAGAAAGCTGCCCAAGGTAAGTTGAAACACGAGAAGCGCCGAAAGTTCAGATTTAGTGGGCTGCGAAAAGGCACAAAGGCCCACCATTGACATTCCTTTTTTCATCGTCTATTGTTTCGAGCTTTTTATAGGAAGAACCGTGCAACAATAATCATAGGCACGGTCTGGTCAACGCCAGCGGTGGGCGTCGTTGTTATGGGGCAACGATGACGCAAAACCTCATGAGGGGACGTAGGGAATGAAATCTCGTAGTTTGTTGTTGTGTTTTGTATTGTTTGCTTTTCCAGCCGTATCTTGGTCACTCAACTATGATGAAGAGACAGTTTCGCGCTCTTGGAAAAATCCTTCCACATATTTGAGCGCTTCTCTGCGGCTCGATTTGCCCGGTGATGGTAGCAGTTACACTCCTCCGTTAAATTTGAACGTTAATGTGCGCATTTCTCCATCGGCAGACCTCCGTTTGGGAGAAATCGAACGCTTCAAAATCGAGGCACGAATGCGTCGCTCCGAAAAGGCTGACTATCATCGCATTGATGTGACTTTCATTCCTGAGACCTATTATCATCGTTATTGGCGAGAGACAAAAACAATCAACGTTTATGCCAAAAAAGATCAGAAAGCCTATGAATGGGTGAATTTTTATGTCAACCATTCTGGTCGCATCAAAACAGGTGCCCCGGCAACTTATGAAAAAGTGACTGTTGATTTCACCACTCCGGCAAAACCCTTTGGCATCAAGTGGAAAGATTACGGCTTTACAGAAAATGGTTCTGCGCCAACGACATACAAATTCGCTATCTTCCGAGCTTCTTGGTACTCGACCAAGATGGTTGCCAAGGGTGAGATTGCTCGCCAAGAGGGTGAAGAACAGTCCGTCGTCATCGAGCAAAATGGTCCCTACACACAGAATGCTGACGAATGGTTCGAAGTTGGCAACAAGTATTGGGTTTTCCTCTTGCTCAAACGAGAGGGTACTGAGTTTTATACGAACGGTTATGGAGATGCCTTTGAAGGTGCTTTCACCTACAAAGAAAAGGAACCTCGTCTTGTCGTTCCTGGAAAATCAGGTTCTTTGAAGGTTCTCCAGAAAAGAAACAAATTCGACGAGTTTCATCAGGATTAATCCTGTCATTTTGCAAGAAACTTAGTGAGGCCCGGTTTTCCGGGCCTTTTTCTTGTTGTCCATTCTTGCCAAGGCGTAAAATGTATACAGAATGGGCAACGACGATAAGACCAAAAAACCACAATCGGGGGGAATACTGGCTCAGCGGCTGAAAGCGCTGGCTGGTTCCTCTGACGGTGCCCCACCACCTCAAGAACAAAAGATTCATACCATGCAAAGAAGGCATGCCACGCCGCAGAAGTTAGAGGCGGGTCAAGTCCTTGCTGGCCACTATCGCATTGTGGAAAAACTTGGTGCTGGTGGTATGGGAATGGTCTTCAAAGTGGAGGATTTGACTCTCGACAATAGGCTGTTTGCCATCAAGGTTTTGCCTCCCGAGCTCGCCCGTGATGAAGGAGCAGTCAACAGGCTGAAAAAAGAAGCCCTGGCAGCCATGGAACTTCACCATTCACACATTATGACTGTGAATGCTTTCGAAGGTCTTTCTGAGACGAAGTTTTTGGTCATGGAATATCTTGACGGTCCCAACTTGGATGTTGCTCTCAGCGAGAAAGAGCGCTTTTCTGTCGAAGAGATCATCGAAGTAGGAAAACAAGTTTGTTCTGCCTTGGATTTTGCCCATTCTAGAAATGTCATCCACCGCGACATCAAACCTGCCAATCTGGTCTACAAAATGGAGGCTGGAAAACAGGTAGTCAAAATAGCTGACTTTGGTATTGCCTACCAAATCCGTGAATCACAAGCCAAGATTACTGGTGAGGTATCTGCTGCTGGCACCTTGTTTTATATGGCGCCAGAGCAGTTTTTGGGTAAACGACCGACAGCAAGATCTGATCAATATTCTTTGGCCGTATCTTTTTATGAAATGCTCGCAGGTGCGCCTCCAATCACTGGCACTACCATTGAGATGATCATCGAACTCGTAAAGACTGTAAAACCAGATCCAATAGATGGTCTAGATGAGCACGTGAACAAGGCTTTGTTACGGGCCATGGATAAAAATCCAGAACTACGTTTTGAGAGCTGTATGGCTTTCTGCGCAGCTTTAGAGGGAGAGCAAGTAGCTCCTTCTGTTTCCTATCGTTCTAAACCTGTTGAAGGTGTTAATGCTGCCTCGAGAGAGCAACAAGACAAAATTCGGCAATTCCTTTCTTCCAATCTTTTTGATGATGAAGCTGATGAAGAGGAGGAAAGAAGGCGGCAGGCTGAGGAAGAAGCTGCTCGTAAAGCGGCAGAAGAGGCTGCGAGAGCTGCTGAAGCGACGAGAGTCCAAGCTGGGGCTACTTTGGCTCCTGTTGTCGTACCACCTGTACCAAAGGAGACACCAGTACCTCAAAGCGTCGCTCAACGGGCGCCAGTATCGGCAGTTCCTTCGGCTCCTGCTTCAGTGCAGCAGCCGCAACAAGCTTCAGTGCAGCAGCCGCAACAAGCTCCAGTGCAGCAGCTGCAACAAGCTCCAGTGCAGCAGCATACCGTACAAGAGCTGAAAGTAACTCCCGTAGCTCCCATGACTCCTGTGGCTCCTGTGGCTCCTGTCAAAATGCCTGCGGCTCCCACGACTCCACCTCCTCCCCAACACCGTCGGCCTCGTGTCTCCGCTCCACAAGCTTTCCAACAAGCTGAGCAAAAGAGTGAGCAGAATGTGGCTCTGAAGAGCGATTACAACGAGGAGCGTTTGGCCGAAATCGACAGCATGGTGACCAATGCTCGCACGGCTCTCCGTGACACTATCATCATGGGAGTGGGTTTTATTGTCATCGTCGTTCTCTTGGTCATGGTTGCCTTTTAATCTGTGTGCTAATATACAGGCCACGGGGGTGAGCGACAGTGGCCAATGTTGAAAGTCGTGAGCTTGGAGCAGCTGTGTTTGCCGAAGCTGCTATCAATGCTTTGCGTGATACAGGACTGACAATAGGTCAGGTATCTTCAGAAGACTCTATATCGCCTGCAGAAGATGACGTAGTCGTCATTCTCAATGTTGGAGGTTCTTGGCATGGAGCTGTTGCCATGCGAATAAACTCTCGTGCCTGTGAAGCCTTGGCGGAAAGCTTGTTCGGTCGTCCCCCTAAATCAGATGAAGAGCGTGCTGAAGCCATGATGGAAGCTGCCAACGTTGCCACTGGACGGGGTGTTGCTGCCTTGGGGAGCGCATCGCCTGCAGCCGTCTGGTTGACGCCGCCTTTATGTGTCAAAGGGCTAAGAGTATCTACCCGTTTGCACAACACTAAAACGAGTTGTCACTCTTTTGCCTTGGGTGAGGGGCAAGTGACAATCGTCTTTGCTGCTGCCGAAAAGGAAATCTGAAGTTAGATGTTTGAAGGATTGGGTATTCTCGTTTGTGATGATTCTCTCGTGGCACTCGAGAGGATTTGCGATACCTTCGAAGATCTTGGCTGCAAGATTGTTGGCAAAGCGCGCGATGGCGAGAGTTTGATAGATACCTTCCGCAGCAAAAAAGATGAAGTGGATTTGGTGACTTTAGACCTCGTTTTGCCTGGCATGGATGGTTTGGAAGTTCTCGCAGTTTTGAAAGAAATAGACAATAATGTGCCAGTGATCATTCTGTCTAGTATCGTTCAGCCAGAGATAAGAGAAAATGCCATCAAGCTAGGTGCAGCCAATGTTGTGGCAAAAACTTTTGATGCCGATAAACTGAGGCAAGCTGCAAGTGATGCTCTGAAAGATTTATAAGTAATGCAAGAGATAATTGAGGCTGTCATCTGTGGTTGCAATGAAGTCATGTCCACTTTCTTTCCCGATGGTCCCAAGACGGTTGTTGCCGATGAGTTGGGCAGGACATTCAATGCAGGTGGACGAGTAGTTACTGTTGGCATGTCCGGCGAATGGCGAGGCATGTTGTTATTGCTTTTCGATGATAAAGAGATAGCTACGCTGGCCGAGGCTTTCTTGGGTATGCCTTTGGAAGATGGTATGGAAGAGTATGCTGATGAGGCTCTCATTGAGATTGGCAATCAAATAGTGGCTCGTGCTGCCTGTGAGATAGCTGACAATAACTTGGGCACTGTGGACATAACACCACCATCATTGCTCTGCTCTGAAAAACCAGTCTCTTTGGCTTGGACGAGAATGAAAACAACTGTCCTCGATGTGGGCTCTAGTCCCCGGTTTTTTCGGGTGGCCGTTGGTTTATCACCTGGTCCGAAAAAGTTCAGCGTAAAGTAAGCCCCTCTGGTAGGATTTCACCAAAGGCTTCTTTTCTCTCTTCACCCAAAACTTCCACGACTTCGAATAAGGGGCGAATTCTCTCTTCACTCCAGCCCTTGACGGAAAGGAATTGGGCAGTTTTTCGTCTCAAATTCTCATCGACGTCGAGTGAACGTTCATTGCAGAGTCGTCCCAATTGCAACAGTGCCGCTGGTATAGCTGGTGAGTTTTGGTGGTCACCTTTGCTCAAGAGTTTTTCCAACCAAGGTGTGATTGTTGTGGCAGGCAGGGTGTGGTGCAAAGCATCGGCAAAAGGTACTCGAGCGCCAATTCGACCCAAAGCCCAGACGGCGTAGGCCTGAGATTTGGGTTTTGGCAGAAGTGGTAAGAGAGCCTTACCCAGCTCTTCTTTCGCACCATTGGATAGTCTTTCCAAGGAGGCAGCAAGTCGCCACATTTCTGCTTTTTCTTGAGCGTCCGGTTGAGGGCCTTTTCGTTTGTGACCGCGACCCGATAAAAGATGGGGTGCCAAGTGTTCGAACAAACGTTCTTGTATTTCTGCTGGTAAACCTCCGGCCAACCTACGCCAGAAAATCCACCAGGCAATGCGTACAGGTTTCACCTTTTTGTTTTGCATTCCTTCATCAAGGAGTTGGAACATTTGTTCCATTCGCCAGTCGTCGGCTGCGGCACCAAACCCTGGACGAAGGCAATATCCAGTGAAGTTCAACCAACTTTCTTCATGTTCGGGCGAACGTCGGCGGTTTTTGATGTTCTCCACAAAAGGGTCCCAAATGGTGCGGCAAAGGGCGAGAGACCATTTTGCTCTTTTTAGCCCAGTCGCTTTTTCCAGGAATTTGCCCAAACGTTTGGGATCTCTTTCTTTACTGTCGGCTTCCCCTTTTTTCTTTTTCGAGAAAGCACGATTGATCAGTTCTATAGTTTTCTCCCGTTTTTTCTCGTTGAGGACCAACTGAGCTTTTGGGGTCTTTCCTGAGGAAAGCGTTTTGTCAGCTGAACGTAGCTCGAAGGTGAGTCCATAACGTTGACCATTTTCCACGTTCACACAGGCCAAATCCAATGTGCCCACTTCACTGACTCTACTC
>CAZXTJ010000492.1:0-5848 GCA_964643655.1 uncultured bacterium
TCCTTATAGTCACCCCCTTGCTGGTTACATCAATAGTGTACGTTCAATCACATTGGCTGATGTGAAGGCCTTTCACTCTCGTCATTTCACTCAAAACAACTTGGTCAATGCAATTGGTGGTTCTTATTCAAAAACTTCCTTGCTCCGCTTACGTAAAGACTGCAAAAAGTTGCCAGTAGCACAGAGCCAAAAAGTAGCTGCGCCCAGACCCAAGATGCCAAAGGGACTCGAAATAATCATTGTGGAAAAAGAAAGTCCCTCCACATCGATATCAGGGGCCTACCCCATTTCTATTACCCGCAAAGACAAAGATTTCATGGCTCTTTTCCTTGCCAATTCTTGGTTGGGTGAACACCGCAACTCTTTCTCCCACCTCTACCAAGAAATTCGAGCCAAACGTGGGCTAAACTATGGTGATTACACATATGTCGAAGCTTTTCCCGACGGTGGGCGTCATGAGTTTCCGCCTCTGAACATTGGGAGGCGACAGCAGCTCTTTGAACTGTGGATACGTTCCGTAAAGAGTGAAAACGCCATTTTTGCTCTTCGTGCAGCACTGTGCGAAATCGACAGGCTGGCGCGAACTGGATTGACAGAAGAGCAGTTCCTTAAAACACAGAAGTTTTTGAGTAAATACTGTAATCATTATGCCAAGACTACTTTGCAGCGACTGGCCTACAAGTTGGACGACAAGTTTTATGGTTTGAGCCATAGCCATTTGGATACCTTTGCCAAACGTATCAGGGCGCTCACTCGCTCTGAGGTCAATGCTGCAATCAAAAGGCATTTGCAGAGCAAAAACATGAAGATAGTTCTCGTAACAGGTGATGGTGAAAAACTCGCTCGACAACTACAATCGAAAAAGAAGACACCAATCACCTATTTGACAGAAAAAACAGAAGAGATATTGCGAAAAGACAAGCTTTTTGCTGAATTTCCTTTACCAATTTCCTCTATCAAACGGATTAAGAGCGGAGATCTCTTTTTAGGGCAAAGCAAATAGAGATAATACCCCTGCAAGGATCTATACTCTCTAACTAGAGAGGTGTTTACATGTTTAAAGCAGGGGTGGGATTTTCGAAAAGTCATAATCCGAAAAGAGCTGGCAGAGAAGCTGCAGAAGCTGCAATTGCCGCTCTCGGTGACAACTCTCCAGATTTTGTTCTTACCTTCGCAACAGTTGGTTACGAACAAGACCAACTTCTTTCTGCCATAGCTGAAATTGTCACAGATACTCCGATTTGTGGTTGTTCTGGCGAAGGTGTCATTGCAGGTGCCAAAACAGACGAATCCAACTTTGCTGTTGGCGTTCTGGCAGTAGCCTCTGATGAGGTACGTTTCCATAGCGGTTTTGTTCCCAAAATCAACTCAGATCCTCAAAGAGCAGGAATCAAATTGGGACTAGAGCTAAAAGATTTGGGCTGGGATGACCTTTTGGGAGTACTCGTTTTAGCTGACGGTGTCCACATCAACCTTGATCGAATAGTCACCTCTTTGAAGGAAAACCTAGAAAAGGATGTTCCATTCATTGGTGGTGCCGCAGGGGACAACTGGAAACTGACAAAAACTTATCAATACGCTAATGGCAAAGCCTTTACAGATGGAATGACTTGGGTAGCCATTGGAGGTAAGGCCCAACTGGATTGGACTTTGAGCCATGGTTGTGTACCAATCGGTGGTGTTCGTACTGTGACCCGCGCCAAGGGTAACGAACTCTACGAGATAGATGGCCAGCCTGTACTCGATGTGCTGAGTGAATACTTGAGCCTAGCAGATACTTGGGACAATCCAATCGGTAACATATCCTTTGGGTTCGAAGCCCCGTCAGAGTTTGAAGATTGTGACGATCCATACAAGTTCCTAATCACACATGTGGCTCCAACGAGTGAAGATGCCAAACGAGGTTGTGTCGTCATTCCTCGTGAAGTAGTCGAAGGAACAAAAATCTGGATTATGCGACGAGACCACGACAAGATTTCTAGTGGCAACAAACGCATGGCCGACAAGCTAAGAGCACGACATAGCTGTCAACCTGCTTTGGTCATCCATATAGACTGTGCCAGTCGCGGCCGAGCTTGTTTTGGTGAACAGAAAAAGGTGGAGTTGCTCCATGACCTTAGGGCAGCCATTGGTGAGACAACACCTTGGATTGGTTTTTATTCCTATGGTGAATTCTGTCCTGTTGGTGCCCTCAACTGTGGACACTGTTATACGGCTGTTTTGGCAACATTGCATGTATGAGTGATGAGAAGGAACATACGAGCAAACGCTTGGCCGAGCTCGAAGAGCAGGTCAAACAGCTCGTGCGCACAGAACATAGACTCCATAAAGTTCAGTGGCAATTAGATGAACAAGCTCGCCTCTATCGAGAGCTGCACTCCATCGGTCGTCTTCTTCTTACTACGAGCAACATAAACAAATTACGTCTTCTGCTCACTCGCTTCGCCGCAGAAGTACTTGGTTATGAACGAAGTGTCTTCTTCTCTTTTGACAGTGATACCGAACTTTTCCGAGTGCATTGTTGGGAAGGTTATTACGACGAAGGAGTAGAAAAAGAGGTCTCTTCTTTTTCCGTATCGCCAGAAGAGACGTGCTTGAGTGCTCTCAAGTCCCGAGAAAAGGATGCTTGTGCCTTTGGCAAGGACGACGTTATTGGCAAGGTCCTCGGCCTGGACGAATGGTTGGCTTGTCCCTTGGGCCAAGGTTGGCCTTCTCCCTTGGGACTAATTGTGGCAGGTAATCGCTTTTCTCGCCGAGAGTTTCACACGCCAGTCGTGGCTGGCAGCGAACATGCTCTAGGTTTGGTTTCTCTTGCCAGCCAAACGGCTGCAGCTATTGAGTTGAGCCATGAACGTGAGCTTCTCGAAGAAAGAGTAGCACTGAGAACAGAAGAGCTAGAAAGCGCCAGCCATGCTAAGTCCACTTTCTTGGCCACAATGAGCCATGAGATAAGAACTCCAATGAACGCTATTTTGGGTTTCACTCAGTTATTGGCGAAAACTGTGCTCTCAAATGACCAAAGAGAGTTTGTGACGACTATTCAACGGTCAGGCCGCTCTCTGCTCACTCTCTTGAATGACGTCCTAGACTTTTCAAAGATTGAGGCTGGTGAACTAACCCTCTTTGAACGAAAGTTCACCATCCGTGAGTTGATGGACGATTCCATTGAGCACGTCTTACCTGCTGCCCAAGAAAAAGGGATAGAACTTGCTGCCGTCGTTTCCAGACATGTTCCTTCTGCTTATATGGGCGACGAAGTACGGCTGCGGCAAATATTCGTCAATTTGCTAGGCAATGCTGTCAAATTTACAGAAAGTGGCTCTGTAGTCGTTGCCGTCAACATGGATGACATCAATAATCCATCGGATTTGGCAATGACTGTCTGTGATACAGGCAAAGGTATCCCACCAGAAGAGATAGACCGCCTTTTTGAACCCTTTGTTCAGCTTGAGGACCAACCTTCTCGCCGTTACGGCGGCACAGGACTGGGATTGGCTATCACAAGACGATTGGTTAAAGCAATGGGAGGTACTCTCATTGCTGCTAGTGAAGAAGATGTTGGCTCTGTTTTCACAGTCAACTTACAGCTCACACCTGCCATTGATAATCCCAAACCTCTCCGCCCACCTCGTTTCCATGCTCTAGTGATTGCACCTGAAGGGCCCACCGTTTCTTCTATTGAAGAAATGCTTGCCAAAATGTCTTTCTCTTCATCTGTTGTTCAACGAGTGGATGAGTTTTCTGAAAAAATTCCTGATGTCATTATCTGGGATGACAGGATTGAATTGACGGACGAAGATTTCACCATCCTCGCCTCTGATAATATTCCCCTCCTGTTTCTTTCTCAAAGCAATGATGAAAGCATAGAAAAACAAATCGTCGAGCCAAAATCCCTTCTCCTCAGACCTGTCACCTGGCGCAGATTCCGTAAAGCTCTGGCTGAAATCGTCATTCGCTCCACAATGGAAAAGAAACTACCTTCACAGAAAAGCCATGCCTTCGCCGACAACGAGCAGGAGTTGACAATCCTCATAGCCGAAGACAATGAAATCAACAGACTAATGCTGCAGCTCATGCTCAACCAGTGGGGCTTTCAGGCTGATAAAACCGTTGATGGAGAGCAAACATTAAAAGCTATGGTAGCAAAAGAATATGACTTGGTCCTCATGGATTTGCACATGCCCAAAATGTCTGGAATGGACGTAACGCAAAGTTTTCGCAAACATGCACCAGAGTCAAAAACACGAATAGTTGCAGTAACGGCTGATGTGAGACTAAGTATGCGTCAAACATGCGATGAATGTGGCATGGATGGTTTCATCACTAAACCAATTGACGAAAACGCTCTTCGCACAGTGATGGAAGATACATTGCGGCAAAAACTGAAGCTTTAAAAACGACTATCAGACCACTTCAGGCCTTTTTCATTGAGCCAATCATTTTGTCGTAAACGTCCTTCGATGGCGTCACACATAGTGGGACCAGTGATTTCGCCATCACGTTTACCGCCTTCGTAAAACGCAAAAATTGACTCAATCTCATTGATGACGGCCCTTTTATCGAGCAGTGCTTTTTCAGAGAGAACTTGGGCATTTTTTATGGCATTGAATATCTCCTCCACAGAACTCTGGTTTTCATAAAGTAACCGAGTTAGTTGAGAAGGTAGAAGGACCATAAACCCCTCCTAGCGGACTTTGACGAAAAATCCCAACAATAATGGTGTAAGAAAGGCTTGCAACAATACAAAACGCATCAATACTTGCGCATTGGACCAGTGCAAGTTCTTACGACAATGGTCGTGCAGAGGAAAACGTACGGTATGTAAGACCCGTACGAACACATGTTGTCCATTACCCTCTTCACCATCGCCCTTGTCTTTGCCACGGCTTTTTCCTGGTTGGCTAATATCAAAACCCAAACGGCGAAAGATTCTCAGCAAGGCAACTTTGACCAAGCCTGTACCACCATTGACAAGGACAACAGGTGCTGCAACGAGGACCAGAAGCGGATTGCCCGAGGCCAAAACGGCCAAACCGACGAGCATACCAAGAAAACGAGAACCAGCGTCCCCCATGAGCACACGACTTGGTTCAGCATTGTGCCACAGATAACCAGCCAAAGATCCTGCACCAGTCAGTAAAAGCACTGCCCAGCGAGCACCATCAGGATTGTGAGGAACGAGAAGATAAGCACTCATATCAGAGTGACCAATGATCATATAGAGAAAACCGGCCATATAAAAAACAGAGAGCAATGTCAAAGTTCCTGCCAAACCATCGACACCATCAGAGCAGTTCGTCGTATTGATGGTCATCCACAAAAGGGCAGTTGCACCCATGACATAAAAGAGAGGTGGAACAATGATGTGCCCCTTGACCAAAGGAATCCAAATAGTCATAGCCTCGCCCTGGCAAAGAGCTAAACTTGCCAGGAGAGCGATGACAAAATCTAGGGAGCCCTTGAGCAGTTCCCCCCAAGAATCATTACTTCTGTCATCGAAATATCCAGCCAACATTGCGAAAAGTAGGCAGGCAATAATCTGATAAAACTTGAGCGATGAGGGGAGCACCAAAATCAAAAGAGGAACCATGAAAAGGACAATCAAAAAACCTGCCCCAGTTGGTTTGCCTTTGGCCTGCTCTGGTTTGGGCGTGTGAGCGCGTCCTCGGTCACGTGGCAATATGTGCCACGTCCGTGGCAGCAAATACCAAGTTAAAAAGGCAGCAGTGCCTGCTCCTACGATCATTAAGAACAAATAGGAGCGAAAGAGGCGAAAAGGGCCCCAGTAAGCACTCAATATTGGCGCGAGATAATAAAGCATCGGAGGGCCACCTTACCATTTTAGGGC
>CAZXTJ010000493.1:0-5771 GCA_964643655.1 uncultured bacterium
GCACTGGAGATTGCCCGTGGAAACAGTAATGTTCAGGCAGATGCTACTCGGGGACTTGATCCAAGCAAGCTCAATAATCTACCTAATGTGAAAAACATTAACGACATTGAAAATCTCAATCTAGAAAACCTGCGCTGACTCGCTCTTTTGCATGTTTTCGTGGTAGGTTTAGCCTATGACTGAACCTACAAATCCTGTGACGATGATTACGAAACAGAGTGACTTCGAAGCTCTCTGCCGTAAGCTCATGAGTGAAAGTGTCATTGGGCTCGATGTGGAAACTACGCTCGATGACATGCCTGACCTTTGCACTATTCAATTGGCCACAAAACGGCAGAATTTCATTGTTGATGCCTTGAAGTTAGACGACCTTGGGCCGAGTAAAGACCTCTTTGGTGCTCGTTCAATTATAAAGGTCATCCACTATGCAGCCTTTGAGCGCAAGGTGCTTCGTCAGTACGGCATTGTCATTCGTAATGTCTTTGATACTTGCGAGATCTCACGAGAACTACATTTTCGTGCTGTTGGTGGTCATAGCCTCTTGGCTGTGTGTCGAAGAGAGCTGGGCATAGAATTGGACAAATATTGGCAGACCTCTGACTGGACCAAACGGCCCTTAGACCCAGAACAATTGGACTATGCAGCCGTCGATGCCGAGGTTTTGGTCAAACTTTATGACATCTTTACAGAAGAGCGGATGCGCAGGGCAGGGCAACCTACTCTTATGTCAGCAGGTCCAATACCCAATGTGCGAGTTGTTGTGCCCAAAAGAAGAGCTTCCTCTAATGGTCGCAAACTCGAAAACGTCAAACTCGAAGAGGTAATGGCGGCTTTGCGAAAAGTACTGCGAAAAGAACTCGAGCTACCAAGCGATGATGTAATCCGCAAAGTGGCCAAGGAACTTGGATTTTCCAATGTTGACGGCAAGACTGCCGCCGTTTTGCGAGGTTTTTTCTCTTCAGGACGTAAGTACCGTATCGCCAAGCAAAAGGGTGATGTCTATGCCCTTGCCACAACAGAATTGGCTGATTACAAAGCGAAAGAACTCATGAGCTTTTATGTCGCTCTAATTCGTCAAAAAAAGGATTGCTCTCGCCTCGAAGCAGTTCAGCTGCTTGGTCAGCGTCTCGGATTTTCTCGCTGTCGAGGTCAAGAGCAGTTCCATTTGCAACAGGCTCTCGAAAAGGCCATTGATAAAGGGCTCATTGTCGAGAGAAAAGACGGCTCTTTGCAGAAGGCCTAATCTTTCTCCAAAGTGATGGCGTAAATTAGGGACTTTCCGCCGCCAACTTGCGTATTGCCAAGTATGAATTCTTTGCCCGTTTCAGCAACTATCTCTGTATTCAACTTGCCGTGAGCTATTTCAACGCCATCGCTCACTTTATTGGTTGTAAATGCTGAGAAAATGTTTATTTCCATTCTCATTTTGCCATCTTCGCGAGGACGGATTTTATATAGTATTTCCAGATTTAGGTCGTCCTTCGTTTTGAATTCCATTGAAGAGGAACAGTCCACTCTCGAGACAACAAGGTTCGTTCCTATTTCACGAAAACTCTTGTGTCCAAATATTTGACTCAACACCTTCGTTAAGTCGTTGCTCAATGCCTGTCCTTTTGTTGGATTCTGGGAGGAATCCGCAAGAATGATTCTGATTTTCAAACGAATGTTCATGTTCTCAAGTTTGTCACTTGGTGATGAGACGTCTGCCTTGTTCAAAAAGCTCAGTAGCTCTTTTTCTCGTTCGCTGTTTCGCAACTTGAGAAAAAGGTTGCCTGTGTTCCTTGGAGCGAAACACTCTTCGTGGTTACTATGCTCCAAAAGTCCAAGCTTGTGTACCAGCTGCTCCAGCATTTGAGGTTGCACATGTTTTGTTTGATAGATGATAGTTTTCATCTGAGTGTTTTTCGCTGGTGAGTTTTCCAGCTTTGTGTCACCAATGACTTCTCTGTTGGACATATGGAACATGACCAAAGCCACTAAAAACAAAGTGGTTAAATGTTTACCCATGATTTCCTTCTTTCTATCTTCAGGAGTCTTTGTTGATTACCCAGTAAACTTGTACGTTTCCAACTGAGAAACTCATGGCCATGAGTTCTTCGCCCTTATCGTCTTGGGCAGAAAATGTTTTCATCTTTGGCATGATTGGTTCGTTCTTTGGGTGTTTTGATGTGGATTTAGGAATCACAGTCGTGGGCTCTGCTGCCCCTGTTTGGTGATGAACTACCTTGTCAGGGTTCTCAGGAGAGCAAGTCAAGAAACAGACTGTAAGGGCTGCCGTAATGACTGCTGGTCTCAGACCAGGGACACCAAGATTACGCCACAGTCTCTGGAAAAACGTCTCTTGCGCTGTTGGCGTAGCAGCTAATCCTTGATGAACTCTATCTGCAAAGGTCGACCAATATTCGTCATCTACGGCATTTTCGCCAAAATGCTCTATTTCACTATCAATAGAAGAAGAAAAAGAAAGTAATGCCGCACATTCTTCGCACTCTTTACTGTGTTTTATTAATCTTTCCTCTTCAGCTGCTGAGCTCTCACCGAGAAGATGTTTGTCCATCAATTCATTGAACTGATTGCAGCTCATGGCTTCACCCCGCGTTCTTGGCAGAGGCGAGCCACATGTCTTTTGGCATAACAAATTCTAGATTTGACTGTTCCGATTGGTGCGTCAACAATTGAGGCTATGTCTTTTAGGGAATAACCTCCGCTAGAAAAGAGTACTAACACTTCTCTGTGGTCTGGTGAAAGCTCGTCTAGGAGTTCTCCAATGGCCGTCGGCAAGGATTTCTTGTAGCTCTTGTTGGCCAGATATTCAATGTGCTCGTCAGCTGTCGGCTGAATATGTTTGTTTTTAACGCTTTTGCTCAGATGTGTTCGTGCCACATTCACTGAAATCCGTGTCAACCAAGTGCGAAGGCTTGCGTCTCCTTTGAAGGTGTGGCCATAACGGTGAAACCTCAAGAATGTCTCTTGAGCAATTTCGTCTGCATCGTCTCTGTTTCCACACAGTTTGTAAGCCACGGCAAACACTCCTCGTTTATGGCGTTTTATGAGAGCTGCGAAGGCATTCGCATCTCCTTGACGGAATAGCTCGACGAGTCTCAAGTCTTCTCTGTTCTTTTCCATTGCTCGTGACTCGTTTCCCCGTTCCGAAAATACAGACCAGGTGATCTAGGCAAAAGGTTCAAAGGTGCTAAAAATATTTTAGATTTTTTATTGCCCTGGAATGAAAAGGCCTGCAGAGGCGGCCATGGTGCTCGTGTGAACGAGTCTAATGTAGTGGGTGAGCTCAGGAGGGGCACAATCAATCGCCTGCCGATGATGGATTGCAGCTTCCTTGCAGAGTCCTTTGAATACTTCTAAACCACCTTTGACTCTGAGATACCACCAGCGATGCTTTTTGGCCACAGTGCCATTTGGGATAGACATCAAGACTGACCAAGCTTTTTTCTTTTTACGATTGCGAGCCAATATCCAGGCTCTTGTCGTATTGACATAAGCTCTCGTCGAAGGTTCTTTGGCCAAGCGAAGAGCATTTTCAACTATGGTGAGTGCTAACTTGGCTCTATACCTATTGGGCTCACCTTGGTCTTGTGTCGATTTGATTGTCATTGCGCTTTTGTAAGCCAACAACAGTGCTTTCTGATCAGGAGTTGTCTCTTTTTCTTTTAATTTGTCCAACCAGCCGATGACAGTATTCATATCGCTATCTGAAGGGAGATAGGCGTAACCCATGATGGCTGCGGCTTTGGTTACGAGTGTCACTTTGGGAGTAACAGGTCGTTCATCATTGGATATGAGTTCGTTTATGAGCCCAACTAGCTCAGCTTTGCGTTTGTCACGGCCCAATAATCCAAGTGCCGTTAGGTGCAATGAGAAACAGTTCTCCCAGAGCTCTTTGGGGTATTCCCTTCTCAGCAATGTAAGCGCTTCTTCAATTCTCTCCATTGGTGCAGAGCCCGAACGTGCTCGACTATTCTTTGCCCGCCGTCCATGTGTCTCACTGATGTAACTCGCAATCAGTGCCTCAGCTCGACGATAGCGGAGCATTGGTCTAAACTCGATTTTGTATTTATTCTGTGTCTTTTTGAGTTTGTCAGCCAGCTCCAACCACTCATCGGCTAGAGCTGCGTTTTTTGCGCAGGCACTCAAGATAGAAACAATCTCGACTGAGTTCTGAGAACCTTCTGCCAACAACTTCAGGTAATGAACAAGGGCCTGATGGTATGACTTCTTCTGTTCACAATAACGAGCCAAATAGAGCAAACCAGCAACTTTGGGAGATGTTCCTGCAGCTAGTTTCATCCGGCGGCTCACATCACTTTGGAGGACCAATTTTCCTAACTCAGCTGCCGACGATTTTCCGCTCAAGGCTGCTTTTCTGTGTTTTGTCAAATCAATGGATTTGGTGGGAAGTTTTCCTGAAGGGCGATGAGAGAGCAGAAACTTATGAGCCAGAAACAGACAGAGGACTGCCACTATCAGTCCTATGGCAACATAGGGTCGTTTGTTTCCCGGCTTCTCTGCCTGCTGGGTTTTAATGCGGCTCTGGCTTTTTTTGCTGAAAGTGACATCATCGAGAAGTTTGATGAATTCTTTGGCTGTTGCTGGCCGTTTCGCTGGATTGCGGGCAAGTGCACGAGCCAGCACACGGGAGACACTTCTTGGTAATCCCTGGCAGCTCAAAGAGTTGCCGTCGAACTTCCTCTTCAGCTGATCGCTAATTATCTCAACGGAAGAACGACCTTGAAATGGCAAAGTCCCAGTAACCATTTCCACCATCAAAACGGCAGCTGAATACAAGTCCGAGCGAATCCCCAATTTTTCGCTCGTTTCGGCAACTCGCTCTGGTGCCAAATATCCAGGCGTTCCATAAAGTGTGCCTGCAATGGTGTTTGCTGATCTGCCTTGGAAAAGCGCTAAGCCTAGGTCGCCCAGCTTAAAACGTCCTTTGTCGTCGGCCAGCATGTTTTCCGGTTTGATATCGCGATGAATGACTCCCACTTCATGTAGTTCTGACAAGGCTTGCAGAAGCCCTCGCCCCACCTTCTTGTAGAAGCTCTTCCACTCCATAGGGCCTTCTTGCTCCACATAATCTTTTAATGTGCCGCCAGGTAAAAACTCATAGACGATATAAGGACCGTGTTTTTTGTCTTCACCCATGGCAATGATCTCAACGAGGTGGCGATGGCGAATACGAGCTGCTGCTCTGGCTTCGTCGTGTAGGCGATGAGCAGCTTCGGCTCGCTCTTTCTCAGGTAGAGAGTTGAGTAACAGAAGTTTGACGGCAACGGTACGGTCCAGCTTCACCTGGAGACCACGGTAGACGACTCCCATGCCTCCTTGGCCGAGTATTTCGTAGAGACGGTAGGCTCCCTCTTCGAGGGTAACCCCCGTCAGGGGACCGTCTTTGGGCAATGTTTTCCTCCAACCATTGCGATAAATCGACATCTATGATGGGATTGTACTACACAGTTTGAACATAGAAGAGTGGAGGAATTGTGGCCACTAATGTTGAGATAAAAGCCAAAATAGACGATTTTGCCAAAGTGAGCGCCAAAGCTGAGGAGATTGCTGATAATCCGGTGCAAGTGATTTTTCAACATGACACTTTTTTCGAGTCACTTAAGGGCAGACTGAAGTTGAGGAGATTTCCCTCAGGTATGGCTGAGCTCATTTATTACGAACGAGCCGATGAAGCTGGCCCCAAGGCCTCCAATTATTACATCGTTGGCACTGACGATCCTGATGGTTTGCAGACAGTTCTATCA
>CAZXTJ010000494.1:0-5737 GCA_964643655.1 uncultured bacterium
GCACTAACCTTTCCACGAATGGTCCTTCCCCCTCGGGAGCAGGTTCATCGACACCTTTGAGAGGTGGCAAATCCACTAGCTCTAGAACTTGTGCCAAATGGGGAGCAAGCTGCTCTTCCACTCCTGATAGGCGAGTGCAGATGAGACGACAGCCACAGGCAAGTGCTTCAATCAAAACGAGTGGTAATCCCTCATAAAAAGACGGCAGAACAAAAAGCTCACATCTCGCCAGTAGGTCAGCCAGTTCCCCTTGCGAGAGCTGACCGTGAAGGACGACACCATCCATTTTTTCCATTCTCTCTTTGATGGTTTCCGCTTCATGACCGCTGCCTGTACCAGCTATGTGCAACAAGGCTTGGGGATTTGTTTTTCTTACCACTGCAAAGGCGTCGAGCAACCAGGGAAGCCCTTTCGAGCGCGAATATTTGCCGGCATAACAGATTTGGCCTCTTCTTCCCTGTCCTTTGTTGTTCTGGTGGAAGATGTCTTGACGAAAGCCTGCGCCGATTGTTTGTACACGCGAGGCAGCCACATTGAGAGTTTCTGTCAATTGGTGAGCATGTTCATTGTGGAGGACCAAAAATCGTTCGTTTCGTCTACAGCCTTTGATGACTCTTTCTTTGAGATGGGGGCACAGTTTCATTTGCCGTAAACCTGTAGCGTGACAGTGGTTGACCACAGGAATGTTGGGAGCCAAGTCTTTCACCAGGGAACTGAGGAGCCAAATGTGGTGACAGTGAATGATATCTGGTTCAAAATCTTGGAGTATGTTATTGAGGTGTCTGCGCCATGATTTTTCATACTGCGCCAACTGCTCTTTTGTCATGGTTGACCAGACTGTGGAGCGATATGGCATGACATCACTCATCCCTGGCACAGGAAAATCGAGCTCACCTTGCTCGAACAGAAGGGGTGATATTTGCTCGGCGGGCAAAGTACCAACTTCAGGATGAGAGTCTTCTCTTGGCGTGCCAACAACGACTCGCTGCTGCCAACCATTTAGTTTGGCTAGGCGAACGATGGAATCGAGAGTAACGCCACTACCCGTTCTTGAAGGTCGTTGGGAGAGGAGATGAAGTATCTTTTTATTCATTTCCGCTATTCAACGGTGGCTGCAGGTTGATTTCGTCGTTTTCGTAGATCTTCCAAAAATGTACGAACAACTTGCAATCTTGTAGCCAAACATCCTGCTGCTTCGAGGGAGTTTGCCCTAGCTACGGTCTTGGCTTCCCTTTGGTGTAAGTCCTGGGAAAAGAGCCAGTTACTAACATCTTTGCCTGTGCGTGAGATGTCCAACATCTCGACCTCCCTCTAACTTCAACCTTGTTCAAACAGGGTGAACAGGATCAACGTTGATTTTTATCTTACTCCGATGGGAAGCCGAATAAGCTAGAAAAATCTGTGACATGGCAGAGAAAAGGTCTGGACGCCGCGGCTGGAGCTTAATCAATAGTTGCCAACGAAAGATATTTTTTGCCCGATAGATGAATGCTGGACCTGGACCAACTACGGATAATGTCCCCTCCTCGAAGGCTTCACTCATTCCCTCCTCGAGCTTTTCGCTGAGATTGATTAAATCATCTTGTGCCTTTTCATCACTTTTGTTTTCTGCCACCACAACGACTAGTCGGCTGAAGGGCGGATACATTAGCTCTTCACGAAGAGGCAACTCTTCTTCAGCAAAGGTACGATAGTCATGATTGGCAGCTGCAACCATAGCCGGATGTTCAGGGTTGTAGGTCTGAACTACGACTTGTGAAGGTCTCTGGCCTCGACCTACCCGACCAGCGACTTGGGCCACCAACTGGAATGTTCGCTCTGCTGAACGAAAATCAGGCAAATTCAAAGTAGAATCTGCGTTGATTATGCCTGCAGTGTCGAGAGTGTGAAAATCAAATCCTCGAGCAACCATTTGTGTGCCAATGAGGCAGCGTGTACGGCCTTGCTCGAATTCATCAAAAATCGTCTCATGTGCTCGTCGCCTCGAAGTTGTGTCAGAGTCCATTCGAGAGTAAGGAATCTGGGGATAATTGAGGCGAAACTCCTCTTCAACTTTCTGGGTGCCAGCACCACAATACCTTATGGCTTTGCTACCACACTCAGGGCAAAGAGGTGGAGTACGTTCACACTTGTCACAATGATGGCAGCGCAACCAACCTGTCGTAAAATGGTAGGTCATCGGAATTTCGCAGTCTTTACATATGCATACATATGAACAGCTGCGACAAAATACGTATGTGGAGTGACCACGCCTGTTCAGAAAGAGCAGCGCTTGTCCATCACCAGCGAAAGTTTTGTTCAAATGCTCCTTTAGAGCCATAGAAAAAATAGAGCGATTGCGCTTCTTGGCAAATTCCTCACTCATGTCAACGACTGTCACATGAGGCATTGGTCGTTGATTGATTCTTTCGGGCAAGGTCAAATAATGCCAATCACCACGAGTTGCCTTGTAGTAACTCTCTAAACTCGGTGTGGCAGAGCCAAGTAAAACAACTGCTCCAGTGGCTCTAGCCCTTTGTAGGGCCACAGAACGGGCGTGATATCGTGGTGTATCTTGCTGTTTGTATGAACCCTCTCCCTCTTCATCGAGAATGAATAGGGCGGGTTCTTTGATAGGAGCAAAAATTGCAGAACGAGCACCGAGAACGACCCTTGCCACGCCTCTTTTGGCTCTCATCCACTCCCGATATCGCTCTGTTTGCGTCAAACGAGAATGCAAAAGAGCCAAGCAGGGGCCAAAACGCTGGCGAAAGGTTCTGATCATTGGCACTGTGAGAGAAATCTCAGGTACGAGGAAGATGGCTGACTTACCTTCGTTGATCACTTTTCTGATGAGATGAAGGTAAACCTCCGTCTTGCCTGAACCAGTTACTCCATGTAATAGGAATACATCTTCCTTTGTCCTCTGATTGTCATCGAGGGAGGAAGAGACTGAGTTGAATACCTCTTGTTGGTGATCCGTTAATGTGGCAAACAACTCATCGGCACATTTTGGAACTTTTACCTCTTCAGAGGCGAATGACTCATCTTCTTCGCGATATTCCTCGAGAAATCCTCTATTATTCATCGTCCTCAAGGCTTGGCTAACCCAAGAACCCCTGGTTATCAAATGCTGCCGTCTTTTGGGACCATCCTTGAGGAGCTCTAACAACTGTAGCTGCCTTTTGGAACCTTTGCGAATACGGCGAAGACAGGCCTCATAGTCCAATTTCAGACGAACCAAAGCGTCAGCACGATTGATATGTCGTGCAGGAACCATGGCGTTAAGTGCTTCTCCAGTGGAACAGAGATACTGCTCTGCCATCCATGAAGCAAGTTCTAGATGATTTTCCGGTAGTGGCGGGGAGACATCAATGACATCGAGGACTGACTTCAGCTTTGGCAAAACATTGTCTTCGTCTTCTGGGAAAACATCTATGACAAAACCCAGTGCATCGCTATGGCCAAATGGAATCTGTACTCTAGAACAGGCAGAGACGACCTTTTGTAGGCGAGGAGGGAGGAGATAAGTAAAAAGTCGACGAACAGGACGACAGACGGCCACGCTACAGAGTATCCGCTGCTGGCCGTCTGTTGACTTGTCTGCGCCTACCACGTTGACGAAGTTGATTACTCTTCGCTTTTTGGAGCTTCAGCAGGCTTTTGCGCTGCTTCGATGATAGGCTCTTCTGTTGGTTCAGCACCTTCAGGAGCGCCAGCTGGTGCAGCTGGAGCTTTTGCTGGAGCCGGAGCTGGAGCAGGTGTTGGAACTGACAGAGGGCGTTTGTCAATGTTGGTTCCAAAACCGAGTGTTGCGTTCTGTGCGGCCAAGGCCTCTTCACGCGCCAACTCGGGATTAACCATAGATTCTTTAGTACTTTCGTGCTTTTTCAAGACGTCGTTGGTCAAGGTGTCGTCGAGCTGGAAGCTGAGCAAGTCGTTTTCCATCTCTTCCATGGCCACTGTGATGAGGTCCCTGTTCCTACGAGGAACTTTGGCTTCTACACCACGCTTGAGCAATTGCACGCGCTCGACTATGCCGATGATCAGGTGGAACTTGTTATCTACAAGTTTCATAAGTGAGTCGAGGTCGAACGTCTGCATTTAGTCCTCCTTGTTTCCGCTTACAGCGGTCTTATTCCCATGCTCGTCGTCAGCTGACAGAGTCAGCCTCTCTATACGGCATTTTTCAGCCATCACGATTGCGGCGAAATCCACCATCGCCGTTTCGAGATCGTCGTTCAGAAGAAAATAGTCGTATTGGTCCATCACTTCGAGTTCTTTGCGTGCATTGTGCAACCGAATATCGATGACTTCTGGTGAGTCAGTTCCTCGGCCAACGAGTCTCTCTTCGAGAGCACTAAAAGTTCCAGTTCGCACAAAGACAAGCACAGCTTCAGGCATTTTCTTCTTCACCTGAAGCCCCCCTTGAACATCGATCTCGAGAATGGTGTCTCTACCCTCGTCCAATGCTCTGTCCACAGGAGCACGCGGAGTGCCATAAAGATTGTTGTGGACCTCGGCATATTCCAAGAACCTATCGTCCTTGATGCCTTGTTCGAACTTGTCACGAGAGATGAATATGTAATCGTCGTCTGGAACTTCGCCGTTTCTAGGTTCTCTAGTAGTACAAGAAACAACTAGTTCAGCAGCGTGACGTTCAACAAAAGTTTGGCAAATGGTGGACTTTCCAGCCCCAGAGGGTCCGGAAACAACAAGCAACAAGTTTGGTTTAACTATGTCCTTATCCAGCCGCCCCATTACCTCACTCAATATTTTCTATTTGTTCGCGTATCTTGGCCAACTCTTCTTTGAAGAGCACTACGTTTCGGCCTATCTCAGTGTCATTGGCTTTGGCACCAATCGTCGTTGCCTCGCGATTGATTTCCTGAGCGATGAACACTAATCGTCGACCTATCTGACCACCTTTTTCCAAACTCTCTTGGAACTGCTGAATGTGACTTCTCGTGCGGACGGTCTCTTCAGTTATGTCAGCCTTTTCACAGAAGAGGAAAAGCTCTGCTTGCATTCTCTCTTCTGGTACTTTCGCTTCCAAGTCCCATTCGCGCATTCGTTCCATTATTCGGTTGCGATACACTTGTTTCACTTCAGGTGCACGGTTTTCCACGGCAGTTATGATTGACTCGAGTTTGTCGAGCCTTTCAGCCAAGTCCTCTGCAAGCCTGATACCCTCTTGGCGACGCATTTCATTCAGCTTCTCAACACAGGCATCGACCACTTTTTCCAGGATCGGCTGCCACTCTTTGGCATCAAACTCTTCGCGAGTTGGTACCAAAATGTGAGGAGCGGAAAGAATTGCACAAGGATCTACATTGGTGTGAACACCAGTCAGATCCCTTATTCCTTGCCAAGCTCGTAAATACTCTCTTACGTTTTCTTCGCAGTACTGCAGTCGATGACCAGGGTCAACGGCACCAGTAAAGTGCAGATTGAGTCGAAGACGACCACGACTAACGAGTGATTGCACTCGTTGACGAACGATTGCTTCGAATTTCATCAAAAACGGTGGAGCATAATAGTTCAGGTCAAAATAGCGATGATTGAGCGAGCTCAATTCGCAGGAGAGAACCAGGTCGCCATGCGCGACCTGTGCATGACCGAAGCCTGTCATACTATTAAGGGGCCCAATTTCTCTGGTCACGGGCATCTCGCCTTTCGTACCCACCCGAAAAGACCTCTAAAAGCCGGTATGATAAGCGTTACTATAAGATCATGTCAAGGGCACTCTCTAGACGCG
>CAZXTJ010000495.1:0-5736 GCA_964643655.1 uncultured bacterium
CATTGGTGGCTGTATCAAGGCAACGAGCAAACGCTCCTATGTTGTCGAAGAAGGTGGTAAAAAAGCAGAGACGAGGGTGACCGTCAAAGAGCATCTCCAAGGTTTCACCTTCTGCCAAGTCAACATTGAAAGTGGGCGTAAACATCAGATACGTGTCCATTTGGCCTCAATTGGTCATCCCCTCTTGGGCGACAAACTCTACGGTTATGAAGATATCTCTTCACATTCCCTAGAAATTGACTATCCAATCCTTCATGCGGCCAAATTGCTCATCTTGGGTAAAAATAATCAGCGAAAGAAATTCCAAGCTCCCCTGCCCTGCCATTTTGAGGAAATCCTGGCAGAGCTGCGCAAAGGGTGCAAATAAAGATAGACTGAAGGAGTAAGGAGAAAAACTTTGTCCAAGATTATCCTTTGTTTCGTCCTTCTGCTATATCCCATTTTTCTGTCGGCAGCCCCTCTTTATCACACTGAAGAGAGTGTTGATCTGACTTTTCGTTTCCCCAAAGACTGGAGAAAGGTACGTGATCCTGCCCAAAAAGGTCAGGCATTAGGAAGTTATTACACTGATCCACAAAGTATTGGTCAGCTAAAGATATCTGTAGAAGATTGCCCAGTAGACGACATTTCTCTTGTTCCATGGGCTATGAAAAAGGCCATGAACCAGGGAGCCATGCGCCTTTCTGGCGAGCCGAGACTAGCCAGGATTGGTCACTATCCTTGTGTAGTTCTCGATGTTCCACAAAAAAGAGGTGCTTTGACACCAGCAGCTTTGTTCGTTCACTACTTAGTTGGGAACAAAGAGATAGCCTTCCGCCTTGCTGGCATTGGCCCCCAATGGAAAGCAGTCAAAGAGGAATTTCTCTTGGCCCTAGAGGAGTTACACATTGGTCTTCTGCCACGAGATTGCCCTCCTGGTCCCATAAAAGTTGTCGAAAATCATTCTGCTGTCGTTGTTGCACCAAGTGGCTTCAGGCCTTTGAAAAAAGTCCCTGGTGACGTTGTTGCCCGCTTTACGGAACCGCAGAAAGAACGTCTCTTTGACATTACTTGGCACAAACGACCTCTCCTGACACATCAGGAACTGGCAGAATCTTTCTTGCTCGGGCTGACCAAAGATGGCTTCAACATCAAAAATCAGGAGGCCAACACTGACTCTTATTGGCCTGCCGTCAAAGCAGAAACAGAAACCATAATGGGAGGCACAGAGGTCACCATCTTTTTCTACCTCCTCTTTTTGCCTCATCGTGTTTATCAAGTTTCAGGTACTTGTCATCGCAAAGATGCAAAAGCATATAGAGATAGCTTCTTTGCTGCTGCCCGTGCCTTTCGCGTAGGCGGACCTCGTCCTGAAGCCGAGTTCTACCACAATCCATCATTTATGACCAATGTGGGTGAAAACAGAGTAGCAACCATCGAATGGACAGCAAAGATACGTGAAGCCCGAGAGGCATATCCCATGGGTACTTTGGCCACTCAGCTGACTCGTAATTTCCCTCCTTATCAAAGTGTGAAAGTTCTTGGTTGGTCTCAAACACCCAACCACCTCTCTTTTGACGAGTGGAACAATCTGTTGGCCGCTTTTTATCTCAATGATGTGGGCAAACGGGCCAGACAGCGGGTGACAATCAAAATGGCCGTGACTGTCAAATCCATGACCATTGAGGTTGAAAACGGCAAAGGCTTGCGGCTGCCACCTCACATAGAACACTTGCTGACGAGCCCCACACGAAACATCCCCCTATGCCATCCTCGCATTGGTGTTTTTGCCAAGAGTGCTCTCAAAGATGTGAAAATGACACCAAAGGATGTCATCAATGCTTTGCTCAATGCTGTGGCTGCCACAGCTCCAGGACCGGCAGGCTCACAGATAATCAAAGAGTGGGGTCGCGGTGCACTCTTTGCCGTTGCCAAACCAGAAGAAGCTGGAGCTTCAGAACGTGTCGACTTATTGACTGCCCTTTTGCGAGAGAGAAAACTACCGACTCGGCGTATTTATGGCCATTTACTGCCACGCAAAGGAGAAAAAGGAGCTCTCATTCCCCATTGCTGGTGTGAAGTTTATCTACCACCTGCCGGCTGGATCCCTCTCGATCCCACACCTCTCATAAATGGTGTTCCTCCCCAAATGGGTCATTGGTCTGACCGCTACGTCTGTTCGTCCATAGAAGGTCCTGGCAATGTAGAAAAGCAGGGCCCCGATGCTGTTCGCATGTGGCGGGGCCACTGCCTGCCTAATATTAACGAATTGCCCGTCCTAATCGAAGTTACTCGAAAAGTGGATTAGCTGTTTTCCATGTTTTCCAAATGGCCGTTGACCATTTTCTGGAATTTTTCGGCAACAGATAATCCGCGAGCAGCTTTGAAATGTTCCAAAGCATCGTCAGGTTTTCCCAAGGCTTGAGAGACGACGCCTGCCACGTAGTGAGTCTCTGCGTCACGTGGGAAATTACCGAGTATGTATTCCATCTCTTCCCAAGCTCGTTCATAGTTCTCTACAGAAACGAGATGTTTGACACGAGCCAATACTGGCGCACGTTCATCTTCCACAATGCTTCTGATGAAACGTTTGTTCAAAGACATGAAGCGATGATGAGCCAGCAAACGATCATCACTGTCAAAGACGGAGACATCAGTGAGAGACAAAAACTCGTGGGCCGTCGTACTCGAATTGAGCAGGTCAGATACACGGTTGCCGACACCAACGGTCACTTCACCAGTAACACGTCGATCACAGAGATCACAGACGATAGCAAGTCGTTCATTTTCCCCGGGAAGTTCCATTATTCCTCCATCAAACAGTCGATACCGGGCAGAGTCTTGCCTTCGAGGAATTCGAGTGAAGCACCGCCCCCTGTTGATACGTGGGATACTTTATCAGTGTAACCGAACTTTTTGATTGCTGCAGCACTGTCGCCGCCACCGATAACCGTAATGGCTTCGTCGGGCAAATCTGCAAGTGCCTGAGCAACTGCTTTGGTTCCACTAGCAAAGTCAGCAATTTCAAAGACGCCCATAGGACCATTCCAAACGACTGTTTTGGCTTCGGCCAAGAGTTTTTTATAGGCCTCAATAGCTTTGGGACCCAAGTCGACGCCCTTCCAGCCATCAGGAATTTCTTTCGTGTCGACGACTTTCGTTTCAGCGCCAGCTTCGAGTTCTTGGCAAGCAAGAGTATCTTCAGGCAAAACGAGTTTGTCGCCAAGTTTGTCCACAATGGCTTTGGCAGTTTCAACGGCTTCGTCTTCACACAAAGATGAGCCAACCTTGCCACCTTGGGCTTTGATGAAACAGTAAGCCATGGCGCCACCGATGAGGATTTTGTCCGCTTTGGCCGCCAAATTTTCAATGACTTTCACTTTGTCCGAAACTTTTGCTCCACCAAGGATGGCAACGTAAGGAGACTGTGGATTCTCGACAACGCCGCCGAGATATTTGATCTCTTTTTCAATCAACATGCCGCAAAGTGCTGGCAAATGTTTGGGGACACCAGCTGTGGAGGCATGAGCACGGTGAACGGTGCCAAAAGCATCGCTAACATAGACTTCACCCAAGCGAGCAAGTTTGGTGGCAAAGTCATCGTCACATTTTTTCTCACCGGCGTAAAAACGAAGATTCTGAAGGAGAGCTACTCCACCTTCAGGAAGCTCTTCCACTGCTTTGACAACGTCTTCTTCGATACAACCATCAAGGAAAAGCACATCTTTGCCCAAGACTTCCTGTAGTCTCTTCGCTACTGGAGCGAGGCTGAACTCAGGTTTGCGCTGACCTTTGGGGCGGCCGAGATGGCTCATGAGAACCACTCTCTTAGCACCATTTTCCAACACGTGTTTAATAGTAGGCATGGCTGCCTGAATGCGTGTGTCATCAGTGATGACGCCCTCTTTGTTCAGAGGCACATTAAAATCGACTCGCATGAGTACTTTTTTACCTTTGACGTCATAGTCTTTGACGCATTTTTTCATTTTTCGAACCTTTCAAATCTCACAATGAGACACTGTTGTTCCATATCACGGTGTTTTTGTCACCGGCGCCAATTATAGGGGGAGCTTTGAGGCTGTGCAAGAGAATCACCGTGGGAGGTCTCTTTGGTCCAATTCGTCATCCCACATCCAAAGCTCTTCAGGGCTGCGCAGCTGGTAAAAGAGGTATTCGTAACCACCAATATGTATGGTCTCGCGATAAAAGAGTGGGCATCTATCTTTGATGGGATTCCAACCCACATGCAAAACCATGGACTGCCTATTCACTGGCTCGTCCAACCAGAAAAGCCCATCTTTGTAATAGATGTTGAATAGGGGATACTCAAATTCAGGTAAATAGGTGTGACAATCAGGAGAACCACCAATTTTGGCCTGATTACCCATCAAGGTCCAGCGCAAACAGTTTCTATACTCTTCGTCTGCTTCTGGCAGCTCTTCAACGTACAGTTCGATAGTCTCAATATCATCAATGGGTTTGCGTACTCCAAGAGAAACAGTGTCTGAAAAAGAAAGACTGTCTCCATCTTCCAATACAATCTTCTCCTGAACCTGCAATTGGGCACCATTGACCGAGATGGGAGCCACATTTGAGGGAGAACCATTGTGGCGCTCTATGGACCATCCCTTTTCCTCGTCCAACAATAACCTTCCTTGAGAACGTCCTGTCACACAAGTTGAGTCATTGAGAATGACCACATTCCTCTCGTGACGACCAACGGGAACATTGTTTTGGGCAACGAGCAAATAATGGGGAGTATCTTCCAGAGGCCCTATCAACTTGGCTAGGGGCTGCAGCCCCATCTCTTTCACATACAACTGCAACGTTTCTTTTTCTTCGGAGGAAGGTTCACGTCCTCTCGTAAAAGTAGCTGCTACACTGCCAAACCTGGCGGCCCAAGATGGAGCAAAAGGAGCTTGCTCTACGACCTCTTTTTCAACAGGAGCTGGAGTATCTTCCTCTTCCAAGGATGTTTCCAAAGCCTCTATTAACTCTGTATAGGTTTCATATCTCTCAGCTGGCTCTAAACTGAGCATTTGTTCCACAATCTTGCTCAGACGACTTGGGACTATGGGTTGAAGCTCAGTAATGGAGGGCAAATCGCCTCGCAAATGAAGGGCCAGCACTCCTTCGAAATTCCAGGCATCGTAAGGTTTTTTCCCCGTGAGCATTTCAAAGGCCGAGATGCCCAGAGAATACATGTCAGAGCGGTGATCACACTCTTTGCCCAAAATGCGCTCGGGGGCCATGAAGTGGGCAGTTCCAACGAGGTGACTCTTGTCCACCTTGTGAATACAGCTACCTTCTCGACTGAATGTGCTACTGGCCAAGGAAGCAGCCAAACCAAAATCTGTGACCTTTGCCTGCCCGTCACGGGTCAGCATAACGTTAGAAGGTTTCACGTCACGATGAATAATGCCCTCTTCAAGAGCTGCTCTAAGTCCCTTAGCCACATCGAGCAAAATATCCACAGTTCTTTCCGGTGACAGAGACTTTTCTTTCGCCAGCAGATCTTGCAAAGACTGACCATCAACATATTCCAAAACCACGTAGGGACAACCATGAGTTGCTTCCGTGCCTAGGAAATAGACAGAAACTAGATTTGCATGCTGAATCTTGGCAGCCAACCGCGCCTCTCGCTTGAAACGCTCGATGAAATTTTCGTCGCCAGCCAAATGAGGACTGATCATCTTGATGGCCACATCTCGCTCCAAAGAACGGTCAAGGCCTCTGTATACCTGCCCCATGCCACCT
>CAZXTJ010000496.1:0-5698 GCA_964643655.1 uncultured bacterium
CTCCAAAGACGGCCATGACACAATCACCTATGTATTTGTCTACATAACCACCTTCTGCCATCACCAATTCACTCATTGGTGTGAAATAACGATTGAGGATGTTGGCCAAAACATCAGGAGTCACTGTTTCGGACATGTTGGTAAATCCCTGCACGTCCGAAAAGAAGACTGTCACTTCGCGCCGTTCACCTGTCAGGCTGAAAGCCTCTGGATTTTCCTCCAAATAGGCCAAGACCTCTCCTGACACATAAGCCGAGAACATCTTGCGCACTTGTCGTCGTTTTCTCTCTTCGCCCGCCAGACGGGCTACGGTGACAACGAGATAAACTCCAAACATGACTGCAATGGGTCGGGCTACTTCTATCCACTCTCCACTAATGTCCAAAGAGACAGCGGCATATCTAAAATAGCAGTAAGCTGCAAACAAAAGTGCCACAGGTCCCCACCAAGCACCAGCCAAAAGGGCAATGAGCAGAGCAACAAATCCAGCTATCCAAGCGCCTCTCACATCAGCGCTCTCATCCACCTTATGGAGCTTGTTGTTGTTAAAGAAAGAGGTGATGATATCTGCTTGTATGGCCACACCCTGTGTTGGCTGGCCTGTCAAAGCCATGGCCGGTGTTGGATGTCTGTCGTGAAACTCCAGGGCTGTGGGACCTATCAAGACAATCTTGTCTTTGAATTCGTCAGCAGGCAATTTGTCATCGACGAGAACGCGCCAATAGGGCACAGTCTTTGTCGCCTTTTCTCCATTGTCGCCCTTCGTTTCTCCCAAAGGTGTCTTTGTGAAACCTATCAAAGAGGCTTTCTCAGGGGTGCCCACAACAGACCAAGGACCAACCTTATAACTTCCAGGAGGATATCCATCCTTGGGCGCGGCTTGCTCACGACCACTTTTTTTGCACCACTTCTCATAAGCTTTCAAAACAGCCACGGAAAAGGAATCTTCATCAAACATGAACATTCGTTTTCGCTGAGGAATGAATTTACGAACGACACCATCAGCTGAGACGACTACATTCACATATCCGCGACCACACACTTTGCGCAGCTCTTTCAAGGGCAAGGCCCATTCTTCCCGTGTCATCCCCTTGTCGTTGATGACGTCATATCGCTGCGCCAAAACCACTCGTCCTTTGTAGCGGCGACAGATTTCTACGAGCTCTTCGTCTTCTTCGCGATATTTGGGAGCAGAAGGAGTATCAAAGGTGAGTAAATCGACTCCTACGACGGCTGCTCCTTTTTTGAAGCAGTTTTCGATGACCTTGCCATAGTTCGTCGAGGGCCATGGCCAGCGACATCGCTCTTTGTGACCATGAAGCTTCTTCATCTTTTTCATGGACTCGTCATCGATGGTTACGATGTCTATCAACTGACTCCGCGTGATTGGAGAGACTCCAACTTGGCTGAGCCCCAATTTCGCCCCTCTACGGGCTGCCATCAAACGATGGTCATAAGTTGCCAATTCATATGTGGCCAGCATAGGAATGTGCCAAATGGCATATCCCGTAACAATGGCCAAAAGCGCATAGAAGGTTCTAAAACCCCATTTTGCCGCCGACTTCATTTCTGTCTCGCCTCTATTTCAATCAGGTAGCTTACCTACATAGGTAGTCACCATACCTAATCGTCAATGAGAGGAACAGAAAGAAACTAGCCCATCATCACCATGCGTCAGTGTTCAGCAAGGAGACATTTCCTTCACCAGGCTCGGCCCATGTGCAGTGTTCTGTCTTTGATACGTAAATGACGAGGAATTGTATGCGGCCATGATGGCGGTAAACGTATTTTTTACCCAAAGTCAAATCAGAGATGCGTTTCGTCTCGACCTTGCCAATGAAATCAGGATCAATGAGGTCTTTGTCCCAACACATGAAGACCAATTTATCACTAGGTTTCAAGGTAACACTTTGTTTGTATCGCCACTCGTGATAAACGGTATCCTGCTGTTTTTTGGCAACCATAAAGGGTTTGGGGCTCTGGTAACCATTTACATAGGCCTCAATATAGGGATCACAAAGTTTGTTGTCTTTGGGCGTCCACTTGTCCCACTGAGAGCCATCTTCTTTCGTTTTGTGAAAGAGTCCTTTTGAGATTTCCACCACATATTTGCCATCCCAAGGTAAATAATGTTTCAATGCAGTTCCCGCCGTGAGATAGGCCAAATATTCGTAGGGACTACAACCATTATCAAATACAGCTTCCCACAATTTCCTGTTCTTTTCTCGTTCTGATGAATTGTAACGAGCACTGCCATATCTGAATTTGGAAAAGACAGAGTCAGAAGCCAAAAAGCCAGTCAAAAAATCCCACAATGCAGCAACACGATAACCATCACTTTTGTTCTTCTTCGTATACTTCACCAAGGTATCCATGACGTCACCATCAGTGTCATTGGTAGCATCAAAGGCCGATTGAATTTTTACATCTGTGGCTGTCTTTTTGTTTGAGATAGAGTAGAACATTGTGGCAATGACGCTCTCTACCTTCATGTAATCATCATATTCCAATTGGCCATTATAATTACGGCCATCTTTTGTGAATTTGCGGAAAACCAATGGTGTAAGAGCATTACTCTCTAGTTCCTTGGCAAAGTCCTCACACATCAAACACTGAATGTAATCTGCCCAACCTTCCATGAAGGCCATCTCTTTCGTGCGCAAGATCTCATCATAATCGTGAACCTTGTCTCGACCATACTCGTCGCGGGATCTTTGATTTTTATCCTGCGTGTGAGCAACTTCGTGGCAGATGAGCCCCAGCAACTGATTGTCATCTGTTAGTCTCGAGTGTGCCCGTCGTGGTTCGTGGGGCATCAATACTCGCAAAGGAGAAGTGGGAAAGTTCGTCGGCGCCTGCAAATTATTATTGTTGCGAGGATAGGGGAAGACAACCATGACTGGCTCGCCCTTTTTCTTCATGAGCCGGTCCAAGACTTCCTTCGCCTTGGCAGTCCGTAGCAACTCAAAAGCACGATAAGCGTTGGACTTCTCTTTGGATGTCTTCAATCGACGAGAGTTCTTGCGATAATATTCATCAAACTTGTCTCGCCCATCTTCTGTGCCCAAATCATAACCATGCCAGTCGAGGTCTCGTGACTTTCTATCACGCTCGGGACGAAACAATACGCGCACTCGGTGCCCATCAGCGCCACCCATGACGGCTGCTTCATTCAATTCATTGGCAGAAGAACCCGAAGAACCCCAGCGAGCTTCTACATCTCCAGAAAAAACGGTGAGAGAAAGAACCACAACCAAAATACCGATTACCTTATTCATGAGCACCAACCCCATCCGAGACCGATTTTATTGTTTGCACCAACCCATTATAGGCAATTGGCAGGCCACCATGCCTCCCTCTAGACTCCGCTGCCACAAAGGCCTCCCATTATCATAGAATATACCCCCAACACCAAGTGCTCCACGGTGGAACACCATAAAGCTCAAAAAATGAACGTTCACCGAGACAGTAAGAAAATCCGTCTGCAATGCCAAAGGTTCAGTCATCGCTCAGCTAGCCCAGGAGCTCACGAGCTTTCTTTGCTAAAGCGCCTTTGCCCTGAGCCACGAGCTCCAGACCCTTATGGGCCGCTCCAATATCCTGCCCCATAGCTTGTGCCTTGGCCAACAAATGGACAGCCCAAAAAACGGCCTCTCCCTCGCTCCCAGCCAAAATCTCATTTACAACAGACAAATGCTCCTCAATAGAGCTCCCACTCTGCAATGCAGCCTTGATGCAATCACGAGCAGCTCGACGCGTTTGCGTCTCTTCGTGAAGCAAAAATTTCTCCACATATCCCGGCAATCCACCATTCAAAGAGGAACGTACGAGGGCCATAATAAAAAAGCGGTCTTCCAGACCTTGCAAATATGCTTCCCAAAAACTCAAATCCGCTCCAGAAGCGGCGGCCTCATAGACCGTTTCTGCACAAGCCGAAGCCGTGTATGGAAAGCGCTTATTGCCTTTCGTCTCTTCATACAAAGCCATTACCTTGCGCAAAACCTGCTCACCACCAGCTTCAGCCGCCAACTTGCCCAACTCTGGAATGGCAAAATCGGCCTCTTTGGGATAAGCAGAAAAAGGATCAAAAGAGTAAAGCGACTTCAACAGTCTCTGTAACTTTTCTTCTTTCAAAATCTTCCTTTGGGAGCCGAGACGCTTGCTCCCCGGTCGCTACGCGCCGGAGCAGCTACGCGTCTTCAACGCCATCACTCAGCCTCCTCGGGATCTGCAATGACGAGCAGCGTGGATTGCCCCAACCTGACCTTGTCTTTACCTCTTTGAGCAACGACAAAGACCGTGTATTCGCCTGGTTTATTCATTGGTTCAGACTCTACCTTGTACCATGAATAACCATCTTTTGCAGGTCGTTTGCATCTTTTGAAGGCACCAATTTCTTGGGCTAGGGCCAGTGCTTCAGGACCTTCGGGGTCGTCTAGTTCATCGCCTTCGTCTTCGTGGAGAGCATAAAGCTGATAGCTCTTCACAGCACGAACTTTGTCCAAAGAATGATTGAGACCAAAGGTTACTGTAACTTTGCCAGCCTTGAGGTCTTCAGTTTCTCCTGTTGGGAACAAAAACAGGACAGGAGCACGAACACCAGTAACTGCAGAATATTCTCCCGAAGCAGCCACTTCTTTTAACTTGAGAGCAGCATTGTCTGCTAGTGTTAACTCGCCTTTACCTTTGATATCGAGGACAACCGTTCCATCTTCCATAGCAACGACAACACCGCCGGAAAAGACTTTCTGACCAACTTTGGCAGGACCAAAAGCCTGTCCTTCATCAGGGCAAACCATGACGGCACCATCAACGGATTTGACATACCCAATCTCGGCTCCAGCAAAAACAAGAGTCGAAGAGCATAACAACATACATAAGGAAAATATTAAACTGCGCACTTTTGCCTCTCTCTCAACACGTTCTTCACATTGAATCTAGCATCTTTGTGTCATGAGCAGGAGTGAAGTTTGCTCAAACTTTCAATATGGCTAGGTCCATCCTCAAAGACCTTCAATTGCTTTGCGCACGTGAGAAAGTAACTCACTTCGACCAAAGGGCTTTTTCAGTATCTTTGCTGTAGCGACATCAATGTTACTACTACGTAATGTTTCATAACTGTAACCACTGCAAAATATGATGGGTACTGCAGGATTTATGGCAGAGATTGTTTTTGCAGCCAAAAAACCCGTACATTTGGGCATGACTGCATCCAACAAACAGAGTTTGATTTCGTCTGAGTGCGCACGAAAGATCTTTTGCGCTTCCAAGCCATCACTTGCCGTAATGACTCTGTAGTTTGCATCTTCCAAAATGCGCACAGCCAGATTCCTGATCAATGCTTCGTCTTCAGCAACCAAAACGAGCTCTTGTTTACCTTTGGCAGGTTCAGGAAGAATTTCAGTCTGCCTCAACCTCTGCTCCTGGTCTCCAGCGGGAAGGTGAATGTCAAAGCTTGTTCCATAGTCAACGATGGAGTTCACGCAAATGAAGCCACCAAGCCTATCGACAATGGCATAGACTGTGGCCAAACCAAGGCCAGTTCCCTCGCCAACTCCCTTTGTAGTGAAAAAAGGCTCAAAGATGCGTTCTCGTACGTCATCAGACATTCCAACGCCATAATCTTTCACAGAGAGAACGACAACCATCGTTCCATCTTTGGTTAGAAGCTCTATCTCGGCTCTGAGACTTCCTCTCG
>CAZXTJ010000497.1:0-5644 GCA_964643655.1 uncultured bacterium
TCCCCGCACTCATTCGTCCTGCGGCTATTCAGCTTCGAGCCAAACCTCTTTCTGCTCTTGCAGGAGAGAAGGTAACAGTAGTTGCAGAAGTCTTTTCCCAGCATGGAGTGGCAGTTCCAGATGGCACGACTGTTTTTTTCACATCAGGTTCTGGTGACTTCACGAAGGCCAAAGCTGCTACGAAAAAAGGTCGCGCTATGACCGTGCTCAAAGCTTCGGCTCCAGGACCTTGTCGCCTCATGGCAACCTGTGGGTTTGTGGAAGCTTCGGCCTTTGTTCATATTCGAAATAAGAATGATCTTGGTGGCGAGGTTCTCGCCGATGATTCTTTCAAAGCAGGCTCTGGTCTCGGTGAAATCATGGGTGGTCGAGTTCGTTTGGGAAGAGGATTTGAGGTCAAAACCAACAAAAAGGGACGGCAAGGATTACGCTATCCAGTGGCTGACTTGGCTGCTGGTCGTTTGACTATGCGTTTCAAACAGACATCCAAGGTCTCTCGAGTGGAAGGTTTTTGCGCTTTATTAGCTGGTAACAAGCCCATCGTTGATTTATTGAGAGGTAAAGGCAAGAGTTCTGAGAGATGGGCTCTGCGTTCATTCCTCAACGATAAAAGGGCCAAAGCGACTGGTGCTCTACTGGCCAAAGACCAAGTTTATGAGCTCAAGCTCGATTGGTCTGCCAATTTGGCAATTTGTACTTTAGAGCAGGTGGGAGGACCTCGAGTCTTTTCAGTGAAACTACGTTCTGCAAAAGCATTCCCCAAGATTACGAACATTTGGGTAGGTGGTCATCCACAACAACAGGGACCCAAAACCATGCTTCTCGAAAGAGTTGTCATCGCAGGCCGGTGAGTCTAGTTTCCAGCAGCTTCCTTGGCTTCTCTTTTTTGTCGCCGTGTTTCGATTACGTCATTCAAAGCTTCTTTGACGTTCTTGAAACCATCATAAGCCTGTTTAATGGAATCTTGCGTACCATGGCGCATTTGATAAATGACTTCATTGTAGGCGTCGCGGAAAGTGAAGTTGATGGGTGGTCGGCCGTTTGCCTCTGTTGTGGGCCCCGTAGTACCAACAGTTGGACTTAGGCCCTTCATATCATCAATCTTCTTGCCTATCGAACCCAAATCAACGAGACCATCCATATTGTCGGCAAAGGTAGCCACAATATAGTTACAGACAGCCAGAAGAACGGGATTTGCTAGAAGACCCAAGCCGGGAATGGTGCGCGCCATGAAGTTCATCATGAAGTGGCAGGACAGACCTGCCAAGCTTCCGCCATTTAATACCCAAGCATCGACTTGATAGAAGAATTGTTCCCATGGGCCCACATTTTTGAGCCAAGTTCCACCTTGAGTCAGCGGAGGTCGATTAAAAGCTGTGTAGTTGACGGCAATACCAGTTCTGTCATCAATGCCCGCACCAATGTAACCACCAATGAGTGAACCTAGACCAGAACCGATGACTAGACCGATAGGGCCTGCAAAAACCATCCCAAGCAACATTTGACCAACGACTGCACCAATGGCATTACCGATGGCATTGCCGTTGATGAGCCACTTGTCCGTGAAATTCAAGGCGCTTTCTTTGACAGACTCTTTGTTGCTTTCTGTCTCTTCTGTTTTGTTGTCTGCGCAGTAGAGCTGGGCAGGGCATAGAGTGAACAAAAAGGTGACCAATAGTGGCAAAACCACCCATCGGTTCCACTTTCTCAGTCTGTTCACTAGCTTCTCCAAGTAATTTTTCGCACGACAACTACTGTGGCACAAGGTGCCTTCCACATGTATATACGTAAGATAAATTAGAAGTGTTGCAAGAAAAACGCCAATACCTGGCAAAGAAGTGTAAATACTTCCTTCAGCTGTTACCATGATAAAGAGGAGGATAGAGAGTGGTCAAAACAGTGTCACGGGCAGCCCTCATTGCCTGGCGTGAGTTGGGAGCCATCTTTGGCACACCAACGGCATACATCGTTTTGGTGCTCTTTCAGCTGCTCAACGGATTATTTTTCTGCGCAATAGTTTATTCGGGGGCAGCCGCCAATCTGGCCTATCTCTATCGTAACATCGGTCTGGTCATGCTTCTGATGGTGCCTGCAATTGCAATGGGTTCTTTTGTGGTCGAAAAACAATCAGGAACCGTAGAGCTCCTTCTCACTTCCCCACTCACGGCATTTCAATTGGTAGTTGGGAAGTTTGTTGCTTATACGACTTTCCTCGTCGTCATGTGTGCCACAACCTTGCAATATCCTTTCATTCTCAACTTTTTCACAGACATTGATGGGGGACGTGTTTTTGCAGGCACGCTGGGTATTTTTTGTTTGGGATTGGCCATGATGTCTCTTGGCCTCTTTGCTTCTGCTCTCGTCAGTCATCAAGTATCTGCCTGTTTATTGGCTGCCACTATGGGACTGATTTTCTGGTGTGCCCAAAGTTTGGTTTCGTTGGTTTCTAGCGGTCCCTTGGAGGCTGTGCGTTCGGTCTCATTTTTCGAGCGCCTCCTTCCTTTTACTGTTGGTTTGGTCGATACGGGCGATTGTGCCTTTTTCCTCATTTTCACATTCTTTGTTTTGACCTGCTGTCTGCGAGTCGTCGAGGGGTGGCGTTGGCGATGAAACTTTATGCCCTGGCCACAACTCTCGTCATATTTGCCGCAGTCTGTTTTATGCAGGCTTTGGCTGACAGGCATTCTCAGCGTTTGGACATGACTCGAGAATGTGCTTTTACCCTCTCGGAAGCCACTATGAGGGCTCTATCCGAGGTGGCTGAACCAATCAGGATCACGGTCTTTGTACCTACTTCTGATGCCGCCCGTACGGACATCGATGGTCTTTTGCGAGAAGTAGTACGTATATGTCCTCGCATCTCATTTCGCCTCACCGATCCTCAGATGTCGCCAGATTTGGCCCGTGAACTCAAGATAACAAAATCGAGGATCATGGTATTCCAAGCGGCTAATCGTCTCGTCAAAACACGAGGTTGTTCAGAGCTCCATTTGCTTTCTGGTTTACGCCGGATAATGAGAACGACGAGAATGCGAGTCCATTTTCTCGTAGGCCATGGTGAGCGTGACATCCTCTCTCCTCAACGAGATGGAGCGCGTATGTTCGTGGAAGCTCTCATTTTGGCTGGACTAGAGATAGCTCCTCTGAAATTGCACGAAGCAGCTAGAGTTATACCAAAAGATTGTGGAGCCATAGTGGCTTTGGCTCCCCAACAGGATCTTCTCCCCAAAGAAAGAGATGCATTAATGGAATTTCTCGGCAGGGGAGGCGGCTTGTTGGTCTTCTCTGAAAAAATTCCTGGTCCCAATTGGGAAAAGATTTACCACCATTTCTCTCTTGATTTTCACAAAGCAGTGGCTGTCGATCCTCGTCTCAATATGAATGGTATTGCCGTAGATCCAATCGTGGCTGATTTTCGCCCACATCCTGTCGTACGTACACTAGAAGCTGTTGTCCTCCATGGCGCTCGCCCACTCAAACAACTGAGAATAAAGGGCGTTCGCCACAGCGCACTACTGTTTACTTCACGTCAGAGTTGGGGAGAAACTAATCCAGACTCGGCACCTTCCTTCAACGAAGATGAAGATATCAAACCTCCTTTGATGATGGGATGTGCTGCCGAAAGAACTGTGAAATGGCGCACAAAAGAAGAAGAGGTGACGGCTCGTTTCCTCCTCATAGGTGACGAAGATCTGGTTGTAAACAATGCTTTCAGAGACTTGAACAATGCCGATTTGGGCATTGGTGCTGTCGAATGGGTGGCAGGTTACGGCGAAAACGTAATTATGTTACCGAAGACATTTATGCTGAGAGACGTATATTTCACTCCTGGCCAGTTTAGAGTCATTTTTGCCATTGCAGTCTTGGGAATCCCTCTGTTGACAGGAGCTTGCGCTTTGTTGGTGCAGGTGATGCGTCAATGAGTCAAAGAGCCTCTTTGTTGGTTTGGACAATATTGACGCTCTTCCTTGGTCTTGCTTGGTTTCACGATCCCTGGGCACCTCCACCTACGCGCATTTTGGCTGGCGCTCGGGGAGAGCTAGTTATGATTCGTGTGGAGAGAGATGCCAGATGGGTGGAATATAGGATTCACGAAAAAGTCTGGTACATCCATTCTTATACTCGCGGAGAAAATGAAGCCGATGATCCTTATCGTTTGGCTGAAGGGGCAAAACCAGGTACGCCAACCTTTGAAGGACTCGTAGGTGACAAAAGACGCAAAGTAAGGCGTATGGAGGGACTCAATGCACTCATGGCCGATGTCTTGGTCATGTTGGCAGGCCAACCTAGCGAAAGAACTTTTGGACCTGGCGAGTTCGACTCCTCCAAAGCGGGATTTACAAAAGGTGGATTGACCATAACAGTCTACTGTGGTGAACAAAAAGCACCTACGACAGTTACTTTTGGTGCCCCAAGTCCCTTTGGCCAGGGATTTTATTTTGCTGTACCGCGCTTCAAAAGATTTGGCATTGCAACACCCGCCCTCATCAAATTTGTCGTGAAATTATTGAAGAGAGACTTCGAAGGCGCTGGGGCTTCTGCAGGTCAGAGGACAGTAAGGCTCGACGACCTCAGCTCGCGATAGTATCATAGCTCCTCACGAATTTATGGAGTAACCATTCGGTGGAAGGAGTTTACACCGTGAAAATGGGTATCATAGGTTTGCCAAGCAGTGGCAAATCGACAATATTTGGCATTCTTTCAGGCGAAACGGGCGCAGGTGCCCTTACTTCTCCTGATAAACCCCGTATCTCTACTGTCAAAGTGCCAGACGACCGCGTTGACTGGCTCAGCGGCTATTACAAACCAGCCAAGACGACTTATTCCGACGTGGAGTTCGTTGATTTTGCAGCCATCAGGTCATCAAAAAGACCTGGAGAAACCTTTTCTCCCCAGTTTTTGGCAACTTTGCGAACTATGGATGGTTTGTTGCTGACAGCAAGAGTTTTTGAAGATGAGTCTGTTTACCATGCCGATGGCTCAGTTGATGCACTTAGGGATATTTCTTTCATCGATGCAGAGTTTTTGCTGGCAGATTTGGCCGTTGTCGAAGCCAAAGTGGATCGTTTGAGTAAAAATGTACGCCGTGGTTTGAAAGATGACCAAAAAGAGCTCGAGTTGCTCGAAAGAGTGAAAGCTCATCTCGAGGCAGAAAAACCCATGCGTATATTTGAAATGACTGAGCAGGAAGCCTCTGCCCTTCGCGGTTACGCTTTTTTGTCAGGCAAACCAACTGTCATTTTGCTCAATGTAGATGAAGATCAGTTCGGAAATACCCAAGAGCACACAGCCATTGTGGCTGAAATTGCTGGCAAGAGACCAACTTTGCCCCTCAGTGCTCAAATCGAAGAAGAGATTGCCCAGCTCGATAGAGAAGACCAGTTGGCATTCCTTTCAGACTTAGGTTTAGAAGCTCCTGCTCGTGACCGTCTCATTCAACAATGTTTCGAACTTCTGGGTTTGATAGTTTTTTTCACAGTGGGAGAAGACGAAGTTCGTGCTTGGACTCTGCGAAATGGCCTCCCAGCCGTGAAAGCAGCGGGATGCATACATTCTGACCTGGAAAAAGGTTTCATTCGTGCTGAAGTCTTTGCCTTTGGGGACTTGAAGCGCCTCGGAGATGTGCCGACGGTAAAGAAAGAAG
>CAZXTJ010000498.1:0-5638 GCA_964643655.1 uncultured bacterium
CAAAGAAGGTGCTTGGTGGTGCACCAACCCCCAAGATGACATCTATTTCATCGCTGCTCCTTTTGAGGTTTACTCTCGCCAAGAGGGAAAGGTGAAAGTAGAAGCATATCTTCGAACACCAGACAGAGATTTGGCAGAGAAATACCTAGAAGTGACTAGCCAATACATCAAGATGTATTCAAAACTCATTGGCCCCTACCCCTACGGAAAATTCGCTCTCGTTGAAAACTTCTGGGAAACAGGTTATGGCATGCCATCCTTCACCCTCTTGGGCTCCAAAATCATCCGTTTTCCCTTTATCCTCCACTCTTCTTACCCCCATGAAATTCTGCACAACTGGTGGGGAAACAGCGTATACGTTGATTACGCTACTGGAAACTGGTGTGAAGGAATAACAGCCTATATGGCTGACCACCTCGTCAAGGAACAAAGAGGTCAAGGTGCTCAATACCGCTTGAATGTCCTGCAAAAATATAGAGACTTCGTCAGTAAAGGAAAAGACTTCCCTTTGAACGAATTCCGTTCACGCCACGATTCTGCAAGCGAAGCCGTCGGTTATGGCAAAGCGCTCATGTTCTATCACATGCTCCGTCGCCAATTTGGTGACAAAGTCTTCGTCCACGCCATAAAGAGTTTCTACGAACAAAACAAATTCAAAGTGGCCTCTTGGGCCGATGTAGAGCTCGCTTTCACAGCCGCCAGCCAGCAGGACCTCAAAGACTATTTCAACTCATGGGTCAATGGTCTTGGTGCCGCCAATCTACACCTAGTTGAAGCAAAAAGAGTGAGCAAGGGTCTCAAGATAGTCCTCGAGCAACGTCAGTCATCAGCTTCCTTGCCTCTGAAGGTGCCAATCTACTTATCTTTTGCCGGTGAAAGAGAAACTCTGATCACACATTGTCAGATGAACCATAGACGACTAACTACAGTCATCCCAATATCTGACGAACCAACAAGGGTGGACATAGATCCTCTTTTTGATCTCTTTCGCATCCCTCACCAAGAAGAGACGCCACCAGCGCTCAGTGGTCTATTTGGCGCAAACAAAGGCATGATTATCTTGCCCAGCGAAGCCTCCAAAACAATGCTCCAAGCTTATCGACATCTTGCCAAGAGCTGGTCCAAAGGCGACAAAATCAAGGTAGTCCTAGATTCAGAACTCAAAGCACTTCCTGCAGACAGAGCAATATGGTTTTTTGGTTATGAGAACAAACATCTCAGCATATTGCATAAGCACCTAAAACTTCGCAAAATCATCAAAGATGAAAAAACTGTCACTGTTGGCAAAAACTCACTATCACAGAAGGACAACTCCTTTGTCTTCGCATTCCGCTCTGGACCGCAAGCACTAGCGTTCTTGGCCACAAAGAACGAAAAAGCCATTCCCGGCTTGGCAAGAAAGCTACCCCATTATCACAAATACAGTTACCTTGCCTTCGAAGGCGACGAACCTGCCAATGTATTAAAAGGTCGCTGGCCCATATTATCCTCACCCATGACAATTATCTTGAACCCAAATAATTCTGCACGCTCTGCTTTTCCAAAAAGAAAAGCCCTTGCCACGCTTCCTCCCCTCTTTTCAAAAGAGAGGATGATGTCAGTCATAAAGGAAGTAGCCCAAGACAAATATGAAGGTCGTTTCATGGGAAAAGAGGGAGCAAGGAAAGCAGCCGACTATCTGGCCAAAAGCTTCAAAGAATTGGGTTTGAAAGCAGGCGGCTCTTCCCAAGGGTCATACTTCCAGACCTTTTCTACTTCTAGGGGAGAACCTGTTAGGGAGATTCAGCTGCAAAACGTCATCGGTTACATTGCGGGAAAAAACGCAAAAATGGCAGGGCAATCTATCGTTCTCGGTGCCCACTACGATCACCTGGGCAAAGGATATCCTGGCGCTGACGACAACGCCTCGGGTTTGGCTGTTTTATTGGAAATGGCTAGACTATTTGCTTCTGGTCCCAAACCTGACAGAACCATAATCTTCTGCGCTTTTACAGGTGAAGAGAATGGTCTACTTGGTTCCAAATATTATGTAAACAACACGAAAAACTTCCCCATTACCAAATGTCACGCCATGGTCAATTTGGATACTGTTGGCAGACTATTCGATAAAAAACTACTCATTCTCGGTATTGGAACGGCAAGAGAGTGGGTACACATCTTCCGTGGTGTGGGATATGTAACAGGAGTACCGTTGGAAACAGTGCGTGATGACATTGGTTCTAGCGATCAAGCCAGTTTCATCCAAGCAAAAGTACCGGCTGTGCAAATATTCAGCGGTGCTCACGCTGACTACCATCGCCCAACAGACACTTTTGATAAAATTGATGGCGATGGTTTGCTAAAAGTTGCAGCAGTCGTCCGCGAAACTCTTCACTATTTGGCCAAACGAGAAGACCGATTGACACCACTAAATGGTGAAGCACCAAAACATGGGCATAAAACCAAAGGAGCTCGGAAAGTCCTCTTTGGCACCATTCCCGATTTCGCCTTCCAAGGAAAGGGAGTGCGTGTCGATGGGCTCGTTCCCAAATCACCTGCAGCCTTATGTGGTATCCAAAAAGGTGACATCATCACAAAAGTGGCCAACACTATAGTGAGCTCTCTGCGCCAATATTCGACGATTTTGCGCAGCCTCAAAGCAGGTGATGAAATCACAGTCACTGTCCTGCGAGGTAAAGAGACACTAATTGTGAAAGCCACTCTCGTAACTCGTTGAGCTAGCGATTAACCATTCATTGGACCAAAACCAATGTTGGCAGCTGGTGACTGCTCTGTTGCAGCACCGATGCCGATGATGGATTTGAGTACGCCCAGAATACCCACCTTGCCTACCTCGGAAAGCCAGGGATCACCTTCTCTAATCTGAGGCAAGGCATTGTTGATCTCGTCAATACTAATGTCTGGGATAGTCACTTCTGTGGGCTCTTTTGATGGCAACTCCGAGGGGCTGTCCACTCCCTCTTTCTCAACAGGACTTTCACTAATCGTATTGAGCAAACTCATACCAGCCTCTGCAAGAGGAGCTAGTTCAGAAGTATTGCTCCCATTGGACGAACCACTTTGTCCTGAAGGGTTATTATAAGGATTTCTTTTTTTAATGGGTGTTTTGCACTGATTCTGACATGCAAACTCGTACTCTCTTATATCAGCTTTGATGTATCCCCAGTTCATTTCAATTTGGCTGTTAACACTGAGCATCTTGTCCACATTTTCCTCAGCAAAATATGAACGGTACTTTTGGATTAAACCACCTTGGGTTCTAAACTTCTGTGCTACTGATTTGACTGTCTTTCTATAGATTTTCATTGTGTCTTCACCAGGACACTCAGGCAAAACGAGACGTTCATCGCGATAGTAGACCATGTCGCTATAATCGTTTTCCAAAGACTCAACTGTAGGCACGAGCCTATTTTTGATCCTCACGGCAATGCCTGCCCAACCTGTGCATGCAAAGACGAGAAACGCTACTAGAACTGCTGTTACGATGAAAAAACCCTTTTCGTTATTCATTTTGAACCTCCTGCCCCAAACAAGGCAGGAGTCGTGCCAGATGAAAACCTGAAGAGTAAAAAGCCCTTAAACACTCACATCAAGCTAAGGCAATTGAAAGAGCTGTATCATCGATGAGACACTCTTGGGTACTTTTCTCCTCAGTAAACTCAATCGATTTGGCTCAAATGATTGGCTGCATCTTTCAAAGCATTGAGAGCAGCTTCTAAGGATTCCTTGTGTGCAGTAGGCAATTCACCATTGGCAGCCAAGACCTGGGCTTCACAGATTGCCTCTTTGACACTGGCCTTCAAATCGGCCACCACTGAATCATCTGCCTCTGAGGAAACATATACGGGCTGGAGATTTGGCGCTGAATCCGTTGGTCTTGCCTCTACAGTCTCTTCTTTTGGTGAATGAGCCCCATCGTCGTGAGCGATAAAGGCATTTTTGATGACCCCAACGAGATGGATGAGTGAAACAGGTTTGTCGAGATAGTCAAAAGCACCACTTTTGACCAACCTCGTAGCAGCAGCGATATCTGACCAACCTGTAATGAAAATGACCTTCGTGTCTGGAGCTACGGCCATAATCTGGTGGAAGAGCTCTTCACCATTCATCTCGGGCATGTGAACATCAGTGACGACAACGTGGGGATGGTGCTCGAGAAAGAGCTGTAGAGCTTCTTGACCATCGCGAGCCACTAGCACATTATATTCATATTCTGCGAGCATGTCCCCATAGAGCTTGAGAGCATCTTCATCATTGTCCACCAACAATACACAGCGTTTATCAGCTTGACTCACTGCCGTCCCTTTCCAGTCGTTTCTCTATTATAAAGCAGGGTTGACAAGTTAGTGCAAATTTCCATAATGCCCCTATATAAAAAACAACATAGGGAGGGAACTTTATGTACCGGTCAGTCCTATCCTTGACACTCGTCCTCGTCTTGTTCTGCTCTTCGAGCCTTTTTGCTCAATCTGCCTATGACATCATCAATCGCCTCAAAGCAGGTGGCAAAGTCACTGTAAACAATGTTTATACAGCCTATGACATCAACCGATTCATCAAAATCGGCCAAGAGAGGGTTACCGTCATCTGTGAAGGTTTTACCTCCTATGAATTGAAAAAATTTGCCAAAGGCGGAGCAAAACTCAAAGCAGACGCATCTTTGGACTCATACACACTCAATCAATTGGCTGACCTATCACAAGACAAACTAACCATTATCTGCTCCAACATTTCCTCCTATGATGTAAAAAAATTCATCGACAGAGGAGCTCGTGTCCTCGTCGACTCGAGCTTTAGTTCTTATGATGTCCTCAAGTTTGCCAAAGCTGGTGGAGAAAGAGTGCTCATCAAAGCAGCCGGTTTCAGCTCCTATGACCTAAAGAAATTTGTAGCAGCTGGAGCAAAAGTCGTAGACGCAGGTTCAGAGCAAGGATATTACGAACTAGCCAAAATCCTGGCTGCTGGCGGCGCCATTACAGTGGACAACAATCTCTCCTCCTATGACGTCCGTCGTTTGATCAACAAAGGCAAAGAGAGAGTAACAGTACTCTGTCAGGGTTTTTCCGCCTACGATGTAAAACGATTTGCCCAAGAGGGAGCAAAACTACGGTTGGACTCTTCTTTCAGCGCCTATGACATTGGCAAAATTGCACAAGCAGGTGGAGCCAATGTAAGTGTGGAGTGTGAAGGTATCTCTGCTTACGACGTAAAGAAGATTGCCAAAAACGGAGCTATTGTCGTGCTCAACTCTACTTTCAGCTCATATGATGTGCTCAAGATAGCTGAAATTGGCCAAGAACGAGTCTACGTAATCGATGGAGGTTTCTCCGAATATGATATTCGCAAATTCATCGCAGAAGGCGCCATCGTCATTGACCAGTGGCCTCTGCCCATTGATGAACGTACCGTCAAGTTCCAGAAATTGATGCAAGCCATTTACTAGTGAACAAAATGGGCTCTCCATTCTTTCCTGAAATCGAAGGATACGAGATAGACCATCTTTTGGGAAAAGGTGGTATGGGAGCCGTTTACAAAGGCCGACGAAAATCTGACTCTCGAACTGTTGCCATCAAATTTGCCCTTCCCTCAAAAAAGAACAATGAAAACCTTGCTCACCGACTGAGACGCGAACTAGAAG
>CAZXTJ010000499.1:0-5566 GCA_964643655.1 uncultured bacterium
TTGTGTACAAGAGCGGGAGAAACGATGGTAAAAAAACAGTCTTTCTGCTTGTTCTTCAGCAGCCTCTTCTTCGATGAAGACCCTGTTTAGATCCGCCATGGGATCAAAGTCCTCAAGGTTTCCTCGGTGATAAGCCAATAGGTTTTGGTTGCACATGGCAGTGAAAACAAGGAGCAAAATTATGAACATTTTATTCATGGAAAAATCCTTCGTTGATGCTGCATTTAGTTTCGCTCAACTACTCCGCAAGGAGATTGCCAAAAGGGAAACCCTGTATTGGTGGTTCTTTCAAAAAACGACAGAATGAGGGAGTGTTCGTTTTGAGACAAATGGTCTCTTTTCAGGACTTTATCCAAAAAGCGCGAAGTTGATAGACTCTGCTAACTCCTCTTCTGCCCAAATCCTGAAGAGCTGCTGTTGAAGGCCTTGCTGAGCAAAAGTAAAGTTGGCGTCTTTTATGCATTGGCCGTGGAGACAACAATTCTATTCCTTGAAGGAGGTGCCAGAATGAAATGCTTCTCGAGCATTGAACAGTTCCGCCACATCGTCGAAAGAGTCCACCATTGGGCCCAAGCAACAAGTAGTGAGCTACCTACCCTCACCTTTCAAGGAACTGCCAAACTGCATGGCACCAACACAGGTATTTCGCGCATAGTACAAGGTGATGGTTCCATTGTTTATGGTGCACAATCTCGTAAACAGAAGCTCAGTACAGAAGAGCAACACTTTGGATTTTTGACTTTCCTTCGTCAAATCCCAGAAGAGGCATTGGAGTCACTCTTTGCCACAGCTCGACAGAATTTGGCCACCAAAGAGTCTGATGAAACAATGACCATTTTTGGCGAACTCATAGGTAAAGGAGTGCAAAAAGGTGTGGCCGTGAGCAAATTGCCAGAGAAACAGTTCGTCGTTTTCCAAGTTGCTCTTGGCTCTGAATATGTGGGCAACCATGTAGACATTGCTCTCCCTGAGCACAAAGTTCACAACATCCTTTCTGTCTCTCCTTACACCGTAGAAGTAAGTTTTTCAGCGCCTGAAGAGGCAGTAAGACAGATGGAGAAACTCACCTTGGCTGTTGAAAAGAAGTGCCCTTGGGGTGCCAAATTCGGCATTGACGGTGTCGGTGAGGGCATAGTCTGGACATGTATGGAGCGACCTGCAGACTCAGCTCTATGGTTCAAAACCAAAGGGCACAAACACTCTGAAAAGGTAAAAAGAAAGACCATTGAGATTTCTCCAGAAAAAATGGCCTCTATCGAAGAATGTGCTGAAAAAGTGATGACCGAAGCTAGACTGGCCAAAGGTCTCGACCATCTCAAAGAGCAAGGATTGGCCATCGAAGCTCGTAACACAGGTGCTTTCTTGGCATACATTGGCAAAGAGCTAGAGCGAGAAGAACGAGACACTATCGAAGTCTCACAGATAGAGTGGAAGTCTCTATGGAAGGTAGCTGCTAAAATGGCTCGACAGTACTTTCTCAAAGAGACACAGAGGTTGCCATAGTGGCTGAACAAGTGCCAACAATCGATGATGTGCTCGCTTGCCCCAAAACGTGGCAGCGAGCACGTCTCAATATGGATTTCTGGAAACCAATACTTCGCCCCATCTGTCAGCGCCACAATCTGTTGACAGAGGTGGTTCCCTTTCAAGCGGGTTCTGCTGCCGTTTTTTCATCAGGATCTACTGTAATCAAAGTTTACCATCCAGCTGACCTCGAAGATTGCCAGCGAGAGATATGTACATTAGAGCTCATTGGAAACCAGATTAATGTTGCCGTTCCGAAAGTCGTTGCTACAGGGAAAGAACGTGGTCTCAGCTACCTAGTAATGACCAAACTGCCAGGCATTCCGATGATTGAATGTTGGCAGGACATCCCTGCAGCTGAAAGAGTAGAGCTCCTGGAAAAACTCGGTGTGACCACGAGAAAACTTCACGAAATCGAGACACCTGAAGATTCAATTCTATTTGTAGACACTGAGGCTTTCATAACTGAGCAAAAGAAAAGTGCCCATGAACGTCAACGCGTACATAAACTCCCCTCGCCATGGTTAGAGCAAATCAACGGTTTTTTGGACTCTGTAGATTTAATCGATGTCAAATCAGCACTTTTGCACACGGAAATCATGCGTGACCATGTCCTCGTTTCCCAGCAAGGCAACAAATGGGAACTTTCAGGTATATTCGACTTTGCTGAATCAATGACTTTACCCGTCGAATATGAGTTCGCTTCTGTTGGCCTTTTTGTCAGTCAAGGTAACAGCCAACTCCTGCGCAGTTTCTTGCTGGCCTATGGTTACGAAGAGAGTGAGCTCGATATTGAATTGAGCAAAAGATTACTCGTTTATTCACTCCTGCATAGATATGCAAATCTCTCTTGGTATCTCGAAATCATGCCACCAAAGACAGGCGAAGAGAGCTTGGAAAATCTCGCTAAACGATGGTTCTCTCTTTAAGCCACTTTCTTTTCGTCGCTGAACAATCCTTTGAAACGGCCGAGCAGAGAAGTTGGTCCATCTTCCTTTTCTTCGCTCTTCACTCCTCCTGTTTGCACAACTACAAACTCTGCCAGTCGTTTGAAACAAGAGGCCAAATCAGCAGGGGGATTACCTAGCATAATTGGCAGACCACGATTGAGGGCTGCCATCATTTCTCTAAGTTTGGAAGGGATCAAAGCTGAAACTTCTCTTCGCAGACTACGTTGTACGTCTTCAACATCAATACCACCAGAGCGAGGAAAACCTCTATTGAGGATTAGTTTCACTTTCGCTTCTGGATATTTCAATTCTCGTAACAAACCAATGCACAGTTTGGTGTTTTTCACTGAACTCATGTCCAAAGAAGTGACAACGAGAATAAGATCACTCAAATCGAGAATGGTCAATTCCAGTTCACGGAAGAGAGGCATGGTATCAACGAGGATGAGATCGTAGGTTTTTTTCAGAGCCTTCAAAATACGCTCGATATGATCTACCGTAACGCTCTCTGACTGTTCTGGTCTAATGGGACAATGGAGGATGTCCAATCCAGACTCTTCATGGTGCGTCATGAAGTTCTTGATATCAGCTGGCGTCCAAGGGCCAGGTTCATGAGCCAAGTCAGCGATGGTGAAATCTGGCGAGATGTTCAGCATTATTCCCAAATCGCCAAACTGCAAATCACAATCTACGACACAGACTCTTTTGTTTTCTCGTTTAATCAGCTCAATTGCCGTGTTGAGCAAGATAGTCGATTTTCCAACCCCCCCCTTAGAGCCAAAATAGGTAACGACCTTTCCTTCGCGGTCTTTTGCTGCAACCGGTTTCGTCTCCATGACGGCTTTGGCAAAAGATTGGCGCAATCTCCTTCGTCTATTGACTTCAGCAGTGTGCACGTCAACGACTGTTCTAATGAGATCATTGTTTGAGAAAGGTTTGACGAGAAAATCTCGAGCTCCTGCTTGCATTGCAAGGCGAATGTACTCTTCCTCTCCCTGCACTGAAACCATCACTATCGAGCAATCGGGAAGCTCCATGCAGATGTGACCTGTAGCACGGATTCCATCCATGACAGGCATATTGATGTCCATAATGATCACATCTGGCCGCGTGCGCCGAGCTACTTCAATGGCCTCCCGACCATTTCCTGCCTCGCCAACGATTTCCACATTGTCTTCCCAGCCCAGGAGTCGCCGATAATTTTGTCTGATCTCGACCTTATCGTCGACGAGCAGAACGCGGATTATCTCCCTTTTCATTATTCTTCCCATCTCGCAAAGTGGACATAAAGACAACCACCTCGTTGCATCATGCAAGAGTCGCGCCTAGAGGCCAATTTTTGTATTGCCCTATCAATGGGAGCTTCAGCTTTTTACTTGCAGGGATTTTTTCCCTTGTCGGTAGCTATTCCGGGGAAATTTTCCCCTTAGAGCAACATGTGTGTTAATAATCGCGTACACCGCAGTAGGGGGAATTGTTTGATGGAAAGCACCCAATGAATAGACTTGTTGTAACACTGCTACTTTTTTGTCTCGCTCAACCCATTGTCGCCAGTGAACTTCGCTGGGCCAAATTCGAAACCATTGGAGAACCAGGAGTTTACGAGCCCCACGAGGAGGAGTTCTCTGTTTCATACAGTTCTGGCAACGTTTTCGGCGATGAAAACGAAAACATTGGTACGGCCTACAAGGTTTCTGTCGACCCCAGGGTTTTGCTCAACAAATCAAACAAAGTGATCATCGAATTCAGCAGAATGGGTTTTGACTTCCCTTTCAAAGATGACGATAGAGTCATTTTCGCTCGTAGGAGCGATGGTCAAATCCTGCCAATCCAGTCCATAAAAACGAAACGTGGCGTCATTACTTGCGTTGTTGGCACAGTCAATGAAGCCCAAGCAGGTAGATATGACCTCAGACTTTACATTGGTGGTAAAAAACTCTCTGTCCAGCTCCCCAATGCGCTGAGAGTTACACCAAAGATAAGAGTCCTACTTACCTTTGATGATGGTCCAGCGGTGAACATCATCGAAAGATCCATGGCCAAATTTTATCGTTTGAACCGCAGTGAACTCTGGACGAAAATGTACGGATCAAGTGACTCCTATCCCACACCAACACAGTGGGTTCTGGATGTGCTCAAAGATAGGGGCATAAAGGCAGCCTTTTTTGTTCTTACCACTCCTGACAGCTACAAAGTTCCCCTCCACGACGAAATAACACGCGACAAGGCAAACGTGCAGGCAGGTTTTGATTTGCTCGTACGAGAGGTCAAAGAAGGACATGTGGTTGCAGCCCATTGGGGTGGAGAATACAAGAGCCAAATGGTCTTTCACCCCACGAGAACGGTTTTGCCACCTTATGATTTCAATAATGATGGCACTATCGACGGAAAGAGTGCCCTCGAATCGGACTTGCTCGAATGTATGACTACCATTCAAAGAGCCTACCAAGAAGCAGGCATGGCCGAGGCTGGACCGCAGAATGTGAATGGTGCTTTTGACTGGTATCTGCGCCCACCAGTATGGAAATTCAAGATTGATAACCTCGATGCCCGTCCAACTTATGAAATGCTTGGTCTGCAGATGATTATGTCAGATGGCAAGCTCTATGATGGTGGTTATCCTGGTCTCGGTTTCTCCAATCTCTTCGGATTGAGCAGAGGACTCAAGAAAGCCATCTCTAGAGGTATTGCTGACATCAACGTCACCCTTCACGACTCAAATGAACACACAGCCCGTGATTTGGAAATCGTGCTGAGTTCAATAGAGAAAAAGATGAAATCTTACGGTTTGGTCAAAGATCAGGATTGGCGTTTCACCAACTCGACAGAAGAAGTTCATGAAATCTTGCGTTCACGCTGCCACTATCTTTTGGGAGGTGCCCCGGCAAGGTCAGGAGCCAAACCAATTGAAGGTGCTATGGAACTTCTGGAACAAGAAGTTGTCTCAAGATAGTGAGTTTTTTGCGCGAGGCTTTGCCTATTTACCAAAACCTCGTTACACTTAATAGTAGGAGTAATATATAGATCTTCTCCATCGCGGGATGGAGCGAGGGTAGGTATGTCAGTTTTTAGACGCAGTCTTTTCTACCTGA
>CAZXTJ010000500.1:0-5509 GCA_964643655.1 uncultured bacterium
GTGCCAACTTCAGCCGCAGTGCTTGCCGAATGAGGAGTCTATCTGCCACCGAGAAACCTCAATGTCGGCTCATTTTTTTACGGATGGCAGCAATGACTTCTGCTCCATCGTCAGTCTGTAAAAACTGAAAAGTCGCTGCTGGAACGAGCCCTTCTACATTCTCAGGCGAACCGCCTTCACGCAAGATCTGTCGTACACGTGAAGCACTGATGGCAGCCCCATCTCTAGCCAAACGTGGAATGATGTGAAAATCTACGCCTGCAGCAGGCAAAGTCTCTTTCATGGCTTCATTGTAAAGACGAGTAATTGGGCAATAGGGCTCTTCACCAACATATCGGGCAGTAATTCCCAAAGATGGAACGACATAACGGCAGAAAACTCTCACATCGAGCAAAGCCTGAAGTTTGGCTACATCTTCTTCCCGTGTGAAATAAGATGGAAAGGTTGCCATTGAAACTATATAGTCTCCAGCACGGTGAATGACCGTATTCCCCCAAGAGGCTGTTGCCTCCTCGATGATCCTTCTTCGCGCAGCACCAGGAAAAGCTGAACGCTCTGTGGAAACGACGAGAATATGTAGAGCTCCTTCAGCATCATGAGCAGTCTTCAATAGATGCAAATGCCCTTTTGTCAGCGGATTCGCATTTACGACAACACAAGCAGCCTTATCTGTAGGCAAACGTTGGTTTTTCAGTTCTGTCACCCAGTCACTTATGCTGCCCATGCCGCCTTCTAGCAAGACAACATCCTCACCAACACGGGCTATCTCAGAAAAGCCGAGATTTGTGAGCAACTCAGCTGTGGCTGGTTTAGTGAACACGAACTGATGATGTATACCCTTATCTGCCAGTCTGTCCACGAGAGAGGTCACTATCTTGGCAGCTAGTCCCTCACCTCGGTGTTTTTCGTCAACAGCCAGACATTTTATTACTTTGCCAAAGACAGAACCTGTGGCGATGAGACGACCATTCTGTCGTATTCCCAGAGTTACATCAATGGCATCATCAAGTCTAAGCCCAGACTGCGCTAACAACTGCTGGGCGTCTTCGCAACTATCACCCGTCAGCTCTATGACATGATTGTTTGAAAAAACCATGGACGTTACCTCCGTAGAGATAACCTACCACGCTGCCACCTTATTCGATAGCTGGCACATTCTTGAAAGTAGCAAGGGCTCTGTTTTGCACTGTTGCACAAAGGGGACAATATATATCACTCATCTTTAAGCTCTCACTTGTCTCTTCACACCAACTATACTGTATTTATGGATATTCTGAGTTTTGAAACAGTTTTGAGTATTAGTGCTGGCCTGGGTTTGGCGGCAGCTTGTGGTTTCCGTGTATTTGTTCCTTTGCTCGTAATGAGCATTGCTGGCTTATCTGGCCATTTGACTCTCTCCTCAGAGTTTGCCTGGATTGCCACTTACCCAGCCCTAATAGCTTTTCTAGTGGCAACCATCCTCGAGATTGCGGGCAATGCCATACCAGCTGTTGGAGCAACGCTCAATAGTTTGGCTACTCCTGTTTCCATGATTGCAGGCACCATAGCTACTGCAGCTTGCGTCACATCCATGAGTCCCTTCCTCAAGTGGACTGTAGCAATAATTGCAGGAGGTGGCTCAGCGGGCATCGTCCACGGAGCCACTATCATGCTCAGGGTGCCAGCCCACGCTGCAGCTCCTGGCGTTGCTGACACTGGAGTATCTGCCGGAGAAGCAGGCGGCTCTTTTCTACTTTCCATACTGGCAATTGTCGTGCCCATCCTGGCCATTATCACCGTGTTCATCGGACTGTGCATCTTGATCTGGTTCTCTAGAGCCTTATTGAGAAGATGGCGTAGTTGGCGTTCATCAAATACGAAGAAAGAGAAAAATGAGTGACTGTCTTTTCTGTGACATTATCGAAGGCAAAGTACCAGCAAGTATTGTTTACTCCGATGAAGCCGTTGTTGCATTCATGGATATACAGCCCGTCAACAAAGGACACGTTTTAGTCGTTCCTCGCCTTCATTCTACTTCTCTTGCCGAAATGGACTCCTTGGAAGCTAGCGCCTGTATGGTTGTTGCACAAAAGGTAGCCGAAGCTCTGAGGGCTTCAAATCTTCGTTGCGAAGGAGTGAACCTCTTTCTCGCCGATGGAGAGGCTGCAGGCCAAGAGATATTCCATGTCCATTTGCATGTGTTTCCTCGATTTGCCAATGATGGTTTTGGTTTGACATTCTCTGACGAATACGGAAACTTGCCACCGAGAAGTGATCTCGATGAGGTGGCTGCTGAAATCAGGCAACTACTCGAAAAGTGACATGGTCCATAGAATGGGCCAGCAAATGGTCCATTATATGAACCAGACACAGACCCAATTATATTAAAACCCTTTATTGAAGGCATTCTGAGTTTTGGCATAACCTTTGTTTACATAAACTCAAAAGCTGATCTTTTTTCATTTAATTGATTGGAGAATTCTATGTGTCGTTTATCCATCTTCACCCTTCTTTTGATGGTCCTACTCATTTGGCCGTCGAATGCAAAAGCCATCAAAGAGTGGACAGTCTGTGTCTACTGTTGTGCTGAAGACGAAAACTCTTCTGGTATCGAAGAGGCCATGGTTAAAGCCACTCGTGAAGTTGCGGACCTGGGCTCAGATCAAAACGTTGGTTTCTGTATACAAATTGATAGCGGCAAATGGACCAATGACTACATCAAAAGCTTTTATCCTGATGGTGGCGACATTGGAGCAACCAGAGTTTCTGTCTCTGGGAACAAAATGTACCTCGAAGACAATCTGGGCGAAATCAATATGGGTGATCCTTATGCTCTTTGGTCTTTCCTTCAGTGGGTTGCTCGCAAACACACTGCACGTAACTATCTACTCGTTTTCAGTGGTCACGGCAGTGGAGTATTCTCTTGGAGTGGAACAGGCGGAACGAACTCTTACAACCCAGGAGAAGTGAACTTCGATCCTGACAACTTCGTCTGTTATGACCAGAATGATACTCTTACTGTCTTTGAAATTCGTGCAGTGTTGGAAGCCTTCCGTGACAGACTGAACCGTGGCCGCCCCATCACAGCCGTAGCTTATGACAGCTGTCTCGCCGGCTCTTTAGAAGCACTTTACGAACTGCGTAACACTTGTCAGTACACAATAGCTTCACCCACAACTATACCCATCACTGGTTTGGATTATTATGCTCCAGTATTGGCCCTCCGACGCAACCCAAGACTTCATCCAGAAAACCTTTGTGAAGTCGTAGTAAAAGCTTTCGTCGACAAGTCCTCCAACGGAAATGTAATGGGTGCCTGGAGAATGCGTGACATAGAAGAGTTGGCTGGTGCTGTTGATAGACTTGGCTTCGAACTCCTTCGCGGTGTTCGCCAAACAGGTGGAGCACTCAACATCTCTGGTGGTTTATTCAAATATTATGACGGCAATTATTATTGGGATAGTCGCAAGCTTTTCAGCGCCATTTTAAATGGACAGTCTTACTTCAAACGTAATGGTCGCCGCGTACCTTACGATTACTTCGAAGCCATTTACGACGCTGCTGAATATGCCAAGAGTTGTGTAAACGGTGCGCGTGTTTCCCTCTGGTACAGCGGAGAATATGCAGACGCCAAAGTGGGCGGTTTGTCTATCGCTTGGCCCAAAACAGACAAGTATGAAAGACTACGCCCTTTCTACAAATCCCTATCGATGTCACAGGAACTTCGCTGGGATGAATTCCTCGATTACCGCATAGGAATCTACTAAATTTCAAAATTTTTGAAACCCTCCCTTCCTTCGGTTGTATGGCTTCGTGACAAAGACGAAATCCACCAACTGGGGAAGGGAGAACTGTAATGTTCAAGAAGGTAGCCTGTCTAGTAGCTGTAGGAATGCTCTGTGTGTTTTCTTCACCAAACTTCGCTCAAGCCAAAGACAATCCAAAACACATCGAATTGGTTTTCAAAGTTGTGAATAAACTCATGAGCAAAGGTGACCAATCAGTAATCAGCATTGGTCGTGTATTAAAGGCAGAAACTTATCTAAAGAAACTCAAACAACCAGAGAAGGCTCTTGCTGAATTACAGAAGTTAGAAACAGAAATAACTGACAAAGAGTTACTCTTTGCTGCAAACACCATCAGAATGCTCATTATGAAAGAGCAGGAAAAGGATCCCCAAAAACTCCTAGATAACCTTGAAGGTGTGATTGCCTCAGCCAAAGAGCGAGGATGTAAATAGTAGAAACCACAAACGAGAAGTGCCGCCATTGAGCGGTACTTTTCGTTACACTCTCTTCAGTTTCTCATGTCACATTGCATGACACAATCCATTTCAAAGTAGCTCCAACACAAGCAAGGAATACATCTTGCTTAACTATCACTAACGCGAATTCACGTTAGGCTGGAGTTACAATGAATAAAAAAGAGGCACTACTTGCTTTTGACAGGGCCTTGACTCAGAAATCGACATTCGACTTAGATTTAGCTGCTGGAAGAGCATTGGATCTTTTGCGAGCTACAGAGCAAGAAGACTCACCCGTTGGTCCAGAGTTTGTTCAAATGCTGGAGACAATACTTACCTCTAGCCTCAATAAAACAACTCCTCTCGCTGCTGCACCACTTTTTGAACGACTACTCCATTTATTCGAAAGGACAGTTAGTCCCAACTGCCCTCAAGTTGCAGCAGTTTTGTACGCTCTCGGTGAGATTTATGCAGCCCAAAGGATTAGCCCCTTTGAAGAGAGTGACATCGATCACTTTCGCCCTGCTCTTTTGGCTTACAAGAGGTCTTTGGCTCTCATTCGGGCTGGAGGGACGCAAGAATATCCCTACCCATCAAGCAACAAGTTACTCGAAAGATTAAACGAGGTATCATCCCACACGAGTCACCATGTGAACCATTGTGGTGTGGCAGATGGCGAAGATTTGGTTGGCTTGTACCAACAGGCAAAAGATTTTCTCCATCAGGGAGCAATCGGCGACGCAGAGTGGTTGCTAAAAAGAATCATTGTTGCCGCACTGACTAACAGTGAAAAACAAATCCACCTGTTGGCATCCTGTTTTCATTTACTCGCCCAAATGCATTCCTCTCGACAACGTTATTTAGAGGCAGAGAGGATCTATGCCCACTGTTGGCAATTGCTTGAAGGTAAGGTCAACAACGGAGTCATCTCTCCTGCCGACTTAGATGAAAACGAAGCGACACCTCTCGATGAGATAATGGCTGACTGGGCTAAACTGTATGAGCAAATGGGTGTATATAGAAAAGCCCGAGCTTGTTGGCGCCGAGCAATTGATTTTGCCAAAGAACGTGGTGCTCTAGCTACAGTAGGCACTATTAGAAATATGCTCGCCCTGGCACGAAACTACGTGACTGTTGAACGAACAGAAGATGCCCTCGAAAGATACTTGTCTACTATCGAAGCGATGTTTGGTCTAGGTGTCTTCATTGATGACGGTAGAGTGATCTACATATCACCTGCTGGGAGAAAAGAAGAGCCCAAAACTGTGATTTCGCTAGCTATAGAAG
>CAZXTJ010000501.1:0-5393 GCA_964643655.1 uncultured bacterium
CTTTTACATCTCAGAGTTATTGTGTTGTGAATTCACAGTATTGCTTAGTGCAATAAAAAGCAAAAAAGTATCGAAAAAAGATTCGATTTTTTATTTCGAGCGTAGCTCCTTGCTACAGCCACCTACCTTTGTGTTGCACCAAGCTACAGTTTTCATCGAAAAAGCTAAAATCTACAGCTGAACCCTGCTTCTAAAGCGGCTTTATAATTCTGGCTTCACTGTTGCGTTGAGAGGAGTTGAATGCGAACCCAAGTCGAAAGGATAGACAAATGAACGCCAAAACCATCGCTTTCCTCCTCTTCCTATCTTTGGTCCCTAGCACCTTAGCCCAAATAAACGCTATGGCCCTGAACACAGCACAACAAATTAATGCTCCCGCAGTCTCAGCCCTGGGCAGTTTTCACGCTCACGATCCTTATCGCGCTCAGCGAGAACAACATCGAGCAAGAAAAGAAGAGATCCGTAAACTGGGTCAGGCAATCAAAGAAAACCGTCTTGCTGACGCAGCCAGGTTCTTTCAGGCTAATCCTGCTCCTCGTCACCTGGGACTAGCATCTGACATCTATAGCCTTGGAGCAACCTTCGGCATCTATCGTCAAAAGGTAACTGAAATGCTCGATCGTGTGCTCAATCGCCTGCAAAGTGAACAAGGTAACTCTAGAGGTGAATTTAATGAGGTATGGGTAGCAAGAGGCATTTTCAAGGACTCAACCTTTGGACGCACCCTTCCTTTCAATGAAGTTGATTTTGTACAAGCTTTGCAGAACCTTGATGGCAACGCTCATCAGTTGCAGAGTGGTCTTGATGTCCAGAGTCACGACCAAACAGTCGGTTTGCTACACGGTTGTGTCAGAGACTATGCAACTGTCCTCACAGGTTTGACAAAACTTCACGGTGCAACGGACCGTCCAAGTGGAACAATCATCCTCGGTCACACCTTCCGCTTTGCCCGCCCGCTCTACTTCGCAGTTCTAGCTAGATGCCGAGCCATCTTGAGAAAAGTAAGAAAATCCAAAAACAGAAGTTTGCGTGCCAAGTTCATCAAACTTCGTGACGCTTTCAGAGCTATGCGCCGCCAACTCATTGAAGTGCGCCAAAGTGAACGCTCTGGAAGTTCAACTGCAACAACAGATGGTCGCCGAGCAGAAAAGGCAATCAAGGCTCTTGAAGGTGTGTTCAAAATGACGAAAGACTTCGGTTCAGTTGTCGAGGATATGGATATGCCAACTATCTAAACTAGTAATACGTCAAAGAGCCCTCTTGAAGAGGGCTCTTTTTTTGCTCTTGCTGCAGAAGCTACCGCGTCAACCAGCTGGAGAACTTGGGCGGATTTTCACCACGCTCAGCAAAATATCCCTCTGTTGGTAGCTCGACTTTGATTGTTTTTGCCAGTGGTTTTAATGCCTTGGCATAGTTCCAATCGTAGTTGGCCCCATCGTCCCAATACTGTTTGAACAGTACCAACTGCTCATCTTTTGTTTCAGGTGAGTCAACAACGGTCTTCACACAATCCAATGCCTTCAGATAATGCTCAAAGGCTTTTATCTTCAGTTCGTGAACTGCCCGTAAGGAGCTTCTAGCAGACAATTTGATAGGCCTAATCATCGCCAGATGTTTTCCCACGAGAGTTCTCAAACTACCATTAGCTTCAACAAGCCTAACATTCAAACTTCCATTGAGAGCAATCTCATTAAGTTTCTCTTCAATGGCCGCCTCGCCCTTTTCCATTTCAGGATAGTGATCTTTTAGGTAACGATTGAACTCGGCCACTGGGCTCTCCACCATACGGAAATTACAGGATTGAAGAGCTAATGATAGGAGCAGCAAGAGGGAGTAGCTAAGAATAGTTCTCATTGTTTTCAACCTTGTAGAAACAAACATAGGACTCAAACAATTATAAAGACTTGGAAGGTCATAATAGCAAGAGACCAATCAAGGGCCTTTTTCATCTTCTGGTAATGGCTCGACGCCATACATCTGTATATGGTCCACATAATATTTCACTTCTTTTCGCAGTGCTATTCGCTCTTCATCGCTTCTTTGCTCATCGTCCTCATCTTCTTGACTCTCATCACCTTCTTTATTACGGCTCTTCCACCAATCTACAACTTTATCGGCAAAGAGGTCTGAGAGATAATCGAAGCCAAAGTCCCTTTCAACTTCATAGAGGCGCACTAACAACAACAGAAAAAACAAAGCCGCCCAAACAGAAGCTCTTTTTCTCTCGTCGCGAGCCCCAGGAGGGAGATCAACGGGCTCTTTGGAAGCCGCCACAAGGATGTCAGGGCAATAAAATCCTGCAGCTAGTAACTGGTCTCGAGGTGCTGCACCATCTGTTCCAGCTGGAGGCTTGGCAAAACCATGGCATGAACAGAAAACGCGACCATCAGGGGTGAGGAAGTAGTTATTGAAGCTTTGTTCGTCGCCACCAGGATCCATTGGTATGGTAGACAAGAGGCCGTGTTTCTTCAGCTCGCTGAAAACACTGTCATCGAATTTGTTTACCTTTTCTTTGGTTTCGAAACAGTAAACTTCAAGAGCACCAGAGATATTGCGTTGAGTGACATAGCAAGCGCGTCGATTGGCTGTCCAACGAGCTGAAACTCCCTCGTCGACAGTCATCCCGTAAAAGTAAGCAATAATACCGCAACACATACACAGTTCGAGGAACAGCCGACCATAGAACCGGATTCTGTTTTTACGCAAGACAAACCCGCCTCTCCCTGCACCTGCTTTAAAGACGCAGGAAAATAGAGGGGGTTCAAAATTATTTTGTGGTTAGTGACAATCGGGCCACCAGTCCCAACATCGAGTCTGTCCCTTGGTCAACCTAACTTGGCTACAATTGTTTTCAGGACGGCAAGAGATGGCTACTATGCCGTGTTTGGAAATTGGTGTGACCTCTGATTTCTGGCAAACACCGTCACCATCGTCAAGCCAAATGAGAAGGCCAAGGGCTTCTGCACCTTCGACCCATCCGTTACCATCAATGTCAAAAGTAGCCAAGCGATAAAAACCATCAGTGTCACCATGAGCTGTGCCAAAGAGCTCGAGACCAGAGGTAATCAGGCCGTCATTATCCAAGTCAACGGCGAGCAAACCATCAGCCTCAGGTTCTATCCATTCGATTTCCTCAACTATTCCATCACCATTGAGGTCAAAGGAAACGCTGTTAGCTTCTTCAAATTTTCCATCAGGAATGAGAGAAGTAAGGACATTGGGCGCAGAGTTACCATTGAGATCAATGAGAAGGGGCGAACCAACAACAACAGGGTGTGAAGAGACAACAAAATCAACTATCTGGCCAACGGCAAATTCTGGCGAAACCTCAGGGCTGGCCAGGGCTTCCAGGGTCTCGAGACCACCTCGATAAGTATCTCGGAAGTTCCCCGGAATACCTTGTCGCCTCAAAAAGCTTAGTCCCATATGTCTGCCGCGATTAGCGTGGGCCCGTTCATATGGAGAAGCATTCATAGACATAGCTGCTGCACTGTCAAACTTCGCCACCAAATCAATGAGATGATTGACGCAGCCTGTAATGTCCTCGTTGAACAAGGATGAGAGAACCTTAATCTTTGCATCGAGAACAAACGCCCCCAAGCTTTTTCCAGTGGTGGTCTCTTTTCTGGCTCTTAGGCGAATATCCTCTCTGATGACTCTGTCGCGAATTTCTGGCAGAATGTCCTCTGTCAAAACCTGCCCAATTCGGCGAGTGCCTTCATGTTCAAAACACTTACCTTCAAGAGCACGAATTCTTTGCTGCCATTTCATTCCACCAGTTGTCCCGTGCCAATCAAAGAGCTTTTTGACCAAATTGCGACAAGAAGAGACTGAGAACCCCCTCTGTTTTGGCGCACTGGAAAACCTTTTACCAAGCCTCTCAACGAGCATTTTACTTGTCTTCGAAAAACGTAATTTGCGGGGAGAAAGAGGTACAGCGATGGTGTCGTCCGCTTCGAGCAGCTCTTCTGTCGGTTTTTTCAGTCGCCGAAAAACGACTTCCTCAGCGGCAGTGAACTGCTCAACCTCTCGTAACAATGAACTATTCAACTGGCAGGCTCGGGAGGCGTGGCGCCAAAAACGGATAATGTCATTACCAGCCCCACGCCGGAAGAGCGCTTTTGCTAACTCCCAATGTGATTGAGCATCATTAGGTTTTTCGAGAAGTTTTTGCACCGCCTCTTTGACGGGCACTGTGGGACCTATATGTAGCTGAGGTTCAATGTCAGCAGGAACTCCTGGTTGAGGCCAAACAAAATCATCGGGCTGACCGTAAAGAGTAGTTCCGACCAGCAACAGACAGAAGACGACGAAATGGCTCGCGTTCATCTTGGCTACCTCCTCGTTAGTAAATACAAGCCAAACATTCTCAATAACTACTAATGACACAGCAAGTTACATCCGTGCAAATTGCATGATAATCTTTTCCCAATGAGCAGTTTCAATGCAAAAGACTACTGGGAAAAGAGACTGGCCAAAACAAAAGGGCTGGCTGGTGTGGGATATGCGGGTCTTGGTGGGGCATTTAATAGCTGGATGTACCGAGTCAGGCGCCGGATATTCTTGTCATCCCTCAAGAAACAGGAAGGCCTTTTGGCTGGGAAAAGAGTTCTCGATGTTGGCTGTGGCACAGGCTTTTACATTGAACGCTGGAAAGAGCTCGGTTTCAGCGAGATAACAGGCGCCGATCTGACTGAAGTAGCAGTGAAGAGATTGAGCAGCACTTATCCAAACCACAAATTCGTGCAGGCCGATATCACAGCGCAGGAGCTACCTTTTGGCGACAATGAGTTTCACGTGATTTCAGCCTTTGATGTTCTATTTCACGTTGTCGATGACGAGCTCTTTGAAAGAGCCCTCAAGAACATTCATTCACTCTTGGCCCCAAAAGGATACTTTGTCTGGTCTGACAACTTTCTAAAAGAGCGACGAATGCTGGCAGAACATCAAGTTTGCCGTTCGCTGAATGAAGTAGAAAGTCATTGCTCCGAGATTGGATTTGAAATCGTTGACCGCTGCCCAATGTTCTATTTTATGAATGCTCCAGTTGACTCCGACAGTCGTATCCTGCGAAAGAACTGGCACATCATCCAACGATATTTCACAAAGAACGAGTGGCTCGGCTGGCTTTATGGAGCTCTTTTATACCCTGTGGAGTTGATAGCCCTTACGCTGGCCAAAGAAGGTCCGTCGACAGAGATGATGATTTGCCGAAAAAAGTAGGCAAAGAAAATGTCCGGAGTAGAAACCTACTCCGGACAAATATCAGACTAACCTTTAACTTGGGTTACTCTGGATACCACCGTGTTTTTCACAGTAGATATCACCTTCGGCTGTTAACTCATAATGTGTATGAGTTCCTCCGCCATGCCCTGGATCATCAGGAATAGTCT
>CAZXTJ010000502.1:0-5365 GCA_964643655.1 uncultured bacterium
GGGTCGATGAACATCTCTACCGTCTGCTACCACCTTTGAGCACGATTTTGTGGCACAGATAATCGTGGTAGACTTTGACTCACATCAGTTTTGAAGATATTGGACTTATCCCAATGGAATAATTTGCAGGAGGCCAAAAGTGAGCGACAGCAAAAAGTTGGAACAACAGAGTATCAATACAATTCGTTTCCTCGCAGTTGATGGTGTACAACAGGCAAATTCTGGTCATCCAGGCGCTCCCATGGGTATGGCGCCAATGGCCTATTCCTTGTGGAACAAACATCTCAGCCATAATCCCAAAAATCCTGATTGGCTCAATCGTGACCGTTTCATTCTTTCTGCAGGGCACGCATCAATGCTTCTATATTCCCTTCTGCATCTTACGGGTTATGAGCTTTCCATTGATGAGTTGAAGAACTTCCGTCAGTGGGAATCAAAGACTCCTGGCCATCCTGAACATGGTGAAGCACCAGGTGTAGAAATGACGACAGGTCCTCTTGGTCAGGGTTTTGCCCACGGTGTGGGAATGGCCATGGCTGAACAGTTTTTGGCCGCTCGCTTCAACAAGCCTGGCTTTGACATTGTTGATCACTACACTTACGCCATTGTTTCTGATGGTGACTTAGAGGAAGGCGTTTCTGCAGAAGCTGCTGGACTTGCTGGAACATTGAAGTTGGGTAAACTCATCTATCTCTATGATGACAACAAAATCCAAATCGATGGCTCAACTGAAAAAGTCTTCACTGAAGATGTCGCTGCTCGTTTCCGTGCCTGTCATTGGCACGTCGTCGGTCCCATTGATGGCTTTGATGTAGACGCTGTTGCTGCAGCCATCGAAGAGGCGAAAGCAGAGAAAGAAAAACCATCCATCATTATCTGCAAGACCATTATTGGTTATGGTGCTCCCCTGGAAAACACCTCTAAGGTGCACGGCTCTCCACTAGGACCTGAAGGTGTTGTTTCGGCCAAAGAAAAACTTGGTTGGCCCAAAGAACCAGCCTTCTTTGTCCCGGAGGAAGTTGCTGAACACATGGGACAAGCAGTGAGTCAAGGCAAAGAAGCTGAAGAAGCTTGGCAGCAGAAGTTTGACTCATACAAAAAAGAGTTCCCTGAACTTGCGGAAAAATTCCTCAGCCAAATGAAAGGTGAACTGCCTGCTGGTTGGGACGAAGCTTTAACAGGACTCTTCGGCAAAGACTCAGGTGCGCAAGCAACGCGCGCCTCTTCAGGAACGACAATCAATGCCCTTATTGGCAAGGTGGACAACCTAATGGGCGGCTCTGCTGATCTTGCTGGTTCCACAAAGACTATGCAAAAAGAGCGAAAAGAATTCTCTGCCACAGAGAGATCTGGCCCCAATGTGCACTTTGGTGTTCGTGAACATGTAATGGGTTCAATTGCTGGTGGTATGGCGCTTCACGGTGGAGTCATTCCTTATACAGGTACATTCTTGACCTTCTCTGACTATATGAGACCACCAATGCGGTTGGCTGCATTGATGAAACAAAGAGTCGTTTACGTTTTTACTCACGACTCAATAGGTCTTGGTGAAGATGGTCCAACACACCAACCCATCGAGCATCTCATGGCCCTGCGCACCATTCCCAATCTAAACGTCATCAGACCAAGTGACGCCACAGAGACCGCCCAATCTTGGAAAGCAGCCATCGAGCGCAAAGATGGTCCGACGGTCTTAGTCTTCACGAGGCAAAAAGTTGCCACCATCGATAGAGACGAACATGGCAAAGCAGAAGGATTACACAAAGGTGCATACGTTCTTTGGGAATCAGATGCAAATCCAGAAGTCATCATCATTGGCACAGGCTCAGAGGTTGAGATTGCCCTGGAGGCTGGTAAAGAGCTAGCCAAAGGTGGCACAAAGACTAGAGTCGTCTCCATGCCTTGCTGGGAGCTCTTTGATGGGCAGCCAGCAGAGTATCGAGAAAAGGTTCTACCCAAAGCAGTTCGTGCCCGAGTGGCCATAGAAGCTGGTGTCAAGACAGGCTGGGAGCGCTATGTTGGTCTTGACGGTACCATCATTGGAATGGATGGTTTCGGTGCTTCAGCACCTGCCGAAGTCCTTTATGAAAAGTTTGGCCTCACAGCAGAGTGCGTAGTCCAAGCTGCCAAGAAGCTCATTGGCTGAGTGAGACCTCGTAAAGTTTAGCTTCTCCTTTGACGGCTTTTACGTCGAGGTAGTTGCTTGCTGCCAACATCTTGAGTACTTCGATAGGTCTCATATAGTGCAGTTCGCAGGCATTCCTTCCTCTAACTGCCGGAGTGATTCTCAAACGTATGCCGGCATGTTCTGCCACTGAACGAAGAAGCAGCTTGATGTCGATATCTCTGTTTTTAATGGAGAAATCGGATGGAACCTTTTTGTCAATGGGTGGATCGAAGATCAGTTTATCGACTGAACGACGTGAGACAACATAGGTTCTTGGTGCCCCACAAAACTTTGTCAGCTTATATCCTTGGGCAATACAGAGCAGCTCCAAACAGCGAAGCGGTGGAATGCGAGAAATTTCCACGGCCGTGCGTCCTCTTACATTTTTATCGAAGAGGACATTAATCTTTGCCGCTCTTGCTATCATCTGCATAACGTCACGAATATCGATGTCACGGTTTTTCAGTGTAAATCCGTAACCAGGAGGAGTTTTCATCTTTAGCGTGATTGGTGGCATAGCTTTTGGTGTTACCAAAAAAGTCCTTATCTCTCTGTGAGGTGGATATGCGGCTTTTGTGCCCTTTACTTCGACAGCATGTAGACCAGCTGACTGCGTAAGCTTTTTCAAGGCGATTGCAGGATCACTGTTCTTCACGGAAACAGCTGTTTTACCTCTGACAGAGTTATTGAACACAATATTGAAACGCCCTGCTCGTGCCATCATTTGACAAGCATCGCGGATATCAATGGAATCCGTTTTTAATGTAAAACCCTTAGCCAAGCCAAACTTTAGTGTACAGAGCAGCAATAGAACCGTGAATGCGATTATTCTGAAGGACATATGGTTCACCTCTTTTATTTAAAAGAAGAAAGTTTTGATTTGACCATCGATAAGTGTTTGGACTCTCACTAAACACTCTTCGACAGCCAACACTCTAAACACACCGTCTCTTGATACGTAACCTTCATCAACAGGAATGTTCTCGCCCTTGTATTGAATAACTGCTGACTGTCTGTGGGGACTGTGAAAAATGGCCGGAACTTTTAAAACGAGGTATCTTTGGCTCACTAGAGTCTGTCGTTTAGGTAAATCAACGGCGAGACTCTTGTTTTCGTCCGTCACCCTTATGTCACGAGTAACAACTTCGTAAAGGGGTTTACTGAAGATAAAACGGTAGTTGCCACTTTTGAGCTTCAACTCTAATGGCCTGCTGTTAACTGACATTTTTCTTTGTCCCAGTTCAAAATCTGGGCAGTAAACTGAGATAGTACCAGGTGCGCCTTTGATTGAGAGCGTATGAAGCTTTTCTGTTTCTTGACCAAACCAGCTTTCACCGCAAAACCCCCACTGTGTAAACAAGCCTAAGGCTAGGACTGAAAGTAGAGCTATGGACCTCACGAGTACCTCCTTCGTCTGGCAAAAGAAACGAGATAGAGGTCAAAAACCCCCGCAATTTTTACAAAATCTTTTTTAAACCGGCTGCTGTAAAGGAAATGCCTGTACGTTTTTCAAAGTCTTCGTAAGAAGAGAAGGGGGCCTTGCCCAATTCACTGAGCCACTTCATACGACTCTTGATGGTTATCCAACGAAGGGACATAACCTCTTGCCGTGAAGCGGCATTGAGGCAGAATTCGAGGGGGAAGGAAGAGACGAAAATAGGTATCTGTAAGGTAATTTTTTGGACGCGGACAGGCAGAATAGAGCCTATTTCTTTGCGCAAGCTTGCTGGCTCTTCTAGCGCTTGGTCATATATGGACTTTCGTTTGCTTTCTAGCGCGATGACCTTGTTACGCAACTTTTTCGCGTCCAATCTGATGGAGCAATCGTAGAGCTCGCTCCAAATCTTACAGATAGAGCCATCGGCTGTCACTCCGCGAGAGATGTCAATAAAGGTCTTGAGCAAGCTTTCGCGCTGTTTTGGAAAGAGCGCGTAATGAGCTTCAACGACATCAAGAACCGTGGCATTGACCCCTTTTTCCTGACAAGCTTTTTTCAAAGCGGCCAATAGCTCGATTTCTGCTTTGACTATGCCTGCTTGCGAAAATCCTTGGCCTGGCTGGGCACCTAGTTTGATTGCCCTAGATGTGGAAAGCCAGAAAAAGAATGAGGCAACGGCACCTTCGGCAGCGATGAATTGAGCTCCCGTGCGTAATCTAGACCGGTCTCTATCTGGACTGAATTGGTTTTTGAGGTAGTCATCGCCATCAATAATCCCTGCGAAGCAGGTCATCCCATCGCGCACGGCCTGATAGCGGGACCAAGTTTGAGCAAAGCTCCACATGTCGCGCAGAGGAAAGTAGAACTCTGATTGTGTTCCCACATTGGTTCCAAAAGCGCTGTTCTAGTGGAAATAGTGGTTCCTAGTCTTTTGAACCTTCGTGAAATGAGCCCACATTGTTTCAAAGTGGATAGCATATCCTTCAAAAAGAGCCGTCGTTCTATCAGAGACCATAAAGGTCGTGTGCGTCGGTGCCTTCCAAATCACCTTTCCTTCTTTGCCCTTGAGGCACTGATGATGAAGGGCGTGACCACCCTCGTGGAGCAAAGTATGGCTCAGAGACTTTGGCGTTAGTGCAACAACGACATAGGGCCTTTCTGGATAGGAAGTAATCTTTGCTCCCCCTTTTAGTCGTAAGCCGCAGCGAGCATAGTTGCCCCCCTTTTTTAGGGCTACCAGGAGCTCTTTATGGGGGCTTTGCGATACTTGATGGAGGCTTCTGATGAAATCAGCAGCATCATTATTCATCAGTTGTCTCGCTTTGATGACCTCCGCATTCTCCTCAGGCAGCACCTCGTAAAGGGGGGGCTTATCTTTGTCACCCTCAACCTGCTTGATGAATGTAATGGAAATGAGTGTATTCTCGGTCTTGTTTTCAGGGGCTGCACCATAAGAACAGGGCGCGACAAGTAGGCTCAATAGCAAGGCTGCAACAGTTTGGAACTTCATATTAATCTCCTAATCCCAAAATAGCTGTTCATCGCATTTTGTCGTAGCAACAGCTCTGCCATTCTCTTAAAAGGGCTTCAATGTTGGGTTTCGCACCCAAAACGACTTTCATATCGGGAATGCTGTTACAGAGTGAAATGTTTCTGTCCCATTAATCCAACTGCTTGCTACCCCTACAATCTGATGATAAATCGCATAATTGCCGATACTTTGGTGGACATGTTAGTCTAGCGCTTCCGGAGGATAATAC
>CAZXTJ010000503.1:0-5364 GCA_964643655.1 uncultured bacterium
AGGGTCTATGCCCCATGGTTCAATGGCTTTTATCTTCAGATAAGCTATGAGTGCTGTTGCGCCAAGGATGGAAGCTTCAGCACCAAGCTTGGAACCTCGATGCCAGAAGTGTCCCAACAGGAATGGAAAGAATGGTCCTGCAGCCCTCAAACCAAAGCTGAACTTGAGCATGTCGATGATGGATTTTGGTTGCCAACAAGCAACGATGGTTCCTGCCAAACCAACGACTAACACCGCCATCTTTGTTCTGCGCATACAGAGAGCAGTGTCACCATCACCACCCCAGAAAATTGGTGCCAAATCGTTTGACCAGATAGATGCTGCACCGAGAAGATCAGAGTCGGCAGATGACATTGTGGCTGAGATGAGACCGGCAAAGAGAATTCCAGTCAAAACTGTAGGCAAACAAACTGCAGCCACGAGAGGCAACATACCATCCCGACCAGCAGCATCGAGAACCTGCTTACTAATGATATTCTGAGAAGCCATTGAATAAGCGATGATACCCAAAGCTGGCGGAATGAAACCAAAGAGCACGTAAAAGCCAGATGTTGCCAAAGCGCCAACACGAGCGTTGCTCTCGTCCTTGGCTGAATAGAGCCTTTGCATGGCCTCTTGGCCAACGAGGAAACTGGTGCAGTAGATGACTACGAGGGAAACAATCTGGCCCACACCAATCCCTTCGAACAAAGAGAGTTTGCCTACAGGCATGGTGGCCATCACTTGCTCATATCCGCCGGCCTTTGACAGGGCATAAGGAATGGCTGCAGCCATACCAACGACGATGAATATCCACTGGACAAAGTCTGTCAAACTGACTGACCACATACCACCCATGTAGGTATAAAAAATGACCACTATTCCAGAAAGGATGACTGCATGAACATAAGCCATCCCAGTCATTAGCTGAATGATTTTGCCAGTGGCAATCATCTGCACAGCCGTCAATCCAACGAGTGATATTATCATCAAAATGGAGGCCAGTATGGCAGAACGGTCGCTATATCGTTCACGAAAAAACTGAGGGATGGTGCGACAACGGGTGCGGGTCAGCATGGGGGCAAAGATGGCAAAGATGACAAAGGTAATGGCCATTGTCCATATATACCAAGCAGAGCCCAAGCCCCACTTGCCATAAGACTTTTGCACTACCCCCATGCAGCTGCCGCCACCAACTTCAGTAGCAGCCAAGGTAGCAGCCAAGATGTACCAGGGCAAACGCCTACCAGCAACCATGAAATCATCAGCGTCTTTGATGCGACTTTTGCTTGCCCACACACCCAAGGCAAGCATGCCCATCAGATAGACAACAACAATTATCCAGACAATTGGGCTCGTCGTTACAGCACTACCAGTAGTCGTCAATAGTCCAGGCACTAAAGGCCTCCCCCTAACAGATCACTCGCCAGTGATGTCTACGTCGAGCACCTTGATGTATCTTGGCCCATGATATCGACCAAACTGGTAGGTCTCTTTGGAGAGATACACTTTTTTTAGTGCCTCTTGTAGTTTTCCCGAGACAGAACCACCCTTGATAGGAGTGAACTTTCCATCTTTGTAATGGAGTCCATTTCTTATCTCTCCAGAAAAACCACCTGTGAACTTGTTTGGTGTAAATGAAGAGAAACGAGAGAGGATATAAGTATCATCCACTAACAACTCTTCATAGGACTTGTTACCTGGTTCAATGACCAGATTTGAACCAAAGCCTGTTGTTGGTACAGATAAATATCCAGCATGACGTTTATCAGCTACCATCTTTTCAAAAACACCATCTTTGATGAAAGTGAATTTTTCGAGCAAAGTTCCAGACTCATCATACTTTGTCGTACTCAATCCGCCTTCTAGTTCAGGATCGAATGATAGGGTCAGCTTGTCACCTTCCACGTCCTCGACTATTTTCTGGCCAACTTTCCAATCTGACATTTGGTTGTAGATGACAGGCGCCATGGACTTGATGGTGAAATAATCAAAGAAGTGCTCTAAAGCCTCTTCAGTGAAAATCACTTTGGCTTTGCCTGATTTGGGCAAACCGGCACTGATGTTGTCACGAGCATATTGGGCGTAACGAGCGATGGTCTCTTCCATCTCTAGTTTGTCCAACATCCTCTCATGACGAATGAGATGGCTCTCTACTTCGTCGTCACCCTTACCTGCCAGTAAAACGAGTTCATAAGTGATACGTGTGGTATCACACTCGTATTCCAAGCCCAAAGAGTTGGTCTCACGATTGTGGTTGTGAGTGAGGAAACCTTCAGCAGATGCAATCCTGACACCCTCTTCTTTGTCTACGGCAGCTACTGTACGCTCGCGCAGAACCTTGAGGGCTGCTTTGCGATCATAAACGATGTCATGATCCTGGTTGGGATACATTCGACCATTGTCTCGTGGTTCATCCAGAGTAAAGTGAGGATTGAGAGCCAAACCAGCAGCAAAGACCATTTCAGCCACTTGCTCTTTGATTTCCTCTTCCGTCATCTCAGGAGTGAAAGAGCGAGCCACTTTACCTGTCATCATCTCGCCATCGACTTCTTTGTCGACAAGGACAGCCACGAAGAAAACCATTTCTTGGATGTATCGAGTCTGCTCTACCTCTTTGCCTATGAGATAGATCTCATCACGATTGGTTTCACTCGTATTCAGAGTCCAGGCAGTAACTGCTTCATTTTCACAAAGAGCTTTTTTGATTAGGGCTTCTTTTTCCTGCAAAATTTCTTTCATTGTCATATTCTCTTCACCTCTGTCCTAGGCTATCCGAGCCTTGAGGCGCAGGAATGGGCCACCATAACTAACACGAACGAATTCTTTCATCTTACCCTTGCCACAAGCACCCAAGGTGAAAAACTGTAGGTCTTTACCCACCATGGTGATGGACTCTAACAGTTCAGGCACATAGCCAGTGATGCAAACAGGAGTGAAGAAGTTGTCAGTAAGTTCACCATCTATTATCTCGCGAGCCAGAGAGGCTTCACACTGAATACCCCACCCCTTTGGATCTTCCATCCCATTGCTTGGCAGACCAACGAGATATCCATGTTTTATGGTTTCGAGCATCTCTTCGAGAGTGTTCTCACCAGGACCAAAGAATGTATTTGTCATCCGAGCATAAGCTTTGTGACTGTAGTCCTGACGACGACTATTTGGCGTGACCTCATAGTTTAGGCGTATGGCTGAATTTACATCAGTCAAACCGCGAACGAGAATACCATCATCGATAATCTTCGTTTCTGCGGCGAGATTGCCTTCATGGTCAAAGAAATAAGAACCAGGCAGACCAGGACGTGCTGGAGAATCGAGCATGTCCACACCCTTGGCTGCCACACGTTTGTTTCTAAACTGATGACCCTTACCTCTTTCTTTGAGGTACATGTCAACTTCTGTTCCGTGGCCAAAAGCCTCATGAGCCGTCAATCCAGCAACACCTGGAGAGAAGATACAATCATGCATTCCTGGATTGGGAATACGTGGAGCACCAAGAAGTTTTTCGTAGTTCGCAATCTTGCGAGCTGCGATGTTTTCATCAAATGTCATCAACTCATAACCACCTGGTCGGCTGTCACCGCCATGGGCCATGATTGATGCTCCTTTGTCTGCCAACATTCCGAACCAAATGGAATCCCAGCGAGGCAGTTCTTGATAGAGGCTCTTTGTTCTGTTGACAAAGAGCTCACAGCGTGTCGTGTAGCCATAAGTGACTCCACAAGTGGTGAAACGCGGAGACAACTTCGAGATACGTTCACGAGTGTCAGCACCTTTATCGAGCATATCTTCGAGGGACAAAGTTGTTGGGTCCTTTTGCACCTCAACGAAATACTCTTTGTCGAGCTCTTCACCTGGAGCGATGACCATTTCAGAGTTTTTGTCAATTCCAGCTGCCTGGCAGTGACCCAGAAGTTCTTTGACGGCCAAGCGCAGAGCTTCCTCGGAAAAGTCATTCGTTGCTTGTTCAATGAAATGTTTTCCTGTAAATGCAGAAAAGACTACTCCTGCTACTGGCCGTGCAAAAGACACGCGGCGATTGCGTGTATCCACAGTTGCTGAACGACCATAACTGGTAGCAGCAAAAGCTGTAGCATAAGGCACCGCCTCTTCCAACTCACCCACGAGTGTTCGAAGGAGTGGTTTTAGTTCTCTTATATCCACCTTGTCCTACTTTCAATCATTTCTTGACCAAGTCAGCAACTTCTTGCAGCTTGCTTGGGTCTGGGTCGACTTTAGTTGGTTCACCAGCGGCTTTGAGTGCAGAATCAACATCTTTCAGACCTGATCCGGTCATTACAGTAACGACCTTCCACTCGTCTTCGAGCAAACCTTCTTTGACTGCCTGAGCAACACCAGCAACAGCTGTCACACCAGCAGGTTCACCAAAGACACCTGCTTCGCGAGCGCAGACACCAATGGTTTCGAGGATTTTCTCATCAGAAACTTCCACGGCAAAACCTTTGGACTCTTTGATGGCATTTAGTGCAGCCAGACCATCGCGGGGCAAGTCCACAGAAATCGAGTCAGCAATAGTCGTAGCCGAAACTGGCTCCACATTGCCTAGACCTTTTTTCCAAGCCTGGGCAACGGCATTTGATTTCTCTGACTGAACTGCCAGCAAACGAGGAAGTTTGTCGATGAGACCAACGGCGTGCAAGTCAGTGAAACCTTTCCATAAACCGGAAATGATGTTTCCATCACCAACGGATACGGCCACTACGTCAGGAACTTGCCAGCCAAACTGTTCTGCGATTTCCAAAGAACAGGTCTTTTTGCCTTCACGTGTATAGGGGTTGTAACCAGTGTTGCGGTTGTACCAACCATACTTTTTCGTGGCCTCGAGACAGAGGTCAAAGGCCTGATCGTATGTGCCACGAACAGCCATTACTTTGGCACCAAAAAGTAGTAGCTGAGCGACTTTGGCCTTTGGAGCCTTCTCTGGTACGAAGATAACGGGAGAAATCCCCATTGAGGCAGCCAAACAAGCCATTGACGAACCAGCATTGCCAGTGGAAGCACCAGTCATGACATCAGCTTCGAGCTCGAGACCTTTGACCAAAGCAACAGAAGATGCACGATCTTTGAAAGAGGCAGAAGGATTACGTGACTCATCTTTGATGAAGAGATTTTCATGGCCCAAAACTTTACCTAGTCGTTTGACTTCATAGATGGGTGTCCAACCAATGGTCAAAGGAGGTTTGGGTGAGTCTTCAGAGACGGGCAACAAATCAATATAGCGCCATACGTCTTTACGTTCGATTTTTTTGAAATAGTTAGGAGTCAGTTTCTTCTTCAGTGCTTCATAGTCATACGTGACTTGGAGGTTGGCTCCACATTTGTCACATTCATAAACTAGCTGCGGCGAAGGTGGCATTTTGTTAT
>CAZXTJ010000504.1:0-5357 GCA_964643655.1 uncultured bacterium
GGTATAGAGGCCTCTACAACAGGTGGTAGGGTGCAAGTCTCCCTGCGCAAGGGGAAAGAAAATATCATTTTTGAGATACGAGATGATGGGCCCGGTGTGGACACAGATGCAGCAGGTCACATTTTTGAACCTTTTCAAACGGGAAGAGTTCATGGCACAGGTCTCGGTCTAACTGTGGCCAAACGTATCGTCGAAGGCCACGGTGGTTCCATTGGAGTTGAAAATCACCCTGGTGGTGGTGCAGTCTTTCGTGTGGAATTGCCCAGAAATGAAGCCCAAGAAGATGAGGAGGCGTGATGTCCAGAGTTCTCGTCGTAGATGACGAAAAGGGTATCCGCAGCTTCGTAGCTGAAGTCTTGGAAGACGAAGGATATGATGTATCAGAAGCTGTCAATGGCGAGGAAGCATTGGCCTTGCTGCAAAAAAAACGCTATCATCTCGTTTTCACAGACATAAAAATGCCCGTAATGGATGGCCGCCAGTTACTGCGCCACATTGCCAAAGACTTTGGTGACACGGAAGTAATCGTCCTCACAGCCTATGGAACAGTTTCATCAGCCGTCGAAGCCATGAAACTGGGCGCATTTGATTACCTACAAAAACCCATCAGCGGACCTGCTGAGTTACGTATGCTGGCTAAAAGGGCAATAGAAAGACAGAAACTAAAAGCACAAAAGGCAGGATACAGGGCTGTCAACAGAGCTCGGCTTGCAATATTCGTGGCTCGTGATGAAAAAACAAAATCAATCTTGGCCAAACTCGAGCAAGTAGCTGCAACAAAATCCACAGTTTTGATTGTTGGCGAGAGTGGAACAGGCAAAGAAGTTGCTGCTCGCTACATACACCAAATGAGCCCCCGCGCAGAAGAGCCGTTCATTGCAGTAAATTGTGCTGCCCTATCAGAGCAGCTCCTAGAAAGTGAACTCTTTGGTCACGAGAAAGGGGCATACACAGGTGCTTCGGCAAAACGTCGTGGACGTTTTGAGTTGGCCGACGGAGGCACACTCTTTCTTGATGAGGTGGCCGAACTCAAACCAGAGCTGCAAGTCAAACTCTTGCGTGTGCTGCAAGAGAGATGCTTCGAACGAGTGGGCGGCAGTCAAACGATTGACGTTGATGTGCGTCTCGTTGCCGCCACTAATAAAAACCTTGAAGAGGCTATGGTAGCAGGAAGTTTTCGTGAAGATCTCTACCACCGTCTTGCAGTCTTCCCCATCGAATTACCACCGCTGCGCGAGAGAAACGAAGACATCATAGCCTTGACGCAACACCTCGTGGAAAACCTGAAAGCAAGTTTGGCCAGACCAAAGTTAACAATCACAGAGACTGCCGTAGAGAAACTTCAGGCTTACTCTTGGCCTGGCAATGTACGTGAGCTGGCCAATGTGCTAGAACGGGCTGCCATTGTTTGCCAAAAAGAGACCATCAGGCCAGAGGACCTCACAATAAACGATGGGGCAGTTCATGCAGACAAAGATGAGGGCAAATCCCTTTTTGCTGGCACACTGAAAGACATTGAAAAAGAGGCCATTCGCCAAGCTCTTGCTGCCAACAATGGCCATAGAAAGAAAGCAGCAGAACAATTGGGAATTGCTCTGCGTACTCTCTATGACAAAATCAAACTTTATGATCTTTAGTTCGAGACGGCACCGTTCATCAAAGCCTGGAAGTTGTCCTTTGCACTGACATAAGTCTGGAAGGCTGATTGTTCATCTATTGTGCCAACAGATTTGACGTACTGGCGATAAGCGCTCTCCATCTCATCTTTTGCCTCGTGGATAGAATAATCACTTTCGACAGGGCTTGCTGGTGCAGCCTCAGGAGCAGCAATGACACTATTCATCACAGGTGCATTAGCCACTTCCTTGCGGCCAATGCTCTCTATTTTACCTCTGAACAGAGAGAGCAACTTATCAAAAGCTAGACCGCCAACAATACCGCCGACGATGGAACCAATACCAGGAATTGGAATGAGTACTGAGCCGAGGGCTGCGCCCAATGAGGCGCCAGCAATCTGAGCAGACATACCGATGAAATCTACGCTGCCCATTAAGTTCCCCAAAGTGAGATTGCCATCTTGCCACAGTGAAATTGCTTCAGAAGCCAAGGAACCAACCAACATTGCGCCACCAATGACAGGTACTGATTTGAGGGCACCACCCAAAACACCTCTAACTGCCGGGACAGGAATCATTGAGCCTATGCCTGCACCAACAGCACCACCGAGTAAGTGGCCAAAAAGGAAAGAAGGCTCCTTGATGGAGGCGAATGTTGCACTGGCAGCTTCACCAGCAGAAGCACCAGCCTTCATCTCGTTGTGCATGCCAAGACCAACAGCAATGGCCAAATCAACGAGAACACCTTTGCCACCCTTGCTCTTCACCTTTTTTCCTGTGATTTTGGCTTTTTTCACGACGGCTTTGTTTTTTCGCTGTAAGGCCTTTTTACCTCTTTTGAGAGTGCGTCTTGCCTTTTTCTGCACCCTTTTGCTCGTTTTGGCAACACGCTTTTGGAGACTTTTTGCTTTGGAACGGCCTGGCTTGAATTCGTTGTAATCCTTATGACCATAACGGTTTCGCATGCGATCTATACGTTGCCGTTTTAGCTCTTCGGCCAATCCCTGCCGTTCTGCGTAAAACTCCTTGATATTGTCATAAGTGTAAGAGTCTGGATATTTGTGAAAAGGTTTCATGGTGAGACCATCAAAACCCTCATATCCTGTGTAACCGCGTTCAACGGCTTGGGCAGCTCGAGGCAGGAAAAACATTCCCAAGAGGATTAGGGAAATCGTTAGCGCTCTTTTCATCTCTATCTCCTTAAGATAAGTATTGTTGCCTAACTTCAGCCCACTAATAACAAAGCCTATGCCAATCCTGTAATCACGCCTAGGAGCCAAATGCAAATCTCGTCAGCCCAAGGTTGTCCACTTACTGAACCCAAAGTGGACCACTTTCTGGACCAGACGTGGTAAGTATGTAGCGGCGAAAGGAGCTGCCAATGTGCCACCCCATCGTGGAAAAACTCGTGGAGAAATATGGCGAGGAAGAGAAGACGCGTGCTGAACGTGGAGTAGAGCAAGTCCAGTCACTTTGGCGTGAAAGTGATGGTACAGCCGAAGAGCTAGAAGAGTTCTGCCTCGACAATTTTGTAACAGGTGATGACCGTAAAGCTCTTTTTGCGAGATTGGATCACTACCTAGACAGATTGAATGGTCTTTTACGACTGGCTTCCATTGAACTACGAGAGCCTTTGCATGAAGAAAGAGAGCAGTCTCTTCCTGTAGACAAACTCTTGGCCACCTTAAATCCAGGCAGCCACCTCGTTGAAGATCTCTTCAAATCCAAAGTTGCCTTCACAGCACTGCTCAATTTCAAATACCGTACACCTGCCCAATTATTTGCCGAAGGTGACAATCTATCTCGTCAACAATGGGCGGCAGCCAGATTGGTCAGTCGTTTTGCTCATAGAGTACCTGCTGAGGTGTGGCAGGCAGTAACCAATGCTCGTGTATCAGCAGAGAGTTACGTTTCGGCCTATAACCTCCATCTAGATCATGTTGTTGATAAATCAGGGATGACACCATTTCGGCCCGGCTGCAGATTGCTTTCTCATTGGGGATTACGTGACGAGATACGTGCCCTTTATGGAGCAGGTGACGAAGCAACGGAAAAACAGAGGATAGTGCAAACCGTCTGTGAACGTATCGTCCGCCAAGAGATACCAGCTTGTGTCATAAATGATGAGACACACCAGTGGAATCCCGTGACCAACGAGGTGGACGGAGAACCCATATCTGAAAGTGAACAAGAAGCGGATATTCGTTACGAAAAGCTCAAAGCACTCTTTGAGGCTAGCCAGCTTCTCGATCCTTTTTATCCAGATACGCCAACTCGCCTTGTCCGCTCTTTTGCCATGGAGTTGGAGATATCACGGGAACGTGTGGAGACTCTCTTACGCCAAGTCCTAGCCGCTCCTGTCGTTGAGACAATGACCAAAATGGTAGAGAAAAGACTCGGCCGTCCCCTCGAGCCTTTTGACATCTGGTATGACGGGTTCAAGAGTCGGGCTGCAATGAGTGAAAGGGAATTGGACGAAAAGGTGGCCAAACGATTTCCCAATGCAGAGTCCTTTGAAAAGGAGTTACCGCAAATTCTTAGCTCCCTCGGTTTTGGCCAAAAGAGTGTAGACTTTCTCTCTTCCCATATTCGTGTAGATCCAGCTCGTGGTTCAGGGCATGCCATGTCTCCAGCATTTGCCGGAGACAAAGCTCGTTTGAGAACACGCATCAAAGAGAGCGGCATGGACTACAAAGGATTTAACATTGCCATCCACGAATTGGGACACAATGTAGAACAACTCTTTTCTGCAAATTATGGCGACTTTCGCTCACTGGCTGGAATACCCAATACAGCCTTCTCCGAAGCTTTTGCTTTCATCTTCCAAGGAAGGGATATGAAAGTTTTGGATTTAGCCCAAAACGATGATGAGGCAGAGACGCTTCGAGTCATCGACTTCTTCAATGGCACGAGGGAACTTTCTGCCGTAGCGCTAATGGATATTCTCGTTTGGGAGTGGCTCACAGAAAACAAAGATGCTACGGCAAGTGATATTCGGCAAGCTGTTGTGAAAGCCGCAGGTTCCATCTGGGACCAATATTTCAAAGATTATTATGGCCGACCAGGATGTCCATTGCTGGCCATTTATGCCCATATGACACTCTGTGGTTTATATCTACCCAACTACCCAATGGGTAGGTTGATTGCCTTTCAGTTGGAAGACTATTTCAAAGAACACTCCTTGGGTGAAGACATGGAGCGCATGTGCGCACAAGGAAGACTGACTCCAGACGTGTGGATGAAAGAGGCCGTGGGTTCACCCATCTCAGCTGAACCGCTGATCAAGGCCGTGGAATTTGCTCTGAAACAAGTGGGTGACGAGGAGTAATGGACAGCTCAGCTCTCCCTCCTCTGGGCATACTCTATGAGGATGAACATATAGTCGTCATTGATAAACCTGCGGGGTATTTCGTCCATAAAACCAAGTTTGCCGAACGTGGAGCAATATATGTGCTGCAGCTTCTGCGCGACCAATTGGGCAAAATGGTCAATCCCATTCATCGATTGGATAGACCAACTTCAGGGGTCTTACTCTTTGCATTCACATCAAATACGACACGCATATTATGTGACTCCTTGGCTGCTGGAGGTTTTCAAAAAGAATATTTGGCAGTCGTCAGAGGAATAATGGATGAAGAAGGAGTCATTGATTATTCACTCAATAGAGAAGACAGAGATGATGACGAACGCCAAGAAGCAGTGACAGCCTATCGTCGTTTGGCCCAAATAGAACTACCTGTG
>CAZXTJ010000505.1:0-5248 GCA_964643655.1 uncultured bacterium
GAGTCACCCATTTCCCACGTGGCCCCCATCTTCCTGGGCGGAGTAAATATCTATCTGCAGCAAAAAAGTGGGCTCTTTCGTAATACACCTGATTGGGTGGACCGACTTTTTGACTCCGAAATATTGCTCAAAGGGGCAGCCAAGATGTCTGGAATGACCTCACCAGATGATTTGGGTGAACTCACTGTGGACACCTTGCGTGGCGCTGAGGGACCTTTGAAAAAAGAGATCAGAAGGCTCGTCAATTGGCTGAAAGAACAACCCAAGGCTGATGCCATCTGCCTATCCAATGCCCTCTTGCTGGGACTTGCGCCTTTTATCGAAGATGAGCTCTCCGTACCTGTCTTCTGTACCCTGCAAGGTGAGGAGTCTTTTCTAGATGAGCTCCCAGAACCTCATCGGAGTAAAGCTTGGGAGATTTTGGGAGAGCTTGCGCGAAGGGCGTCGGGGCTCCTTTCGGTGAGTCAATGGTATGCAGAGCAGATGAGAAAACGCCTAGAGCTCCCTGTTGGAGCGATTTCTGTTGTCTACAATGGTATGGATTTAGCTGATTTCCCCATTAATGAACCGCCAGAGAGACCCACAATAGGTTTCCTGAGCCAGCTGATAGCAAAAAAAGGGCTGGAGACACTGATTGATGCTTTCATAACTTTGAAGGAGAAAGGATCAATTGGAAATTTGCAGCTGAAACTTGCTGGAGCATTGGTTCCTGGCCACGAAACATTTGTGGAAAAGATGAAGGAGCGACTGATAGAGAGCGGTTACGCAGATGATGTGGCCTGGAGCTTCAATATTTCACGAAAAGAAAAAATGGAGTTTTTATCCTCTCTGTCTCTCCTCTGTGTACCTGCCACCTATGGAGAAGCTTTTGGACTGTATGTGATAGAGGCGCTAGCAGCCTCTGTACCCGTTGTTTTGCCGCGCTCAGCAGTTTTCCCCGAGTTGCTGGAAATGACTGGTGGCGGACTCCTTTATGAGGACGACGGGCTCGTTACATCTTTGGAGCAGATGTTGAACTCTGGTGCAGAGTTGAAAAAAATGGGCCAAAAGGGCAGAGAGAATGTGCTCGAGCAGTTCAGCCAAGATAGAATGAGTAGAGACTTTCTGGAATTTCTCAATGAGTCCCTGGCGCGAAAGCGGTAGTTGTGCGAAAAGAGGCTTTGGCATTGACGGTTGTCCCTATCATCGTAGGGACTCTAATGTCCTGTCTCGCCTTTTTTTCCTTTTCCTGGTGGTTTGCTCCTGATGAAAAGAGCATTGCTTTCGAACAACACCTGCCCGGTAAGGATGAAGTGCCAAAAGAAATCGCCCAAAGCCGAGGGAAGGTCAAAATTGGTGAGTTCTTCAAGAAGTTCGAGACAGTCCCTTCTGCTACAGCCACAAAAGCTAATTGGCCAGGATTTCGTGGTGCCGACCAAAGCAATGTTTGCCTCCACGGACCAAGCTTGATAGACAGTTTTCCTCCAGCAGGTCCAAAAAGATTGTGGCAAATCGAGTTAGGTGAAGGACATGCAGCACCAGCAGTCTTTGCTGGCTCTGTCTATTTTCTCGACTATTTAGAGAAAGAGACAGCTGACTGTTTACGCGCCTTTGATTTGTTGTCGGGCAAAGAGATGTGGCGCCGTTGGTACAAGGTTGAAATCAAACGTAATCACGGTCGCTCACGAACCATCCCTGCCGTAAACGACGATGTTGTCATCACACTTGGTCCAAAAGCACATGTAATGTGTCTCAATCGCCTTGACGGCTCCCTGCTTTGGACTAGTGACCTCGTCGATGAATATGGCACCACAGTTCCACAATGGTATGCCGGGCAATGTCCAATCATAGATGGCCAAAAAGTGATACTTGCACCTGCTGGCCCAAAAGCTCTGATGGTTGCGCGAGAAGTAAAGAGTGGCGAAACGTTGTGGACTTGCCCCAACGAGGGCGAAATGACAATGTCACACTCATCAATCATCAAGATGAAACTACTTGGTGAAGAGACATATGTCTACGCTGCACGAGGTGGTTTAGTAGGTGTCTCCCTCTCTGGAGAAAAACGTTTTCTGACAACCAAGTGGGCACCTTCTGTCCTTGCACCATCACCTGTTGCCATTGACGAAAAACGCTTCTTTGCCTGCGCCGGATATGGCTCCGGTAGTGTCATCGTCGAGTTGAGCAAAAGAGCTGGAGATATTCAAGCCACCATCAAACAGCGTTTCAAACCCAAAGAAGGTTTTTCTCTGGAACAGCAAAGCGCTATTTTCCTCAATGGTTTGCTTTTCGGAGTTTTGCCCAAAGATGCTGGTTCACGCCGTGAACGTTTTGCCTCTTGTTCACCTGATGATTTGTCCAAGTTCATCGCATTGAGTCAAGAGAAGTTTGGTCTTGGCCCTTTCATCTACGCTGATGGGAAGTTTTTTGTCCTCTCAGATGACGGTGAATTGTTCATCTATCGTTATGGAAACGAACAGTTCACCAAACTGAGTTCATTCAAGGTTCTGGAAGGTCCAGATGCCTGGGGTCCATTGGTGCTCGTTGATGGGTATTTATTGTTACGTGATGCGAAAAGAGCAATCTGTATAGATGTCGCCAAAGAACGCATATAAGAAGAAAAGTTTAGAATTGGTAGCCTTGGCGCTCACCTTTCTAGTCAGTTTTGGCCTGCTCTTTTATGTTCTATTTTCTTTTAGTTGTGAACAAACGACAGCGGCAGAGGGTGATGTGCAAACTGTCGATTACTCTTTTGCTCAAGAGATAATCAAACTTCCATTCACAGAGGCTCTAGCCTTTTGCCTTGCTCCTGATGGGACATTTTGGATAGCCGTCAAGGGCAAACTCCATCACGTAAACAAGCACGGCAAATCCCTGAATGAGATGAAACATCCCGGAACTGTCACTGCCTTGGAACTTAGTGACAATGTCCTCTATAGCGCCACAGCTGACTCTGTTTTCAAATTGGACTTGAAACAAAACAATACTCAAAATGTACCTTTCATCAAATTAAAACAAGGTTCCTTGATTACGAGTTTGGCCATTTCTGGAGAGCGACTCTTTTTGGCTGACTGCGCTCACAAAATGGTATTAGCTTATGACTTTGCAGGCAAAGAACTTTGGCAGAGCAAGGGTAATGGAGGCTTTGTCATTCCTAGTCCCTATTTCTGTTTATGCGCAGATGGTGATGATGGAATCTGGGTGACCAATCCGGGACATAGGCGACTGGAGAGATATGACAAAGATGGTCGTTATCTGTCTATGTGGGAACCCAATAAATCAGTGAAGTTCATAGGCTGCTGCAATCCAGCGAAAATGAAGATATTGCCTGATGGCACTGTAGTTACTTTGGAAAAGGGAATGGTGAGAAGCCGTCTCTTTTCACCTGCAGGCAACGTGACGAAAATTCTCGTAAAACCGGGTACTTTAATCAGCAAAGACTTCACCTACGATTTTGCTGCCAATGACAATGGACAAGTATATATCTTGGTCAAACATGCCAATTTGATTTTGAGAGTGAGGTGAATATGGATGAATTGAGTCGGAGAAAGTTCATTCGCTCGGCTTTGACTGGCCTCTCTGTGGCTTCAGGCCTTTGGCTTTTGAGCTCGAGAAAGAAGCGTGATGTATTGTGGCAACTAGACAGGCGTAAGTGCATTCAATGCGGCAACTGTGCCACAAAATGTGTCTTACAACCTTCTGCCGTGAAGTGTGTTCACGCCTTTGAGCAATGTGGTTATTGTGATCTCTGTAGTGGTTATTTCATCCAAAACGCCAAGAAGCTAGATACAGCAGCAGAAAATCAACTCTGCCCTACAGGTGCTATCAATCGCCGTTTCATTGAAGAACCTTATTTTGAATACACAATCAATGAACCCCTTTGTATGGGCTGTGCTCGCTGTGTGAAGTCCTGTGCAACTTATGGGAATGCCTCATTACATCTTCAGGTACGCCACGATTTATGTGTTGGTTGTAATGAGTGCGCTATTGCCCTCAGTTGCCCGGCAGATGCTTTCTACCGCATTAAGAGAGGATAATTGGTTCTGGTGTTTTCATTTCGCAGGATGACTTTCTTACTACTTCTGCTCATTTTGTGCAGCAGTGTTAGTCTTGCCTTCGAAGATAGATTTCCTCGCCCTGAATTCCAAACGACTTATCAACTGCCCAAACATATTGAAGCTGAACCATCCATCTTTAGAGAACCAATCTTTGGATTAACACTTCTCTTGTTGACTATGGTGGCAGGAACCGTCGCTCTATATCGCTCCCGTCAGCGTAATATGGTGAGAGCAGTTTCAATATTCACACTCGTCTTTTTGGGTTTCCTAAAAGCCGGATGTGTTTGTCCCATCGGTTCAATACAGAACATTGCAGCAGCAATTTTTAATTCAGCTGTCCCTCTTTCAGTCATTCTAGTGATTGTCTTTTTCTTGCCTCTACTGGGTGCTCTCTATTTCGGACGAGTCTTTTGTGGTTCCGCTTGTCCACTGGGTGCTCTTCAAGATCTCTTCGTTCTTTATCCCAAAAAAGTTCCTTCTTACGCTGACCGAAGCCTAAGAATTTTGCCTTACATCTATTTTGCTTTTGCCATTTTGTTTGCTGTAAATGGACTAGGATTTATCATCTGTCGCTACGATCCCTTTATCGCAGTCTTTCGTTTGTCTGGTGATTGGCTGCAGTGGATTTTGGCTTTTGTCTTTCTGGTGATTGGCCTGTTTGTGGCCCGTCCCTATTGTCGTTATCTCTGCCCCTACTCTGTATTGCTCCGCTGGTTCTCTCGCTTTAGTCAGAGAAAGGTGCAGATTCCTGAAGACCATTGCGTGAACTGCCATCTCTGTCACGAAGCTTGTCCCTTTGGTGCAATCGCACCTCCACGGCCAAAGAAATATAGTGAAGACAAAGAAACGGGACTTTGGCGACTTCGATGGCTCATCGCTTTGTTGCCAGGCATTGTTGCCCTTGGCATAGTTGCTGGCACTTTTCTCACTGAACACTTGGCTTCATTGAACCGCGAAGTCAAAGTAACAAAGTTGTTGGCCCGTGGTGAAAACCAACAGGATGAAGTCAGTGCATTTTTAATCAATGATGGTGATGTAAAAGCCTTACACAATCGAGTGAGTACTTTCCGACGAAGATTGAAGTTTAGCTGTGGTCTTGTCGGTGGTTTTATTGCACTCACTCTCCTTTTCGCTGCTATCGATGTTTCGCGACGGAGACAGAATGAAACTTATGAAGTCCTTGAAGAGTTTTGCCTGGCTTGCGGTCGTTGTTA
>CAZXTJ010000506.1:0-5182 GCA_964643655.1 uncultured bacterium
CACCTCTTCAGTGGACTTTTTGGACATTTGCTCCACTCCACCAACAAGGACCATATCGCACATTCCAGAAGCTATTGCCAATACCCCCTCACGGAATGCCAATGCTGATGAGGCGCAAGCTCCTTCTACGCGAGTTGCAGGTTTAGGTGCGAGACCTATCACATCGGAGATCATTGGTCCCCAGTGAGATTGGCCAACAAAAAAGTCATTGGTGAAGTTGCCAAGATAGAGAGCATCGATGTCTTTGGTTTCAAAACCTTTGTCAACGGAACCTTTCATTGCCTTGAAAGCTTCGATGAAGAGGTCTTTTGAATCCATCTCGGGGAACATGCCGAAGTGAGACATGCCGGCACCGACAACCGCTACCCCCCTGCCTAACTTTTGTTTTCGACCCATATGTAGTTTCCTCCTCGGGCCACATGCGAAAAATGAACGACTTCTCAAGTCAGAGAGATGGTAGACCGGTTTTTGAGAAGGGTGCAAGAATGTTGCGCAAAGCGGCAAGTTTTTTGTACCAAGGTGCTCCTTCTGAAAATCGAGTACGAAAAAGTGGGGAGAATAGAATGTCTGAACAGAATAAGTCTCGAGTCTGTTTCCTTTTGTTGCTGGTAGTAGCAGGTTTTTGGGCCAATTACCTGGCAGATAAACATGGAGGACTTGACTTTCTGGCAGCCTCTTCAAGTGACACCAAACGTTTTACCATCCACGTCAAATTGAAAGACGAAATGGGCAGAATGTTCACTTTCAAAGAAGGCGTGACAAAAAGGACATTCAACAGACTCGAAGCTTTTGGTCGCCGTAAAGCCATGGATTACATCAAAAAAGCCAAATGTGCCTTGGCTGCCAAATGTGGTTACTGCGAACGTTCTTTTACAAAAGACAATAGTCATTATGTTCGCTGCACCTTGGAAAAAATCTCAGTGCACGACAGTCAACGTGACAAATGGTACACAGTTTATCGTCCTGACAGACGGACTTCCTGAAACAGACGATACCCGCGATACGTATATAGGAGTGAAGCTTATAATACGTATGTGGGAAGGTCTCATGAAACGGCACAAAATAATAATCCTCATTAGTTGCCTCTTACTCTCCAACACCCTTCTTTTCAGCCAAGACGGCGCCATTAATCTTGCCAACGAAGAGGCAAACAACGTTGCCGGCACGGAAATCATCGAAGCAGGTACTCCACCTTCTTTTGAAGCAGGAATTGGTGGACTGGAACTATCTGAAATGTCACCTGAACAGGTGAGTTTTTTTTATTTGACCTTCTCTGGTCCAGCAGAAAGAGATGACAGTCTTCATGCCCTTCAGCTCTCCTATGCTGCCGAAAAGGAGAAGTTCGAGAAAGCTTGGCAAAAGGAGATTGGCCGTTCATCACCAAACCTAGATAGAATTCATCAGTCCATGACACCTTGGTATGGCCTGACTCGCAGTCGTGCCAAAAGACAAAGGGATGTCGTCCTCGAGTTTTTGCAATATCTAGAGGACAACAAACACAAGCTAGGTCGTCTGGGCATCCGAATGAAAAAACTGCTCATGGATGACATCATCGCCCTCTCAAAAGTAGCTTGGGATGAAAAGCACGAGCCCGACGAGGATGATTTCTGGGCCTCCGATCCGCCTCCCTTCGATGGTAAACCCGATATGGACAATCCCTATGTTTTCAAACGTGCATACACTCGCCTTTTGTATTTCGTTCATTTCCGTGAAGAGATTTTTATCAATAACGAAGCCTCTCCTTTGAGCAACTCATTGGCTCTACCTCAAGAACTCAATATTGCCCAAGAGGATGGTAGCCCTTGGGCTTTTAATGAAGGTGTTAGTGGTGAAGTCATAGCCATAGGCGCCAATCGACCAGATTTGCGTGATGAGGTTCTCGAACTGGGAGTGAAATATGACAATCTACTCAAAGCTCGCCTAGACTTGGCGGCTGAAGCTGGTTTGCCCAAGGAAAAGGTAGTACCTGGTCGTGAGCTGACAAAAACCTTGAAGGCGACTTTGGCCAAACGACTGGCTACAGGAGATATGGCTGGCTACAGAAAACTGAAGACTGCTATCGATAACTTCAGCAAAGCTGGTCGTGACGCTCAAGTTTCTGAGGAACTCTTTTTCGAGCACGTACGCCGTGCCCCAGGAAACCTAGACAACCAGACAACTGGTGACACTGCGTTGACAGACGTTGTTGTAGAAGAGGTGGAAGCTTCAGAAATGATCAAGCGCGTTCGTCGTGAGATCATGGATGCTGACCTTGATTTTGATGTGAAGTTCGTTGATCTTGAGTTGGCCAAAGGAATTTCCATTTCAGCCAAATACAAGTGGGAGCTCGAGCCAAGTTACAAAGATGGTTATCACACCAGGATAGACCGCTACATACTCAAATCGGGTGTCAGTGTTGGTGAAATACTGGAAACTATCAAGGGTAAGCTACCTGTTTATCTCAATCTCTCTTCAGGCCATGAAATCATCTTTGCCAGACAGTTTCGCTCCAAGTGGAAAGCTGCCAAAGCCTTACCTTATACACCTTTCAAGATGCCTCTTACAGCTAAAAAAGCTCTTGAACTGGAGACTGGCGACTTTGTCTCCATTCCTGTCAACCTAACGGCTTCGACAGGGTTTAATATTCCAACGCCAGCCGACCTGATCTTCCTTGAAGGTGCATCGTCCATCCGTTTTGCAGCTGGAGTCAGCTATGTCGTGGCAGGCTCGAGTCGCTTCAATGTTCTACGATTGTATGGAGATCGTGTTCGCCTTCGTATTACTGCCATCAAAGACAAATCCAAGAACATTAATCTTAGCTCTCGTTTTGGCTGGGATATCGAAAAGACCATTCCCTTCGAATTCGTGGGCCTGAAACTACTCAATAATCTTGCTGGCGAATTGATTGGTAAAGATATCTTAAAGATGTCGGCAACTGATTATGACAATAGCCTTTTCACCTGGGACTTCATTTTTGATCTCTCCAATAAAAAAGCGGTCAAGGCCTATGAAGCAATCATGAAGGCTACGTGGAAATTGAAGTCTCTAAAAGCAAACTTGCCACTAAAGTCCATAGAACATGCCAAGGAAATCTTCCTCAGTGACATTCGACCTGCTGAGGCTCTTGCAGCCGCTTATCTAGACAAACCTGAGGAGAAACGTCCTGTTGTCAGACTGTTCAAGGGTGGCAACGTCTCATCAGGAAAACGAAGGCGCTTCAAATTTGGTCTCAAAGTCTTCAACTTCGAAAACAACGCTTTTGTCAGTGAAAACCGTGCCGTATCATACGATGAACTAGATAGGGCCAAACGGTTTGTCATGCCCATGCGTTCTGAACGTGGAGCATGGCGTCTCTTTTATGGTTGGGCCAAAGAGGAATCAGAAAGAACCTGCTACACCGTTGTCCCAACGGATGCACAGTGGAATCCCATTGGCGGATTAACTACTGTTATGGCCTATACGCATAGAGACAAAAAAGTAAGACGCTCTGAGATAGAAGACCACTTACAACAACTCGAAGCATCTATTGGTCGAGAAAGACTGACAAAACTCTGCAATCCCGCTGAAATAGCCAAGATAACCAAGGGTTTGTATATCAGTCTGACTGTCTCCATACCAGACACCATCTTGGCCAAAGCGCTTAGAGCAGAGGTTCCAGATTGTAAGTTATGGGCTGCTTTGGCAAAGACAGCACAGGTATTTCCTCCACCGAATTATAGTTCCTTCAATGATGATGATGAAGGACCTTTGAGGCCTTATGGTTACAGCTCTTTCCCTCAAGAGACGAGGGATGCAATCGATGCTATCAAAGCAGCTGCAGAAAGAGAGAACGAAACAGCTGATTGGAATAGGATTGATGGCATTCTCAAAAAAATGCGCTATCTCGTCAGAAACAGAGACACCTTTGCCAAGGCTAATACATTCATCAACTTGGCTAAGGACTCTTGGTTGAAAACAGCCATGATGAGAATGCTCATTGAATTGACTCTTCCCTATGTTGAAAGTGAAGATGATATCTTCATCCACTTACGTGTTGAAGGTAAAGAGATCAAAACCATTGATAAATCCATTGGTACGGATACGATGTCTGATCTTTATCAACTCGTGCAGGACATTAGCTACAGCGTCAATGACAACAGCCTGAAAATGCGCTGATGCTCTCAGCCAAGTACCTTCTTGTTCGTAAGGGGCTGCGCAAGCAGAAAGCCGATCCTTCACGGTCGGTGGAAGAAATGCGCAAACATATGAGCAGACTCGCACGTCTCTTCCCTGCTCCAAAGGGAACGAGAAGTGATCCAATCACCATCAATGGAGTTCACTGTGAGTGGGTTGCGACTGAAGCCACGAGGGACGATGGCCCAATCATCTTGTACTTTCATGGTGGCGGTTATGTGGCAGGATCACCTTCATCTCATCGCCATTTGGTCTCGCGACTCTGCTCTGCCTCTTGCGGTCGTGCTCTCGTAGTCGACTATCGACTAGCTCCAGAGCATATTTTCCCTGCACAGATGGAAGATGGATTGGCGACATATGCTTGGCTCCTGGAGAAACACTCACCTGACAAAGTTGTCGTCGTAGGTGATTCAGCTGGAGGCGGATTGGCAATTTCAACGCTTTTGGCTGCCAGGAAGGAAAAACTGGCCATGCCCAAAGCTGCAGTGACAATGTCTGGTTGGTTTGATTGTGCTGGTACTGGAGACTCTTTGACTGAGAGAGCCACTGCCGATCCCATTCTATGGCCTGAAACCATTCATCTACTTGCCTCCTATTTCCTTGGAGAACAAGACAGGACCTTGCCTTTGGCATCTCCACTTTATGCTGATCTCACCAGTCTGCCTCCCCTGCTTCTGCAAGTAGGTACCGATGAAGTGCTTTTCGACGATACGACTAGATTTGCCCAAAAAGCTCGAGAGGCTGGAGTGGAGGTCACTGTGGACATTGGTGAAGACCTTTTTCATGTGTGGCAATTCATGGCGCGTGTCTTACCTGAAGGAGAAGAGGCCATTTCACGGGCTGGACAGTTTATAATGAAGATGGTTCCCTTCAACTGAGAGGAAAGGTCTTTGTCCAATGCGTCTTCTCATTACTCTTCTCGTGTTTACCTCGCTACTTTTTGTTGGCTGCCATCATCACAAAAAGACTACTTCCATCTCTCACAAAAGAGATGTGAAAGTGCTCGATTATGGAGAATTTGGTCCTCAGG
>CAZXTJ010000507.1:0-5070 GCA_964643655.1 uncultured bacterium
CCATAAGACAAACGAAGTGAGACTGTACTGTTTGCACCAACTGCTGGCAAATCAGCCAAAAACCTATTCCACAATTTTCTTTGTTGCCTGACGGCTCCGCCTTTGCGTTCGAAGAGAAGAGCTCCAGCCCCAAAGGGAAGTTTCGTACTGAATGTGGCCGTAACAGAATGAGCAAGCGGATTTTGGAAAGTGAAATCATAAGTGCACAAACACAAAGGACCATTGGCTGAAAAATCGATTGATACTTCTGTACACTCGAAGAGCTCTCCTGACACAGCTTCAACGTGAAAAGGTTCCCCATTAGCCCCCAAAAACTGCGCCCCCGCAAAAATAGCAAAACTGACACACAAGAAAAGCAGGGACAAAAACCTCACGAAGAACCTCCATCAGCTCTCACAGTTGTTCCTCTACGAGAGACAAAAGTAACCAACATTCCTACCACTAAGAAAATAGGCGCAACAAAGGCTGACAATTCTGCACAAGAAAGTCCAACCCACATCCACCATTGAGCCTGCTGAACAGCAGAACCTGCAAAATACAAATAAAAATACAAGGGAGGAATGGATAATACTGCACAAGAAACCACATAGAAAGACTTGAGGCTAGAGGGGCCATTCCATTTGAATTTACCTCCAGCCAAACACCACAGAGTCAAAGCCAAAGCAAGAAGAGCAGGATTGGCCCAAGTCGTCACCAAGCCTCTTGGCTCCAATGCAGACCAAACGAGAGAGGAATCGAGCTCCAGCAAAGCGGCTGTGCCAATGACCTGGAAGAACAATAGGTAGAAACCAAAACAGAGACAATGCCACCAAGTTGGTGCAAACAAAAAGGCTATGAGCAAGAGCATAAAGATGGGCACTCCCATGAGTATTGACCAACCAATACGCTGATTATCTGTTTCTTCAACTTTTTGGGCAAATTCTCTCGCTCGTTTTTCTAGCAAGAGAGGAACATCTTTTCTGCGTAATCGTTCACGTCGTTGAGCAAGAAAATCAGCCTCTTTGTCTTCAGCTCCCAATAGACCGCGAACAATTTTTCGATGTATTCGCGTACTTTCCGTAAATCGTTTTTGAATGAGTACATCGAGCTGCTGATAATTCTCTTGCTCTATTTGACGTACATAGGTCAAACGCCTACGCCCAAAGTGCTCGACTAACAAATTGGAGATAGGCATGCCTAAACAAGTTGCAGGCTGTGGTACACCAATGATGAAACTGAGAGTTGATGTCACATCATCCAAAGAAATGTTATCAACATTCTTGAACATCTTGTTGCGTACCTTGGGACCATAACAAAGCAAGTCGTGACCAGTCACACCATCTAACTTGCCATCAAAATTAGCAGAAAGTGCTACAACCAATCCTCCATGCTTGTTCACGTGTTTCATTAATGGAGCCAAGACACCATTCATGGTCTTCTCCGTCTCTGCAGACGATTTCTTGATTGCCAAAGAACCGAGAAAATACATCTGCAGAGTTGAGTTGTTGTTGTTTTTTCGTAAACGAGATTTGATGACCTCTACCATCTGCTCATCTTGTGTGTCCTCATTATTGAGATACTCACGAATGCAAAGAATGTCAGGAAACAAATCATGGATGAAGGGTTCGCCACAAAGAAGCAGATTGTGTTGAAGATCTTTTGGTGAGTGCAAGAAAGAACGTAGCTTTCGCCCTTGGAAAGAAGAGAGACCCAAAGGCACACGGTGTAGACTTCGTACTGAATACCCCGTGGTCAGCGAGAGAAAAAAGGTACGAACCTCAGAAGGACCTTTAAACCTGCCATAATAACATCCACTTGCAGGTGGCACTTTGTTATTACCAGGTTTTCGTGCTGCCAAAACTGCAGCGAAGTGCTTTTTTACAGGAGCCAATGCAAAGAGCCGACCTGGAGCTAAATCTCTGCAGAGGACGAAATAGATGGCTCTGTCAGCGCCCCCACAAAGTAGTCGACGATGAACATTGGGTGCCTGACACATCTTCCAGACCGGATAATCCCGTCGTAGATGGCTTGTCATCGAACGAAAGCGAAAGGCGACAAAGATCCCCCAGAGAGCAGCTGCTACGAGTGCAACAGTAAGGATGAAGCGACGGGTCAATCTGAACCTTCCAGTCTAATTCTTTACAAAAGCCAACTTGATGCTATCACAGCTTTACAAAGTGACGGTAGTTTCCGCTGCTTTGTCACTTGCAACCCCTTTTATACAGGTGTTAGAGTTCAAATCAGCAGTTAATAACATTAATATAAACGCCCTTCCTGGCAGGAGGTCTCACTTGCCCTCTCGGAATACACTTTTTGTAACGTCCATTTGTATACTTTTTGCTGTCGCTTCATACCCAGCTCCCGCTTTTTCTGCTGAAGAGAGTGCACAGCGTCCCTTCTATATCGACCTGATCAAAACAGAAGCTCGCCTATTTGGCATTTCCATAGCGCGTTTCACTCCCACTCAGAACAAAGAACTCTTACAACAATACCTGGCAAACAACCTCAAGAAGAATGCAAGCAAATTTGGTGCTTTCATTGAAGTCTTCGAGATTTATCGAAAAGAGCGGCTGACAGGTAAACCCGTCGAACGAGTGGACCAGCTTCTTAGTTGGCTTGGCAAAATTGGACCAGGTAAAGAATTGACTCAAGAGCTGCTCGATTTGAGCAAACTATATTTGCTCGTTCGCAAATGTTCCCTCTCTCGAGCCCCTTTGAAAACAGACGATGAACTCGTCAAAGCCATCAATGAGCAGGCAAAAAAAATCAAAGAAACTTACGAGAAAAACGCTTGGGGAGTATTCCTGCAAGCCATTGCAACCCAGTCTTTGCGACTCCGTGCAGTAAGAGAAACCTCTGCTACACCACCACTTGCTTTGTTAGCAAAATCATCACTTTTGGCTACACAAGATGGCCAATTGCATTACGTATTGGGCAGTCTCTACCTCGAAATTTTGGACTCATCTGATGTTGCAACATTTGTCAAATTGGTGACTGCTGAGTTTGAGAAATGCCTTCTTTTGCAGCCGAGTAATCGCGAACTCTTCACAAGAGTCACAGGCATTTACGTCGACATTCACGAACGTTATCAGGCCAAAGACACTGTTGAACCATTCTGGTTCGAAGAGCTGGTCTACAAAAGGATAATCGCCCTCGATCCCACCAACGCTCAAGCTCACAACAACTTGAGTTTCCTTTACTCGACTCTAGGTGTCAACCTCAAACAAGCACTACGCGAAGCACGCATTGCTAACCAACTTAAACCTGACAATCCTTACCTTCAGGACACTCTTGGTTGGGCCTATTACCGTAACGGTATGCTCCAAGATGCCTTAAAAGTGCTCAAAAAAGCTGTAGCTGCAAAACCCGATTTAGCAGATGTTCATTTCCATTTGGCTTCCGTTTATTACGATCTCGATGAATTCGAACCCACTGTTCGCCATTTCAGAGAAGCCATCAGGTTAGATCCCAAAAATGCCTTTGCTCGTAATAACCTGGCTTATTTCTTTGCAGAGAAGAACAGGAATATTGACGAAGCCCTTCGATTGGTTGACGAAGCTTTGTTACTGAGCCCTTCCAATGCGCCTTTCCTTGATACTAAAGGTTGGGTTCTCTACCGACTGGGCAAATATGATGAGGCACTACCCTATATCAGAAAAGCTCTCGCCCTCTCTCCTGAGACGAGTGAGCTCCACCTACACCTTGGTCAGGTTTTGCTGGCAAAACGGCAATTCAAAGATGCCATCCGCGCCTTTGAGCATGCCCTGGCTTACGATCCAGACAACAAGGACATAGCTCGACGATTGTCTCGACTCTTTGCCCTGCACAGTCTACAGACGACATTGCGGACATACTCACGCATTAGTGGTGTGAAAGCCAATAAAGAGAATTTCAAAATTTTCTATGACTTGATGGCCCGCATTCATATGGAGGACAACAATTACGAGCAAGCTACGGCTCTTCTGAAAGAGTATCACGCTCTGCGTCCTGGAGACGCACCTCCGCACGCCGATGTAGCGCGCAAGCCAGTTTCCAAAATCAAACAACTCGAGACTACAAAACCTGTCAAAGCAACGACAGGTGAACATAGGCCCACCGTTACTGCACGCATTTGGCGCCGATTGGCACGCTTTCATCGACCTGAAAATGATTTCCTTATCGGTGTAACTAGTCAGGCGATGCTCAAACTGTTGGACATAGCCCTCAAACACTATCAGACGCCTGTACCACCAACCTTGATTCGTGGATTAGTAGGTTCTCGCCTGCCAAGCAGAGTAGTGGTAGGAATGACAGCAGAGAAACCTATGGCTTCGTCCAAATTCCTTTTGGCTCTTCAGTTCCCCCCACAGAGTATGCGTCTGCTTCGCCAGCGCCTCACTGGACTGAGTGGCACAGAGATGGACGTCCCAGCTTCTGCTATGAAAGTCAAGTTTGCTCAACAGCAATACAAAGGCCTCTATATGGGGCACATCTCTCTACCCTTTGGCGGAATGCACTATCTCTTCCCAGCCGATGATCTGATGTTGCTAGCGAGTGACCAGACAGGGTTGATTAACATTGCTGACAAAATAGCGGAAAAACACACCTTTACAGGACCAGCGTTTTTTGAATCAGCTGACTGGAAAGGCTTCGAAAACACGGTCAAAGAAGAAACAGATTTCTTTACTTTTTTGTTGGCACCTCACGGAAAGAGGCTGGCCAGTTTTAACTTGGAGGAAAAATATAAAGAACTAATAGAAAAAATGAGCTCCATCGGAACGACCTATCAGATTCTGCCTGGTGATTTATTAGAAGAAGAGACTATGATAGTACCCTTCCCGGGCGCTAAAGTGTCTGAAGTTCACCAGTCACTCTCTGTCGTTCTCGAAGAGTTGAAATCGAAAATGGCAGTTACCAGTGGCGCGAAAGTGTCAACTGAATCAGAATTTAAAGAACAGAATGAAATTCTCGTTGGTGTCATCACTATCAAAGGATTACAAACTTGGCTCGTTTCCTTGCTGTCGAGTATGACGGGACTCGACATACCTGTGGGAACACCGCCAGCTCCCGCCAACGAGTAAACCGTCATGTCCTAGAGACGAACATAATAAG
>CAZXTJ010000508.1:0-5058 GCA_964643655.1 uncultured bacterium
GACCTGGTCACTTACTCGAGCTTGTGTTTCTTCAATTTTGAATCCAATTGCCGCCGTGTAATACCCAAACGACGAGCAGTTCTCGTCTTCACTCCATTTTCCTGCTCGAGCGCTTTTTTGATGACTACATATTCCAGTCTGTTGAGGGAAAAACCTTCAGGCGGTACGTCCAGTGAATAAAGGGCATCGCTTTGACCACCGCCGCTGGCAGCAATATCAGCGGTAAAGGGCAAATCACCCACTGTGACTTCTCCTGTGTCGCAGACTACAGAGGCTCTTTCCATCACGTTTTCTAGCTCGCGCACGTTTCCTGGCCAGTCATAGGCTGAAAGGGCACTGATTGCTTCTTTTGTCAGCGAAAAACGTCCGCGTCCGTATTTTGCCAAAAAATGTGCAGCCAAATCAGGAATGTCGTCACGTCTTTTCTTGAGGGAAGGCAATGAGAGGCTGACTACATTGAGCCGATAATAGAGGTCTTCTCGAAAGGCACCTTCAGCCATCCTAGCTTCGAGATCACGATTGGTGGCTGCCAATATTCTCACATCGGCTGTCAGCGGTTTGATGCCACCAACACGGAAGTATGTCTTCTCTTGCAAAAACCGCAAGAGTTTTACTTGTAAACTTGGTGCCAGTTCGCCAATCTCATCGAGAAAAAGAGTACCTCCAGTGGCCAATTCTACTTTCCCCTTTTTGCGGGTAATGGCCCCTGTAAAAGCTCCCTTTTCGTAACCAAAGAGTTCACTCTCCAGCAAAGTCTCGGGTATAGCACCACAATTGATGGTAACCATTGGGTATTCACTGCGAGAAGATTGATTGTGAATGAGACGAGCCAATAACTCTTTGCCAGTACCTGAAGCTCCGCGAATGAGGATGGTAGCTTGAGAAGCAGCCACTTTTTTTGCCATTTCAGTCACTTGTTGAAATGACTTGCTCTTACCTACGAGCTCTACTTCACCAACCTGTTTGGAAAGTTCTGCGCGCAGTAGCTGGTTTTCTCGCCGAAGACGCCTTCCCTCACTAATGCGGTTGATGACATGAAGTAGCTGTTCTGTCTTGAAAGGTTTGAGCAGATAATCACTGACTCCCATACGCATGGCTTCAATGGCACTATCCAGAGTTCCGTGAGCCGTCATCAAGATAAAATCTGCCTCAGGCAAACGTTCTTTCAATGACTCGATGAGTTCGAGACCATCCATTTTGGGCATACGAATGTCACTGAGAACCAAATCGTAAGGGGAGTTGTTAGCCATTTCGAGAGCCTCATAAGGAGAACTCGTTTCAAAGGCAGCGTGACCCTCTTTTTTAATGCTCATAGCCAATATGCGAGCAAATTTTTCTTCGTCGTCTACGACAAGTATCCTCATGGAGGATAGTTCCTCTCTACTCGTTCTCTAGGACGCCAGGAAGCCAAATTTGCACCTGTGCTCCCTTTTGGTCGGGTAAGTTGGATATTGTTACTTTGCCAGAAACCACATCAACCAGATTTTTGACCAAGGACAATCCTAGGCCTGTTCCAGTCTCTTTGGTAGTCAAAAATGGCTCAAAGGGCTGAGCGAGGATCTCTTCAGTAAATCCAGGCCCATTGTCGCGAAGGGTTATGAGCACACCATCGTCCTGAGGGAGCAAAGATATCTGGACCACACCATCCTCTGTGATGGCATCTGCACTATTGAGAACAACGTTCAACAGCACTTGTTTGACATTTTCAGGAGCCATTTTCACTTTTGGCATCGCTGAAGCTACCTTTGTCTCAAGCTCCAAGCCCCTCTTCAAAAAATTACGTTCAACGAGGTTAACGACATCAGCTACGACCTGAGACAAATCAGACTCCACCTTCTCATCAGAAGATGGCTGCCTGGCCAGAGCAAGAAAACGAGAGACTATGCCGTTGAGTCTATCAATCTCACCAAGAACGTCATCAACGAGCTGCAGCTCTCCTTCACCTACATCCTTCTTCTCTTCCAACTCGCCACGCAAATATTGGCAAGTTGTGGTCATTATGCTCAGTGGATTTCTTATCTCGTGACTTACTCCGGCAGCCAGTTGGCCAATGGCTGACAAACGCTCCGTGTGAGCAATTGCGTCACTTGCTTCCAGATATGAGATTACGAGCCTTCTGAAAATGAATCCGGCAACAACCAGAATGAGAAAAGAAGTTAGGGCAATGGACCAAAAGAGGCGACGAATGTACTGCTTCTCTCTTCGCAGAAAATCGCTATCTGCCTCGGCCCAGATTATTCCACGGGCCAAACCATTTTCGTCAACAACAGGAGCAAAAGCACATTGGACAATGAGCTCATCTTCGCTGAGAGGCTGCCCTGCATTGGCCTTGCCTTGCCAAGCCAAAAGTATCTGCTCGTTGTAAATGACTGCCCAAGCAGGTTTGGCACCAAGGACGTCCAACTCACTCGTCGAAGCCACGACATTGTTGTCTATATCCAGCACGAGTACTGTGGCCAATTGATGTGACTGAGCAAAGGTCAGCAGAGTGTCAGCCATACTCTTCTGTAGAGTCTGCCGGGCTTGTCCCAACTTTTCGTCGCCAAGTAGCTCTAGAGCTTCCACATCAGAGCTAACCATTTGAGCTGCAAGGCTTGCCAAAGCGACTAACCTTGATTGTGTTTCTTTGATGACCAGTCCCTGAAAACTGTCATAGGCAAACCAAAGGAGGCAGTTGGAGGTCATGAGAGCAAAAGCTAGGAGAAACCAAAAGGTCTTTAATATTTTGCTGCGATTGGAAAACGTAGTTCACTCACCTCAATTGAGATATTTAATCAATCCATTGGCTAACTTACTTCTCAGTTTAGCGTCAGTGATAAGCTCTTTTCGTAGATTACCATTGAGCTCAATGTGTACGAAGCCATTGTGTGACAATCTTCTAAGAGTGGAGCCACAAACATTTTTCGTAGCTCCCAACTCTTTCACTTCTAGAGGATAGAGCAAGACAGGTTTTGGTAAGCGTAGTTTGAGTGCCACGACGACTGTAAAGAGAAGAGCTCTGGGTGTTCTCGTGCCACCGCTGACAATGGCGCCAGCCCTTTTGCCAGCATCAGTTTTTCTTTTCTTAGCAGCAAAACCGTGAAGCTGCACTAAATGGGAGACTTTTCGACAACGAGCAAATGCTCGCGCAAAAGCTACAAAATAGTTTCGGTCATGGGCTTGCGTGTCAGCAGGGCCTTTATAATTGTTCTGTAGAGCATAACGAGGAACAGTATTCCAAGCAGCCCCTGCAAAATCGTTCTCCTCGATAAGGGAAGAGACTATCAATCCTGTCCCTTTGTCAAAAAAGCTGTGAGGTGCCTGCAGAAAGACTTTGCCTTCACCATCTTTGATAAAAAAGACTCCTCTGCCTCTTTGCTCATCCTCTTTTTCAGAAAGGAGCCAACCTTTTGCTCCTGGAAGGTTCAATCGTTCTAATAACATCCCCTCTTTGGCCCACGAGTTCGCAGTTAGAGCAAAATCATCTCTTCTGAGAACTCTTTCGAAAAGCCTCTCGACGCGCAGCAGTTCATCATCATTGGGAATGACAAAAAGACCATTCTCTTTTTGCAAAGCAACAATTCGTTCACTCAACTGGCCATTGCTCGTTGAGCACACAATTAAAAATAGCAACAATACTGCTAGTTGCCGCATTAGATAACACCTCTCTCAACTTGTTCGTCCTATCATCGTATCAGTCATTGCCGCCAAAGACCATTTTGCTTTTCTGCAACTTATTGTTGCACCTGCAAAATAAAATTGATACAATCCTCCATCGAAAACAACTTTCACTTTATGAATTTTTGTATCCAAACAGAAGGAGACACGTTATGAAACTTGAAAACAAAGTAGCAGTCATCACTGGCGGCGCTAGAGGCATTGGCTTTGCAGTTGCAAAACGTTACATTGCTGAAGGTGCAAAAGTGGCCCTTTGGGACGTACTGGAAGATCAACTCGTCGAAGCTCGCACAAAACTGAGCGACCTCGGTGGCGAAGTAAAAACCTATGTTGTTGACGTAACGAACTCAGAGAGCGTTACCTCAGCCATGGACAACGTGGAAAAAGATCTCGGTCCCGTTGACATTATGATCAACAACGCTGGCATCACTCGCGACGCCATGTTGCACAAAATGACTGACGACCAGTGGGACAAAGTCATCGACGTAAACCTCAAAGGTGTTTTCCTCTGTGGTCGCGAAGCTGGCAAAAGAATGCGCGACAGAGGCCAAGGCGTCATCATCAACACAACATCCGTTGTTGGTCTCTATGGCAACGTTGGCCAAACCAACTATGCAGCCACCAAAGCTGGCGTCATTGGTATGACTCGCACTTGGGCCAAAGAACTCGGTCGTAAAGGTGTCCGCGTAAATGCTGTTGCCCCCGGTTACACAATGACAGAGATGATGGAAACTGTTCCTGAGAAGATCCTCGATAGCCTCAAGAGCAAAACTCCTCTTCAGCGACTTGGTGAACCAGCAGACATCGCAGCTGCTTTCGCTTATCTCGGTTCTGATGATGCAGCTTACGTGACAGGTCACGTACTGAGCGTTGACGGTGGTTTGACTATCTAATGTGCCTTTGCAGACACGAAAGGAAAAAAGACAATGCGTGACACTTATATCGTAGGTGCTTGCCGAACAGCCATTGGTGCTTTTGGTGGCGGACTAAAAAAGAAAGCTGCCCACGAACTGGGTACTGTCGTAATCAAAGAAGCACTCGAACGTGCAAAAGTTCCAGCTGACAAAGTAGACGAAGTTTTGCTGGGTTGTATCCTTCAAGCCGGTCAAGGCCAAGGTCCTGCACGCCAAGCTGCTCGCAACGCTGGTATCCCTGATGAGACCCCCGCGTGGGCCATCAACCAACTCTGCGGTTCTGGTCTAAAGACTGTTGCTCTCGCTTCCACAATGATAGCTGCAGGCGATGCAGACTGTATCATTGCTGGTGGTATGGAAAACATGAGTCAGTCCCCATACCTCCTCGACTTTGGTCGTTATGGAAAAAACATGGGTCACGGCAAAGCCCTCGACTCCATGGTTTTTGATGGTCTTACTGACGCCTTCACAGGTGAACACATGGGCA
>CAZXTJ010000509.1:0-4964 GCA_964643655.1 uncultured bacterium
AGGTCATATTGAGTACAGCCTGTGACGTCAGGCAAGGTGAGGGCAAAGTCTCAGTAGATCTGCCTGCCGGAGCGACGGGTACTTTAGAGATACGAGCATTTTATCTAGGAGAGAAAGGCGAGGTGTTCTCTTCTCGTCGAGTAATTCAGGTCCGTCAGGCCCAGGAGCTGAAAATATCAGCAAAGTTGGACAAGGAAAGTTATCGTCCTGCTGAAAAAGCAAAACTCTCACTCCAAGTGACAAACCAAAAGGGGCAAGGTGTTTTGGCTGCTCTTGGCTGTGCAGCCGTTGATGAAGCAGTTTTTGCCTTGCAGGAATCTAGACCGGGTCTTGAACGAGTCTTTTTCGAAATAGAGAAAGAACTTCTGAAGCCGAGCTTTCAGATAGCGGGCACTATTCCTTTTGCTGCAGGGCAAGTCTTTGACGACGAGTCAGTTGTCTCTCGCGAAGCGGCGATGGCAGCTGAACTATATTATGGGTCGGCACGAGGTAGTAAACATAGATTAGGTCGCGTTTTTTCTAAACCTTATGAGGAATTGCTGAAAGAATTCCATTCTCGTCGTTATACCTCTAGTGCAAAGATTGTTGGTGAATTGGCTGTAGCAGTTTACGCCATCGCCTTGATGTTACTCATTGTCCTCTTTTTCGTCTCATTACGTGCTCCATATGAAAGACCAATCAAAGGTGTTAAAGAGAGTGTTGCCAATCAATTCAACAGCATAGTTGCCGAAGGTTTGTTCATTGGTTTCGGCTGTTTTGTGATGGCTACACTTTTGAGTGGGGGTGAGCACTTCGCTAAAAAGCTTGGTCCCAATTACATCATCTTTGCGATGTTTTTGTGTTTTGTTGGTTTGTTGGGTCTGTGGCGGACCAAAAAACGTCTAGCTGCAAATGAGGTATCAGCTTCTCGAACATGCCTACGCTCTGTTTTTCAGCTTACGCCTGCCATTTATGCATCCTTATGTGTCGCTGGAACTGCCTGGGCCTATTGTTGTGTTTTCAACAGAATGCAGGCCGGTCCCTTTCGTTGGATTAGCCGGCCACCATTTTCTAGTGAAGCGACAATACTGCAACTTTTCATTACCTTTACCATGGTCATCAATCTTCTTTGTATACTTCGTGCTCGTCACTATGCTCTCAAAACAGAGAAGCACTCAACTATATCTTGTGCTGGCTGTGCTGTTGCTATAGGCCTCTTGTCTATTGTTTCCATTGCTGCTTTAACGGCTACGGGGGGCCAAGTGCAGTCCTTGTTGGGCAGTGTTAATGGCACTCTCAGTAGCGCAATCCCACCTCTGTCAGCACCGAAAAATGGCGGAAGTCATAAAAATGGTGGTGGACTGAAAGCTCCATCACGGGTACGACGGCATTTTCCAGAGACTTTGCTCTGGCAGCCACAGGTAATCACAGATGGTAATGGATGTGCTGAACTGAACATACCTCTTGCTGATTCCATTACTCAGTGGCGATTTTCGGCGTCGGCAGTATCTATCAAAGGTGAGTTAGGGGCACTGACTAAACATATTCCTGTCTTTCAGCCATTTTTCGTTGATATAGATGCGCCCCTCGCATTGACGCAAAATGATCAGGTTTCCATACCTGTGACTATTTTTAATTATTTGGAAAAAGAACAACGTGTCAGGTTAAAGGTGAAAAAAGCTTCTTGGTTCACTTTGGAGGGCAATGAAACGCAAGAACTGACCATTGCTCCAAAGCAGGTAAGAGCAGTCAGGTTTAGGCTCAAAGCACTCAAACCAGGACAACACCCTTTCCTTGTCGAGGCATTTGGCTCAGAGATGGGAGACGCTGTCGAGCGACAAATCAAAGTTGAGCCAGATGGTAAACAGTTCGTGCAGACTTTTAATGGCAGATTGGCCAAATCTGTTTCTCACGAGATTTCAACACCAGCCGAAGCGATTGATGGGGCCAGTTCCCTATATGTGAAAATTTATCCCGGAGCACTCAGTCAGGTGATAGAGGGACTGGAAGGGCTCTTGCGTAAACCCTATGGCTGTTTTGAACAGACATCCTCCACCACCTATCCCAATGTGCTCGTTTTGCAGTATCTACGTGCCACTGGCAAGAACAAACCGAAAATCGAAGCCAAAGCCTTGAAGCTCATCAGGTTGGGTTATCAGCGTTTGCTCACCTTTGAAGTCCCAGGTGGGGGTTTTGAGTGGTTTGGCAGAGAACCAGCCAACAATATTCTGACTGCTTATGGTGTTATGGAGTTTGCAGACATGTGTCGAGTCACTGATGTGGATAGTGCGGTCTTGGAACGTACGCGAGAGTGGCTCTATGACGACAGAAAAAACAGCGGAGCATTTGTGGCGACGAGTGGTGGTCATGGTGCAGCTGTTGGCCAAAAAAGAGGCGATTCACTGCGAACGACTGCTTACATAACTTGGGCATTGGCAGAGGCTTTCCCAAAAGACAGACGGTTGCAGAAGAGCCTTGACTATCTCGTGAAGAATCTCAGTAAGTGCAAAGATGCATACACACTTGGGATGGCAGCCAATGCCCTTGTTGCTGCCAACCACAGTAAGGCCAAAGAATTTGTAACACGTCTCATTGAGCTTGCCCAAAAAGATGACGAATGGCTCTTTTGGGGCTCAAATTCCGAATCTGGAGCCTTTACTTCGCGAGGAAATACTCTTACTTACGAAACAACGGCCATTGCTGCGTATGCCCTCATAAAAGCAGGTGTGAAACTCGAAGTGGCGAACAAAGCTCTGGCTTATTTGGTTGCCAAAAAAGCCAAGGATGGTACTTGGGGTTCAACTCAGTCAACCATTCACTGTTTAAGAGCACTACTTGCCGCTTCAGCTGGAGTGCTTGTGGAAGATGGAGCAACAATCAAGGTGCTAGCTGACGATGAAGCGATTTCCTCTTTGACTTTCACCAAGGACAATAGTGATGTATTGCGCCTGATCAGTCTTAATGACAAAGTGAAAAAGGGTAGAAATGTGGTCAAGATAGAGCCTTCTGTTGCTGCCGAGAACCTCTGCTATCAAGTTGTGGCCAGTCATTATTTACCTTGGCCCAAAGAGACGAAAAAGCCTGTGAAAAAGCCATTGACCATTGATCTTCGTTATGACGCCAAGTCAATTGCAGCCAATGATTTGCTGAAAGCACAGGTTAAGGTTGCCTATAACCGACCAGGTGCTTCTAACATGACCATCGTCGATTTGGGCATACCGCCAGGGTTTTCTCTGGAAGTCAAATCCATAGAGAAATTAGTCGAGCGGGGGAAGATAGCTCGTTGGTCATTGGCTGGAAATAGAATAACGCTCTATTTCACTTCCATCGTCTCAGGAAGACCAGTGAGCTTCGAGTACAGCTTACGTGCACGAAACCCAGTCAAAGCTTTGACTCCTACATCGTGGATATATGACTATTATGAACCAGAGTTGCGAGATTTGGCTGAGCCTGTGCCTATTGAAATTGTCGAATAGCCTAATTTAGAGGTGCTCTTTAAGCCAATCGAGTACGTTGGACCATAGTTCGTTCCAATCGTGCTCTGGCATAAAGTGGCCAACATTGGCGAATTCCACATATTTTTGTCTGTTGGGCTCTTCCCCATAGTGGTGAACCAGTTGTTCGTGAAGTTCTCGGGCAGCTTGGGGAGGCACACTTTCATCGGCACCAGCGTTTTGGGAAAGAATGGCACAGGGGTAGAACTCATTTATGTTCTCATGTGGGCTGCGGCTATCTTTTATTTTCCATTGAGGAGAGCCAAGTATGGGAGTGGCCACCTTTAAGCGTTTGTCTACTTGTATGGCACGATAGGTGATAAATCCCCCCATAGAGATGCCAGCGATTGCGATTTTGTCCTCTTTGGCTCCATAACGGCTGCACAGGGCATCAATCAGTTTGGGCACTTCTTGAGCTGTTTCAGCAACTGCTTCTGTAAAGTCTGCTTCGAGATTTGGATTGGTAGAAGAAAAACGATGGTCAAAGTCCTCGTAACGTCTTTCTCCGTGGCCAACATTGTCGATGGCAACAGCCAAGTATCCAGCTTGCGCAAGGCTAGTCAGCTCTTTTTTACCAGTCTCTTTATTGGCAGCGAGACCGTGATAAAAGAGCACTGTTCCTTGTTTGGCGGCTTCTTTGGGGGAGTTCTGGTAGACTAATAGAGCGGGTATATCGGCAATACGGGTAGTTTCTTCGCGAGTCAAGGTTTGGTTCCTTTCTTCACGTCAGGTTTACAGATTCCACAAGGAAGTAATCCTCGTCCTTTGGCTATCTTCAAAGAGAGAGCATCTGCCCCCATTCTGAGTGTTGGACAGCCTTTTCTGTGATAACGCGTCCCCCGCAAAGTTGCAAATACTGTTGTTCGCCCTGTGTTTTTTCGTCTTCGATGGGTCCATGGTGGAAGAGGGAATTTTCCTCGCCACAATCCTCTTTTCTCTGATTTGGCAACGAGCATTAATTTGGCAAAGATGTGAAGCTGGTTCTTTTGATCATCGTCAGGCAAGGTGAGAAAGACTGGTGGATGGTGGAACCAAGCAAGACCGGCCTTGACGAGCTCTTCATTGAGGCAGCGTCCATCTTGCAAAGTGACCAACGCAATGAGACGACCATATTTACCTTTTTCAGCAACTTCCAGGGTGACTTCTTGGTCCTGCACGAGGTTAGCTGTAAACTCTCTTGCCTCTCGGCCATAGAGCTGTTTTAGCTCGGGAGAATCAACACCATAGAGGCGAATAATTCGTCCCTTCTCTTCTCCTTCGAGGCGGACTGTCAAGGTGTCACCGTCACCAACGAAGACGACTGTACCATTAACGGGAGGGAATACCTCTTGGACAGAAGGGTCAGCCTTCTTTGCTTTTGCCTCCAATAGCGGAGCAGATAGCAGCGCGAAGCTTGTCAACAGGGCCAAAATCACGTTCCTATGTATGGCATGGGTCATAAAAACCTCTTCCTTCTATAAATATAGTATCGGTTAAAGGGGCTTTGGACTT
>CAZXTJ010000510.1:0-4953 GCA_964643655.1 uncultured bacterium
TCTGCCATATCAGCCATGGGACAACCAGCGTCAATGTCTGGTAAATAGACAGAACGACCTGGAGGTGCCAATAAGAATGCTGATTCTGCCATGAAGTGAACACCACAAAAGGCTATCGTTGAAGCATTGTTCAAAGCTGCCGCTTTACGGGACAATTCAAAAGAGTCGCCAATGATGTCAGAGACAGAAATGATGTCTTGGCGCTGATAATGGTGACCCAAGATGACTAACTTGTCACCCTCTTTTGCTTTGATTTCGCTAATACGCTCGATACACTGCTCGTTAGTCAAAGAAGGATAAAAATCGGCCACGGTAGCTCCTCTCAGGGACGTGGTTGCCCGAGTCGCCGAAGTGAAATACGTGCCATTTCGCGAATGAACTGAAACTCTCTGCTCTTGTTCACCAGACTAGCCAACAAGGTCGAAGCCCGCGGATCACCCAATCGTCCCAAACCTCGAGCAGCAAACCAGCGCGTTTTTGGATCAGGAGAACGAAGTTTTTCGGCTAGAGCATCAAAGTCATAAACAGGAAAAACCGTCTCAGGTCCAGATGGCTGTATCTGTGGCTCATCGGCCTCTTCTTCGTCTTCTTTTTCCAATTCATCGTAAGGTTCTTCGGGAAGAGTTTCAGCCTGCGGCTCTTTCTGCTCTTTGATTATTGCAGAAAGCTGCTGATCACTCATTGAAAGAATGTTTTGAGGTGGCTGAGGTGGCGCAGCCACCTCTTCTTCCTCTTTTTGCTCTTCGTCCTCTTCAACAGGCGTAGGTAGAGGGAGAGGCTCGATATACTCTTTCTTCGGTGGAGTAATCGTTGCGAGGGGCTCTTCGTCATAATCTTCATCAGAAGCGTGGGGCTGCGCCCCAGAAGAAGACAGGGGATCGTGGGGCTGCGCCCCACAGGCAGACAAAATGGCAAAAGTTCCCTGGGCGAGTTCTTCTGCTGTCGGAAGTGGAGCCTCTGGCTCCACTTCTGCCGGTTCTTCAGCAGCAAGGAATTCGATTACTTTGTCGAGACGTTCAATGGACTCTTCTTTTTCATCTTCCTCTTCTTCGCTGACTTGACTCTCTTCCAATGCTCTTTCTTGGATACGCTTTCGCAAAAAAGCGCGTGCTTGAGAGTCACTATCGAAGATCTTGAGTGTACGTGAAGAACGACGGAGGGAGATTAGGTTGCGGACGACACCACGTAAATTGGCCAAGGCGAGAATACCGCCTTCGGTTTCCAATTGTTCGCTTATTTCCACAATTCCAACAACTGCTGCCTTGCTGATGAATGACACATCACGCATATCAATGAGAACGTCGCGTGCACCTTCGTTCAAAGCGCCAAGTATCTCATCAATGAATTGGCGGCTTCGACTCGATACGATGCTGCCCCCAGGTCGCAAGCTTGGAAATGCTTGTTGTTCGCCGTCCATAGTCCTCCAGAGAGTTTTTTAGCACGTGAACAACGCAAGCGCAATGTGGAGTGCAATGTAAAGCTTAGTGAAAGTGATTGACGAGGTATTTTGCCAAAGGTACTGGACCTTCTTGGAGAAGGTCTGACACCGCTCTTCCAGTTTTTCTAGCCAACTGTTCGCAAACTTCATCTACTTCATCTTTGGCAATGTTTTCGTGATTGACCGTAATGGCAATGACTGGCTTATCTGAGATCAATTCAATTGCCTGGATTTGCTTGTTGATGTCGTGAACAGGATAACCAGGGAAACCGTCATACTCTTTGCGAGCAGGCGCGTGCTGAAGAATGATGAAATCAGGACGAGCTGCAGCCAATATCTCAAATCCACCAGGAAAGGCAGGATTCATTAAACTCCCCTGCCCTTCGACAATGATTACATCAGGATTTTTTTCATTCCAGGCAGTCCAAATTGCGTGTTCTATCTCACCAGCCACAAAATCGTTTACGAGGGCATCCATGATGACACCGTAACTGGCTCCTTGAAACCAAGCCGTTTGACCGGTGCCAATGAATTCACAAGTCATTCCAATTTGTCGCAAACCGTCAACCAAGAGCCAAGCTGTCGTTCTTTTACCGACAGCTGAATCTGTTCCTAGGATGGCAATCGTCGTCGAGGTAACATCTTCAATGGCTCCAGAGAAAAAATGAAGCATCTTGCGATGGGGAGGCTTTCGCACATCACGTAAGGTCACGTGATTACTTCTTGCCTTTTCTACTATCTCGCTATCGTCTTGCAAAAAATCATGGAGACCAGAATCAATATCCCAGCCTTTATCAATGGCACACAAGATAGCCTTGCGAGTTGTTTCGTCCATTCGACCACCATCAGGAGCCAAACCAATGACAAAATGAGTCGTCTCGGTAGGAGCTTCGTTCAGAGAGCCAATGATTGGGATACCATTAGCTTTTCCAGAGAGCAAAGTGCCACTATCAGAGCCTTTGTTCGACGAATCGATAATGGCTAGGATTTCGTAACGATGTGTTCGTCTAATCAAGCCATGAGCTGTTTTTCCATAGGTAGAATTGAACTGCTCTTCGCAGTAGACGACGGCTTTGCCTTCAGGAAAGTTATTCATTCATCCATCATAGTTCGTTGACGAAAGTGACTGCATACGTTATTTTGCACCCTTTCTTAAACGTGTTGACAAGGAGCAACAGTGAAACAGGCTCTAATCAGCGGTTTGGGTATCATTAGCCCAGCTGGTTGTGATGAAGAAGTATTCAAGACATCGGTTCGTGATGGTTACTGCCCAATCACCCCCCTGCCCGAAGCCCGCGTTCCAGAGGGTCAAAATGCAGTTGGTGCACCCATTACCGAAGAGAAAGAACGTGAAGGCAGAGCAACTCGTATGCTCGAAGGAGCATGCCGCCAAGCGCTAACCAATGCCGGCCTTTCCGAAGGAATCGAATGTGCCATATTCGTTGGTACGTCATTGGGTGACATCGATTCCACTCTGACCCACCATAAAGCTCTGATTGAGGGCAAAGAGGAAGCAGCCTCCATACTTCCTTTTCAACCAGATAATTTGGCGCGCCATTTGGCCAAAACCTTGAAACTACAAGGTCCTCATGTGACCCTTTCTTGCGCTTGTACTTCAGGTACTAGTGCCTTAGGAATGGCACTTGATTGGATTAGACTCGGAAGAGCAAAACGATGTCTCGTCTGTGCCGTGGACAGCCTCAATGACTTTGTTCTCTGCGGTTTCTCCAGTCTTTGGGCCCTTACTTCCGACACCCCTCGTCCTTTCGATACAGCACGAACAGGGATGGCCCTTGGTGAGACTGCTGCTGCCTTTGTCGTTGAAAACGAAGAGACCTTAAAAGAGCGCAAAGGAAAGGCAAGAGCTCTTCTTAGCGGCTATGGAGCGTCAGGAGATGCTGTTCATATTACCGCTCCCGACAGAAAGGGTGGCGGCGCTCAGCGAGCATTGGAGCAAGCAATCAATGATGCGCAATGGGAACCAAAGACCGTTGATTACCTCAATGTTCACGCAACAGGCTCACTCTATAACGACTCGATGATTCTTTCGGCGACACGCACCGTCTTTGGTGACTATGCCACTGAGCTACCGATAAGCTCTGTAAATCCATGTACGGGACATACCCTTGGTGCTGCTGGTCTCGCAGAAGCCGTGGCAACCTTGTTGGCCATGGAAGATGAGTACATCCCCCCGACTCCAAACTTGCAAGCACCTGAAGCTGAAGACTTGCAACTCGTACGCGACCAAGCTCTTACTCGTTCCGTCAAAAGAGCTGTTTCACTCACCACAGGTTTTGGCGGTGCCAACACTGCCGTAGCCATCGAGTTACCCAAAGGATGTTGAGCCATGAAAGCTGCAATCACTGGAATTGGACTCGTCGGTCATTGGGGTAACGAATACGCTGATTTCATCAAATTGTTGAAAGAGCCAAAATTGCCCCACCAACCAGCTTTAATACCCGAGCTCGACTTTTTCGCCATTGTTGGTACAAAGAACAAACGGACGAAAAAGATGGAGCGATTGAGCAGGATAGTCTCCATCGCCGCTAAAAGAGCCATGAATGCTGCTGCATTGGAAAAAGGTGCAGTTGCTGCAGGTCGTGGTGCTGTAGTTACAGGATCTTCTTTTGGTGCCCTCGAGTCCATTCTGACTTTTCATCGGCAACTAGAAACTGATGGTCCAAGCTCTGTAAACCCAAATGTCTTTCCACCGACGAGCCACAATGTTGCAGGTGGTCATTTGAGCATCGAGTTTGCATTTTCTGGGCCTCTAATACATTTTGCCTCAGGTTCTCTCTCTTCAGAGCAGGCAATCCTCTATGCCTATGATCTCATTGAGACAGGTAGAGCAGATGTGGTCATCACAGGAGGTTGGGACATCCTCTGTGATGATCTAATCAAAACCCTTTCTCTGCCTGAACCCATTCAGAGTTCTCCTTTGAGCCCTGGTTCCAAAGGTTTCTTGCCTGCTGAAGGTGCTGCATTAATCGTCTTGGAAGCAGAAAAACATGCAAAAGATAGGGGCGCTACAGTGAAAGCCTGGCTCGAAGGCGGCTCAACCTGGACAAGGGCACATTTAGAAAAGAGCAAAAAAGCTCTGGAGCGACTGTCACTATCTGCTAAGGATTGCGACCTCTTGTGCTCTTCGGCCAATGGCTCAGCAGATAAAGACGAGAGAGAAACTAGCTGGTTGCGAAAACTCTTTTTATCAGCAGAAGGTGAACCACCAGCTCTTGTGGCTTCTCGAGCATTTACTGGTGAAACCTTCGGAGCTGGTGGCACTTTTGATCTTGCAACGGCTGTTGCTCTATTCGAAGAAGCAGAATGTGGCTTTGAAATACCAAATCCATCTGTTGCCGGTGCTGGTTACTTTGCAAGTGGAAAACAAAACTACAACCGTGCCTTGCTCAGTAATTTGACCAAAGACGACGAAGCCTCTTTACTCGTAATCAGTCGACCAACTTCTTGAACGAAGATTTGCCATTTTCGCAAATTGGGCAAACCCAGTATCTTGG
>CAZXTJ010000511.1:0-4872 GCA_964643655.1 uncultured bacterium
TGACAAAAGGAGTGGCACCACGCCAAAGGATGGGCCCCTCTTCCACCTCAGCTCCTGGAGGGATTGTTGTCAAAGTGACCAAAGAGACAAATCGTGTGTAGACGATGAAAAGAACTAGAGCAACACCCAAAAGAGCAGCCAGACCATAGACCGTCCGAGTCTGTGTGAGTCTTGCTCCTTCTGTCTCGAGATCGTCGAGGAACTCATCCACAGTTTTTGCTTTGGCCGGTGGTTCGGCAACAACTGCTGTATCAGGCAATTTGATTGGTTTGAGTCGGCTATGCATTGTATTGGGATCAGCCTTCTCGGGAATATCCAATTTGCAAGCTCTTGCTGCTCCTTGCAGTGCCTCAATCATGTCTTTTGCAGACTGATACCGTTTACGTGGCTCTTTCTCCAAAGACTTCAGTATGACCAGTTCTACTGCGCTACCAATCTCAGGATTGAGCGATGACGGTTTTGGTGGTGGTACGGCCACATGCTGACGCCCAATCTCAACATCATCCTTGCCTTCAAAGGGCAACTTACCTGTCAGCATTTCAAAAAGAGCAATGCCAACAGCGTAAATATCTGAACGAGCATCGAGACTGCCGCCCTTTACTTGTTCGGGCGACATATAAATTGGTGTACCAACTCGTTGCGATATTCGCGTCAATTTGGAGCCATAGATTGGACGAGCAATGCCGAAATCAGCAAGGTAGGCTGTTCCTTCTTTGGAGATCATGAAGTTCTCTGGTTTTAGATCTCGATGAATAACATCCTTTTCGTGGGCATAGTTTAGGGCTGAGAGTATGTCCAAACACACTCTAATGCCATCCTCGAGAGGCAACCGTCCGTTACGACAGACGAGCTCGTAAACTGAGACACCCTCCACGTAGGTCATGACAAAATAATAGAGACCGTCTTCACATCCGTAATCAAAGACGGAGATGATGTTGGCATGCTCGAGGGAAGCAACTATCTGCGCCTCACGTTTGAACCTATCGAGGTATTGCTCACCCTCAGTCAGTTCTGGTCTGAGAACCTTGATGGCCACAGTCTTGCCCAACACTTCATCGCGAGCTTTATAAACTGTGGCCATGCCTCCTTGGCCAACTTCTTCGACGACTACATATTTGCCTAGCTTTTTGGGTGTCCCCCCCACAGCATTAACCTTTCTTTTCTACGAGTGAAAAGTCTGCAACGGATACCAAAACATCAGCAACAGACTTCACCAGTAGATGACGGTTGCGTCGCACTGCGTCATCTTTGTCATTAACGAGCACCTCTTCGAAGAAGTCCACAATGACAGGAACAAAATGACTACATTCCTGCAAACAGTTTTTGAAGTCTTTTTTGTCCAGGGCTTCTTTTACACGTTCGGCAGGTTCTTCTAGTAGTTTAGCCAATCCCTTTTCTGTTTCGTAGGAATAGAGTGCGGGATCAAGTTTTTCTGCAGGCTCTTTGGCTATCTTCACCATTCTTTTCGTGTGTTCGGCTAAATCTTGTATGAGTGCTTCATCAGCCTCTTGCAGAGCTTTTAGACAGCTTGCAAAAGTACCAGGAGCCTTTCGATGAGCTTCCATGGCTGCCTGCACCAGCGAGTGGGCTGCACCATCATCTTTCGCCTGCAGAGCCAATCGTTCGGAGATGAATTCAACGAAAGTACCAACAGTAGCTTCTGGTTTTGGTACGAATTCTGAGCCATAAACCTTGGCTGCCACTTCAGCCCATTTGTCTAGTTCAACATCCAAGGAAAATTCATTGGCAACAGCCAAGAAACCGAGGGCCAATCTTCTCAGTCCCAGTGGGTCACGGCTACCAGAGGGTTTCTGTCCAATACCGAGATAACCAATGAGAGAGTCCAATCTGTCGATGAGGCCAGCAGCTGCACCGAGAGGAGTCTTGGGCAAGATGTCGCCGGCACGTCGAGGCAGTCGGTGTTCAAAGAGTGCTGTTGAAACACTCTCTTTCAAACCTTCGCTCTCACCATAAAGTTTGCCAACGAGTCCTTCCAAAGATGTGAATTCAAAGACCATCTGAGTGGTCAAATCGGCCTTCATCAAAGAAATGACTTCTTTGAGTTCTTCAGCATTCACACCTGCTGGTAACATCTCTTTCAACTCGTCAGCAAGTTTGTGCAGACGAGCCACTTTGTCAGCATAGGTACCAAGTTTTTTGTGGAAAACGATAGTATCCAACTTGGCTGCATGTTCAGCTAGTTTCTTTTCTCTATCGCTGTCCCAGAAGAAAACGGCATCGCGCAATCTTGCATTGAGGACTTTCTCGTTTCCTGAAACAATGACCTCTTGGGCTTCTTCGTCTTTGCTGAAATCACCATTGGCAACACAGACAAAATGCCGACTGAGCGAACCGTCCTGATTTCGCAGAGGGAAATAACGCTGGTGTTCACGCATAGGAGTGACAACAATCTCTTCTTTGAGATTGAGAGCACTCTCAGGAATTGTTCCTACCAAAGCATTGGGTCTTTCCACGAGATCGGTCACTTCTTCGATTAGTTCGGCTTCACCTTTTTCATCAAAGACTAGATCCTTTTTGCTGGCGCAATCGTGAAGTTGTTTTATCAACAATGCCCGTCGTTCATCTCTGTCAACGATGACTAGCTTGTCACGAAGAGCTGAAACATAATCAGCACAGCTCTTCACTTCGATGGCACCTTCAGTCAATCGACGATGTCCATAAGTCTTGCGACCACTATTGAGATATACAGCTGGCCCATTATCATCTTCAGGACGCAATTGTAGCTCAATGGGCAAGACTTGCTCTCCATGAAGGGCCAAAAGCCAACGAATGGGGCGAGAGAAGATGAAGGTGTTGTCATCCCAAGACATTGTTTTGCTAAAGGGAATGGCCTTCAAGATGGCTACCAACATAGGTGAGACCAGCTCTGGCAAAGATTTGCCTTTGACGTGGACATTCACAAAGGCATATTCGTGTTTGCCTTGTTTTTTGATTTCAATGTCATCAACAGTGGCACCCTTGGCTTCGACGAACTTTTTCGCAGCCATTGTCCAGTTGCCGTCACCATCTTTGAGTGCTTTTGCTTTGGGTCCACGAGCTTCCACCGTTTTGTCCTTTTGACGACCAGCAAGTTTTTCAACAATGGCCACGAGGCGTCTTGGTGTTGTGTGACATGTAATTTTCTCGAAGCTCAATCCCTTGGACTTCAGTTGTTTCTCTACAGCCTGAGGAAAGTGCTCTCGGGCACATTCGAGGTGCCCATGAGGTAACTCCTCTACACCAATTTCGAGAACCAAATCTTGGGGAGAGGCTGATACTTCGAAAGTGGACTCTTTCTTTTCGCTCTTTTCACCAGACCAAGGTTTCACCATTGGGTGACCGAGCTCTTCACGCTGGTTCACATAGGCCTCAGCACATCTTTGGGCAATGGCTCGATTTCGCAGCAGGAAACGACCACGTTCAGCAGCAGAGAAAGAGCCTCTTGCATCTAGAACGTTGAATGCGTGAGAACAACGCAGACAATAATCATAGGCTGGCATCAGGAGGCCTTCATCGAGGAGTCGGTTGGCTTCGCCCTCATATTTTTCAAAATTCTGGAAGAGCAAATCCACGTTGGCCTGATCAAAATTGTAATGACAGTATTCAATCTCACTCTGGCGATAAACATCACCATAAGAAACACCTGGTGCCCACTCCAGATCATAAACGGAGGCCTTTTTTTGGATATAGGTGGCTATACGCTCAATGCCATATGTCAATTCACAGGCTTTGGGTCTCAGTTTCACGCCGCCGCACTCTTGGAAATAGGTGAATTGGAGGATTTCCATACCATCGAGCCAAGCTTCCCAGCCGACTCCCCAAGCACCCAGTGAAGGACTCTGCCAGTTGTCTTCCACAAAACGGAAGTCATGTTTGTGCAAATCCAGACCTATACATTCGAGAGATTGCAGAAAGAGATCCTGCACATTGTCTGGAGCGGGTTTGAGTATGACTTGAATCTGTAGGAAGTGCTGCAAACGATTGGGATTTTCACCATAACGTCCATCAGTAGGTCTGATGGAAGGCTCGACGTACATGGTCTTCCAAGGCTCAGGACCCAAAACACGAAGGAAAGTAGCTGGGTTGGAAGTACCAGCACCAACTTCAGTATGGTAGGGCGTCAAGACGACACATCCTTGGTTGGCCCAAAATTGGGATAAATTCAAAATCATATCTTGAAAGAGCATTACAGCCTCTCCATTCATGTACAATACGCGCGTGATCTAATTAGATCGGGTCCTTTGAAGGGGCATTGTAACCTACACACAGCCATGGGTCCATGGATAAGTCCCTTCTGTCTCTTTGGGAGGGCCTTGAATGGGTGAGTGTGGGCATGATATCTCACATAGCCAATGAACCTTTTGGGTTAGGTTCTTGTACAGAGTGAACGAGAGTTCACTACTGCGAGAGGAAAAAGGAGCTATGGAAGAGCCAATGATCTCTGTAGAGAAAGTGACCAAACGTTATGGCACCTTCACTGCAGTGTCTGATGTCTCCTTTGCTGTCCCTGAAGGACAAGTAGTCGGATTTCTGGGCCCCAACGGTGCTGGCAAAACGACTACGATGAAAATGATCACCGGTTTCATGCCCCCCACTGAAGGCACTATCAAAATCGCAGGTTTTGATGTATTTGAAGACTCAATGGAGCTCAAACAGAGAATTGGTTATCTCCCAGAACATCCACCCCTTTACTTGGATATGGTAGTGCGCGACTTCCTCTGTTTCGCTGCTGAACTGCGAAACGTGGCTACTGGCGAGATAAAGAGCGCAGTGGACGATGCCATTGAACGGGCTGGCCTTCAGCTCGTCGCCGACAGAATTATCGGCAACTGTTCCAAAGGTTACCGCCAACGAGTCGGCATAGCTCAAGCT
>CAZXTJ010000512.1:0-4746 GCA_964643655.1 uncultured bacterium
CATTTTTTTAGATCGCCCGCAAGCTGTCGCTCAAATCGGCGATCATAGAACTTCACAGAAAACAAAAAAACCCGCAATGTCCTGCGGGTCAGCTATATATTCTGCCTTAGCTGAATTTCAGCGCCCGCAAGCAGAGTCAAATCGGCGCGAAGCTCGGCGAGAGAATATCACAGCATTGTGCTCTTGGCAAGCTAGAAAGTGATGGCTTTATTCGCCACTATCCCCATCTTCGTTCTTTTCGGCCTCAGTGTGCACTCCGTGACGAATGAGCCCAAAACGACGCAAAGGCATATAAACGAGGAAAGCTTTCCCTTTGAGGCGAAACTGAGGTAATTCCCCCCAAAAACGGCTATCTTGACTGTAGTCACGATTGTCCCCCATGACAAAATAGTTGTCTGGGCCAATCGTTCTGCTCTTCCAGTTGTCTCTAATGGACCACTCACCCAGAATGTAGCGGCGGAAATCTTTGTTCACGACCCATGGTTCCATGAGCTTCTGACCATCACGAAAGAGCTGTTTGTTTTTCATCCGCAGTTCATCACCAGGTAGACCAACTAGTCTCTTGATGAAGTCCTGCGTAAAATTATCTGGGTATTGGAAAACAATGATATCGTTCCTCTTTGGTCGTTCGAAGAGATAGCTCACTTTGTCTACGAGAATATAATCACCTGGATAGAGTGTGTCCTCCATGGAACCTGTAGGAATATAAAAAGCTTGCACGACAAAGGTTTTGACCAAAATGACGAGAATGAGAGCTTTGATGAGGTTCTCTGCCCACTCGCGAACCCACGATTTACAAAAAACATCAAAGAACAGTTCATCCTGGTCTTCTTTTTCCACGAGAAGGCCAATAGTGTTACGCCCTCGGCGCAATGACAACTGCGTGGAAAACTCACCCTGAGTTGCTTGTACATCTTTGATATCGACAATGCGGCCGCCAACAAAATGGCGAATGGTCACACGTTTCGTATAGGGACCATCAAGTATGCCATCAACATCTACGTCATGTGCATTGAGGACAAAGCCGTTTCCCGCTAACTCTTTGTAACCAATACCTTTGCCCGTACCGGTGTGGAAGATGATGTCAGAGAAATCATAGGCTTGTAGGTCTGGCGCAAACATAGTGATCAACGCAGCTTTCTCAAGTAATCACGCACTTTGGCAGAGAGTGGATGACCACCATCGAGAGTATTCCGTAAGAACATAAACTCCCTGCGGGCTCTTTCTGTTCTGCCTAGTTGCAAGAGAGTCAGAGCTGCCTTGAATCGCACTGTTTCATCATCGCTGTCAACAGCCAACAGTTTTTCGAAACTCTTTAGAGCTTTATCGAATTTTCCTTGCACAAAATAGAGATTTCCCAAGAAATCGTGGGCTTTCACATACTCAGGATAGAACCAAACGATGGTTTTGAAATGTTCTTCTGCCTTGTCATATTTCTTCATCTTTTCGAAGAGCCAACCTAGGTTGTACCTAGCGCCGAGATGTTTGGGATCCAGACGTACGGCTCCTTCGAATTCGGCAACAGCTTTGTCATATTGCCCCAAATCGGCGTACAGATTGCCAAGTTTCTCTAAGACGTCCATATCTTTGGGATTACGAGCTTTGGCTTGTTTGAGCACGACAAGAGCTTCATCCTGACGCCCCAAGATATTGAGTGTCACACCTTTTTGATAAAGAGAACGGAAATGATTGGGCAACAGCTTCAGCACTTGATCATACAGGCTGAGTGCATCTTCATTACGACCATCGCGGAAGGCCAATTCAGCATCTTTGAGCAATTCGGCATAACGCTCTACAGGAACAGAGGGAGTCTCTGGGAGTTTTGAAGTGCCAGCCGTATGTAATGGAGGCGAAGTCGCCGGTGGTGGCAGAGGAGCTTCTTTGAGCGCTTTAACGCGTCGTTTTGCATCGAGTGCCTCTTGAGTGTTACCACGGACCTGATTGAAAGCTTCTATGGCTTCGTCTCTTCTACCGAGCAGCTCACAAGTGTGACCAAAATAATAGGCTACTTTGCGATAGGTAGGGGCTACTGTGAAGACCGTTCTCAGAAGGTCATAAGCTCCGCCTGGATCGTTTCTGTCGAGGGAGAGTTCACCAGCAAGATATTTCAGCTCGAGGTCTTCTCCATCGATGGATAGTGCATCTTGAAAAACAGACAGAGCATTGTCCAAGTCATTTTTTGCTCTGTACACAGCTGCCAACTCTTTGAGGATGGTCGTATCGCGAGGTGAAGCTTCTGTTGCTTTTTTCAGATATTTGACACTCTCGTCGAACATCTTTGCTCTTTTGGCCACTCTCGCCATGGGCAAATAGACATCTGAACCTTTTGCACCTACGACGAGGGCATTGCGATAGGCTTCCAGGGCAGGACGCCAGGCAGCTTTCTTTTCCAAAATCTCGGCCTGCAACAACAACCATTGGCTCTTGCCGGGTTCCAAAACAGCCAAGGCCCGGGCAAATCGAAGAGCACCGTCAAGGTCTTTGCGTTTTTGCGCTTCCACAGCGAGGAAGCGGTAAACATCAACATCTCGGTATTCGGCTTCAACGAGAGCCAAAGCTGCTTGATGAGCCTGGCTTTCTCTGCCTTCGTCTCTGGCCACACGGAAAGAGACGAGCAACAAACCAACATGTCCTGGTGTAATCGTGAGCTGCTCGTTGGCAACACGATAGGCCTCTGTCAATCGTCCAGCCTTGTACAAAGCCATAGCCACCTTGGTGGCAGCTTCAGGTGACGAAGGTGCGACTTGGCGATAAGCATCTAGAGCCTGCAGCATGGTCTGACTATCATTGCCATCAATGGCGATGGACAGCGCAGTCCGCAGAGCTTGTGGCTCTTTGGGATCGAGCGTCAAGGCAGCAACAATCTCTTTTTCTGCCATTGCCATATCACCACGGGCGTGATGTGCTTGTGCTTTCAATCCATGGATAGCTGGTGTTTTGATGCCTCTGTTCTCTAACTGAGAAAGCGTTGCCAAAGCCTCGTCATAATGGCCCACTTCCAAATCTGTACGAGCCTTGTCGAGAGCAAATGAAATCTCTAACTCGCTTGGGCGTGTTGGTCCCTGTGGAGTAATTGTTGGTCTCGTCGGTGCAACTGTTGGCGGCACAGTGGGAGTTGTGGGCAAAGGTTTGGGATTACTATCCATTGCGGCGGCCGAGGCTGCTTGCTGCAACATTTGGCGCGCAGCACCCTCATCACCCATACGGCGATAAATAATGGCCAGTTTTGTATATGCGGCACAAGTCCAAGTGGAATCTTTACTATGATTGATGACTTCACGAAACTCACGAGCTGCAGAAAGATATTCACCATCGGCTAGAAGTAGTTCACCCAATTGAAGATGGGAGAAGGCATCAGTTTGGTCTTGTGCTATACGATTGCGCAGCTGGTCGAGGGAGTTTTTGGTAGCACCAGAAAAGTAACTACCCATGGAAAAAATAGCCGCACTGTACAAAAATACGGCAACAGCCCCATAGACGAGTTGTCTGCTAGCACCTCTGTGATGGTCAACACCAAAGGTATTGGTACGCAAATGGGCCGCCAATAGTTCTTCTTCGTCATCATCAAGGCTTGGCAGAGTTCTATCAAAAATCATCTCACAGAACTTGGCTGTTGAATAAGCATCGTAAATGTTGAACAACCAAACGACGACGCCGCCGCCTATGAGCAGAGCCATGAAAAAGCCATAGAAAAAAGGTGATGTCCAGCCGATGACAGCCGTACTGACTTCACCACCAGCCCAATAATCATAGATATAGAGCAACAAACACATCTGACCGGCAAAGAAGACTTTTGCGGCCCGCATTTGCCCGTTATAAAACTGGCCCAAGCCCATGACAAAAGCTGACAGAGCAGCAACAAATGACGGAGAGGCAACTTCATAACGTGTCTCTTCAGCGTCCAATAGCGTCTGTAGACGCTCTTCGCCGTCATTCAATTCGTCACGTAGTCTGTCGTCGTCCATTAAACAACCTTTGCCAATATTTCGTTCGCAACAGTCAATGCCCGAGCAGATAGGACAAAAGCACTACCGTGCTCTTCCACAAAACCTTCTTGGGCAAACTCTGATAGGGTTTTCCTTACGTCTTCGATAGTATCTTCATCTGGTAGTGGTAAAACTTTTTCCAGCTCTGTTGGTGACAAGAGGCGCAATCTCAACATCATTGATTCCCGCCACTTTTTGGCCAGTGGCAAATCTTCACTTTCGCCTACTGGGCTCTTTCCTGCCTCGATGAGCTCAACATATTCAGCCGGATCGATGACATTACTAAATCTCACATTGCCTTCGTGGCTAGCTGCACCAGCCCCCAAACCACAATACTGCCCTGCAATCCAATAGTTGATGTTGTGACGACAGCTCTTGCCTGGTCGAGCAAAGTTGGATATCTCGTAATGTTCATATCCACGTGCTTGCAGGACCTCCTTGGCTTTGTAATACATTTCGGCCTGTACATCCTCATCAACTTCAGATAGACGACGAGCAGCCAACTCATCGTCAAAGAGGGTCTCCTCTTCTCTGTGATAGAGATACAAGGAGAGATGTTCCGGTTCGAGGGAACAAGCCCTGTCCAATGACCTCTGCCAATTTTTCATATTGTGATTGGGGAAACCAGCAATCAAATCGAGAGAGATATTGTCCACACCAGCTTGGCGCAATAAGGAAAAGGCCTCTTTGGCTTGCGTTGGATTGTGCAGACGACCGAGGTGTTTACATTCTTCCTCAACAAAGGACTGCACACCTACGC
>CAZXTJ010000513.1:0-4735 GCA_964643655.1 uncultured bacterium
AACTCGTTACGGTGCGTCGAGTCTTGCAGGACATGCACGGCCGTGCACTTTTGGCTGATGAAGTTGGTTTGGGAAAAACCATTGAGGCTGGTCTTTGTCTGAAGGAATATTTGGCCCGCGGTTTAGTTGACCGATTTATCATCTTTACACCAGCAAGTCTCGTACTGCAGTGGCAAGAGGAGCTCCATACGAAATTCGGTATAGAGACAGTCACCCACAGTGATATCAAAGACTGGAAATCCCACCAAGGTATCGTTGCATCTTTGGACACGGCAAAAGCAGAAAAACACCGTGAGGCAATTCGCACAGCTAGTTTTCAGATGGTAATCGTCGATGAAGCCCACAAACTGAAAAACCAACGAACCCTCAACTGGAAATTCATCCATTCTCTGCAAACGAGATTTTTACTTCTTTTAACAGCAACGCCTGTTCAAAATTCCATTGAAGAGATTTACAATCAGATATTCTTGGTCAAGCCTGGTTTGCTAGGCACGAGACGAGCATTTAGATCGATGTTTGTCTCTCGTCGAAACGAAAAAATACCTCGTAAACCAGAGCAGTTACACAAAGTTCTGGCGGCAGCCATGGTTCGCCACCGTCGTGACGACACCAACCTTACATTCACTGCAAGGCGAGTCTCCTTGGAGGCTATCCCCTTTGATGAAAAGGAAGAGGAACTCTATGCGGCTCTTTACGATTTTGTTCGAGCTCATTATGCAGGACTGGGATATTTCGAAGAAGGACTCAATCGTCTTACGTTGATGCTGCTAGAGAGAATGGTCACCTCTAGTCCAATGGCATTGCTCGGTTCATTGGGTAAAATCCTCAAGAACAAAGCAATCCCTCGTCACTATCGCCACTATCTCGAAAAAATCGAGACACTGGCAGCCAAAGCTAAAACCTGTTCGAAAATAAAACGAGTGTGCAATTTGGTCGGAGATACGGACGAAAAGGTTGTCATCTACACGCAGTTCAGAGACAGCCAAGAACATCTCTGTAAACAACTGAAAAAGCTTGGCGTTGAGCCATTGAAATTTCACGGTGGATTGACACCAAAAGCCCGAGAAAAAGTGGTCAAAGCTTTTGCAGCGGACAGACAAGTTTTGGTTTCTACGGACTCTGGTGGTGAAGGTAAAAACCTTCAATTCTGCCGAAACCTCATCAACTACGACCTTCCCTGGAATCCAATGAAGGTTGAGCAGCGAATAGGTCGAATTCATCGTTTGGGGCAGAATCGTGATGTGAACATCATCAACATGTATTATCTCGACTCAATCGAAGAGTATGTTGTCAAATTACTCTCCGACAAAATTCGCCTCTTTACACTCATTGTCGGAGAAGTAGACACCATACTTGGCCTGACAAAACTGCAGGGTGACCTAGAGAAGACAATAATGGACATCTATCTAACTGCTGAAGATAGTTGTGAACGTTCTCGCGCATTTGACAATCTTGGCGAAAAGCTCAGCACAGCCCTTGAAAGATATGAAGAAATCAAGCAAGTCCAAAACAAATACTTCCGTTTTTGATGAACGACTCAGCAAGCTGAGATCTCTCTTACGTCAGTTCGATAGAGCTGCTGAATTGCCACGTTCTCCGTCCACGAGTAAACACAAGGATTATCCTTTCATATGCGAGAGCGTGCGTTTTGCTCACTTCAAACCTCATTTGGAGCGAATAGTCTCTGAGAGCGATGATTTTGTCACTTTGCAGGCTGAACCTAACATCAGCGAGAGAAAAGCCAAGAACATTGCCCTTCGAAAGGGTGTCAAAGGCGCCTGCCGCCTTGTTGAGAGCGATTTTTTCGTGGTATGGTTCCGAGTAGATTTGTACTCGGTAAAGGAGAGTCAGCTTCCATTGGCTTTGGCCTGGGATCTGGAACGGGGGGTACCAGTTCCCGCCTTTTTCGATATACTTCTAGGAAATGAAGTAGTGAAGGCGCAGTGGAGTCCATATCTGCTTTCCAAAAAAGTGGAGGAGCAGATAAGCGAACTGCTGCAACTATCACAAGATAAAGCTATCGAAAGGGCTGAAGCGGGCCTGAGTGACGTGCGTGCTGAGATGGCAACAGTGCGCCAAAGACGACGAGACCTTCTCGACGAGTACTATCAGGTCGTAGAGCGAGAATGTGAAGAGGAGCGGAAGTCCATCTACTTCCACCTCTACTACTTCGAGCAAGAAGAGAAGCTGAAACGCAGAGTCGATGAGGCGAAAAACCGTCTCGAGAAACTGCAAAAGGAGGAAGAGCAAATGTTCGGAACGAAGGCGCAAATCGAAATGACAGGCGCTGGATTGTTCCGTCTTCCCATCTACCGCTTCTCTACCACAGCAGGCGACCTAGACGTCGAGGCCATTGCAGGGAGTGTGCTCAGTGGCAACTAGAGGTCAGCAGAGGCAACAAAGTTGGACCGTCGACGACATCTTTGAACACCGCTTTACGGTAATCGGTCTCTTATTCGTCCTGATAGTGTGTGTAGCCGTCATCTTGTGGCTGCTCTTTTCTATGAGCCGCTACGAAAGAGAAGGCGATGAATTGATGGGCAAGATGAAATATCAGGACGCAGCTGATAAATACGTGAAAGCTCTTCAACGACACACCTTTTCCGGAAAAGATCGTTTGATGTTCAAGCTTGGGCAAGTCCATGCGAGTCTGGATGAAGAAGAACGAGCAGTCGACTTTCTCTTCCAGCTGATGAAAGATTTTCCTGAGGATAACTATTACCATATTAAAGCGAAAGCACTTGCGGCCAATCTACTTAGCCATATGACGAATGGACCTATTGGTGAAGACAAGCCTGACACTACACTTGGGGCAGCGAGAGCAACATATCGCAGGTCTTACCAGAAACTCTTGAGAGTACTTATCAAAGGTATGCACAAAGAGGGTAATAGAAATCTTGCCAAACGCCTCTATCAGCAATACAAAACCTCTCATGAACGATATCAGAACATGATTAAAAAGAAATATCCTGAAGCCGTAAAAAGACGCGCAGATGAACGCCAGAAACGTCTCGAAGAGAGAAACTCTGGGATGGATGGCTGACGAGCGAATGGATAAGGGCGACCCAAAGTACGATGAGCTTCGTAAGTTACTGACCAAATCAAGTGACGCCCTTCGTGTTGATACGGTCAAGAAGTTGGCTCAGCTTGGTACTGAGGATGCTCTTCAGCTCTTGAAAGCAGCAACTGCTGATGACAATGTTGCTGTTCGTTATTACGCCAAAAAGGCTCTAAAAGGGCTTTCTCGCAGTGGCTCCATCAAAGTCAAGCCGCCTTCAGCAGCTGATGAGAGTGACGAATATTATTTGGAGGACGACAGTCAGTCCATGCTCGTAGCCCGCCCCAAGGCTGAACCTCGCGATCAAATTCCTGTGAGGCGACCTGGAGGCAGTGGTTCTGGCGTCTTGCCAAAAGTTGGTGGTGGTGCCACACCTAATCCCTTTGAAGTGATCACTGGACCAACGACGAAGATGTCTATGAGCGATAAAAAGAAGCGCTCGACCAAGAAACTTCGTTCGCCTCTGGCAGCTTTTCCGTCTGGGAAATTCAGGGCGCAGTCTTCTGACGATGAAGAGGTAAAACCTTCAAGTATGTACCTCTCTGCGCCAACGCCAAAACCGGCTGCTGTGACTCCTCCGCTGGATATCAATATTGCTGAGCAGTTACCCGATTTTTCTGCACTAACTCCCGATCCAGAGCCGGAGCCAGCTCCAGAACCAGCTCCCGCTCCTCCACCTCCACCAGCACCAGAGCCAGAACCAGATCCCGCTCCTGCACCTCCTCCTGCTCCTGAGCCAGAACCGGAGCCAGAACCTGCTCCTCCGCCTCCTCCAGAACCGGAACCACAACCGGAACCCGAACCTGAAGTAGAAGAAGCTCCTCCACAGATGGATCTTTATGGTCCGCCCTATGAAGGGGAATTGGGCTATTTACAGAAGGCTGCTTTGGCATTGCTGCGTCCTTCCACTGAGTTGCTCATTGAGCTCCTCGATAGTCCTGATGAGGATGTTTGTGCTTCTGCTGCCGCAGCCCTCGGCTCTCTTGGCGAAGAGCGGGCAAGGCGCAGATTACTTCAGCTTCTCAAGGCTGGTTTTCTCAGTGAACAGCTCATTGGTGCTTTGGGTGATGTGGGTGACGATAGTGTTGTTGCTCCTTTGTCCAAATTGTATGAAATGCCAGCTGGCGAACAGTATCAGCACGCAATTGCCAAGTCCATTTATTGGATCCCATCTCACGAGGCCGAAGATTTCATTCGGCAGGCTCTTTCGTCGCCTGACACTTCTATTCAATCCATTCTCGTCCGTTTGATGGGTGAAGTTGGCGATTGTCGTTTTGTTGATGTTTTGTTGGCAAAACTGGGAACTGTAGAAGAGTTTCTCGATTTGGCCATTGTGTCCACTCTTGGCATTTTGGCTCCTCTTGATGAGAGGGTCATTCCTGCTCTGGCTGAGATGTTGCCCAAACAGCGCAATCCCAGGATGGTGTCAGCCATGTTGACGGCCATTTCTGAGGGGGAGTGCTCTTCATATGTTGATGTCGTCCGGCCATATTTGCGCGATGGTGATAGGCGTGTTCGGGCCAATGCAATAGAGGCTATTGGGCGAATGGAACTGGATATTGCCAAAAAGGCTGAGGTTTTAGCGCCTATGTTGGCTGATCAGGACAATAGGGTGAGGGCCAATGCTGCTCTTACGATGACGACAATGGGCATACCCGAGGGGGGGCAGACATTGCA
>CAZXTJ010000514.1:0-4668 GCA_964643655.1 uncultured bacterium
GTGTCATAGGTTGCGCCTCTTTTCTTTTCATTCTTCTGTTTACGCTAGCCATTTTGCTCATTTGGCTAAATCTGCCTTACCGTACTTTTCCCATAAGAGCTTACTTCGCAAAAGAAAATGTCCTGGCAGCTCAATTCGATATATCCATGAAGAATGAACTCATCGCCCGCAGTTTCACTGCCATTGTGAGGATGATGTCCCACAGACGCCACAACAGTCTACCCCTTGAGAAGAGAAAGGCTGCCGTTGAAAGTGATATGGAGAGTATTGCTCATCTAAAAGGATTGCCGGCTTTTGACGGTACTCTGCTGGCGACTGCAGAGGGAACGAAAGAAGAGTGGATCTTCTTTGCACCTATACCAGCCCAAGACAAACTCTGCCAGATTCTGTTCGACATCTCGACCCTCTTTGTTCCCAGCAGAAAGCTGCAACGAGTCAACTCGGCGAAAATCATAGTCCACAAAGACAAGAACAGTGGCCTCTTAAAAGGTTTTTCCATTTTCAAAGGCCATGGATTAATGGGACAAGTGGAACCTCCCATTCGACTAGTAACCAAAAGGCTCAAAGAAGGGCCCCTAAAGAATCCACCAGATAGTTTCATCTCTCGTTATTGGCCCAAGAAAAAACATCTCGTGAACCTGGTAATCGACAATAGAAAAGAGACTCTCGGTAGACTATTGGGTTCCAAGGGGCAAAAAACCGATTATTTCTCCGGTTTGGTACTCAAAGGGAATATGGTCAGTCTGAATGTAATGGAAGTTCAATGTAACTTCCATTTGCGACGACATCTTGATGAAGAGAGCTTTGCCAATTGGCTAAGAGACATGACAGACACTCTCTTGCCTGCCCCCTTTGATATTGAAATCAAAAAGATAGTCAAAGAAGAGAAGCTTTATCGGACTACTCTGTTGGTAAAAGGCATATCAACGGCCGTGAAGCAGCTAGAGAAGACAAGCGAAGCAGGCTAGTCTTCCAACTCTTCATAACGGTTACGATAGGGATTGTTACCACCACCGCGACGACGTCTCTGGTTTCCTCCGTGCCGTTCTTTTTTGCCGCGACCTTCCTTCACTTTCAATCGGCGCCCGTCCAGCTCATAACCATCGAGAGCATCGATGGCTGCTTGCCCCTCATCACGATTTTCCATCTCAATAAATCCATAACCACGCGATCGTCCTGTTTCACGATCCACTAGGATACGTACGGATTTGACAGTGCCATACTGTGAAAAAATGTCACAGATGGCTTCTTCTGTGGTTTCGTAATTGAGATTACCCACATAAATGTTCATTCCAAGGGGCTCCCTTTCTCGAAAGGACGTTGTTCACCGTTGATTAACAATAACATGTCTCTACAGCCAAGGACTATTGACGTGATCGCTCGATGAAACGCAAGATTGTCGGACTTCTGTCAGCCCAAGCAGATTCGTGGTGGTGACCTCCCTGAACGAGTAGACCATTCAAGTCTTCTCCTTCTTGCCAGCCCAATTCGTGAAGGCGTTTGATGGCAAAATCAAAGGCTTTCTCTGCACCTTCACCTTCTTCTGTGCCCATACAGATCCATACATGTGGCCTTTTACCAGTTGCCAAATCTTGTTCCAATACTTTGCCTCTTGCCCACCAAATACTGGGGGAGACAGCAGCCACTGCATGAAAAGCCTCTGGATGTGCAAAAGCAGCCCAAAGAGCAAAGAGTCCACCAAGACTAGAACCAACGAGAGAGCCAGGTCCGGGAGCAACTCTGTATTTCTTCCTGATGAGGGGGTCGACCTCTTTTAGTAAAAAATCCAGATGCTCCTCTGCTCCCCCACCACCCTGCTCTTGAATGGGCCCACCATCAATTGGACAGAAAGTATATTCCCTCTCTCGCCTCATGCCACCATTGTCAATTCCAACAAGAATGGGAGACTTCTCTCCCTCTTGCTCCAACTGGTGAATAATCTCATCTAGACACCACTCCACACCGCCGAATGCTGTTGAAGCATCAAAAACATTCTGACCATCAAGAAAATAGACAATAGGAAAGTGAGTGTTGTCGTCTCTATCATAGGTTTTGGGCAGATGGACTCTAATCATGCGTCCTGACTCCACGCGACGAGAGTTCTCTATGGGAAAGTCCTCGTGTCTACCTACTCTCGTTAATCTGCTGTCATGAGGAGGCCTATCTGACCAAGCGGCAGGAAAGATCCAGAGAGGCTCATGTAAACGAGCAGCCGAACGAGGAGGAAGCGCTTGTCCATGAAAACCAACTTCAGGAATTGAACCTGGAATACGGCAAACGACAAAGGGACTTTCCAGTCTCTCGTTTTTTAAATGACTTCGATATGAACCATCACCACAATTGATAAGAGGAAGCTCTTCACCATCAATGAATTTGAGAAGCACACTTTCGTCGTCCCCAAGTGGATCACCAGGCCAAACAGCGACTTCACGCCAAGGTTTTTGCCATGTCTTCAAATACCACAAACCAAAAAGTGCGAAACCACAAAAGGCAGCACCCAAAAATGAATAAACCACGTTCACCTCAGCAAAGGTGCCATACAAATGGCACTGAGAGTCAGTGAAAAGAGAGCAAAAAAGAGTCCCACTCCAGCAAGCAGTTTCTTTTCTCGACCGATCTCATTGGGATCTCTTGTACTTATCAGATAAAATCCATTGTCACTGAAAGAAACTCTGTCACCTGCAGCAGTAGCTTGTCCAATGACATTCACTTCTGCACCAGTTTTGATGGCTTTGACAAATATCTTCATTCCCTTGGCATCACGTTCGAACAAAGCAGACGCAAGATTTTCGCCGCCTTGACCATCACTTTGCAGTTCCGTTGAAAAGATGGCTGCACCCTCGGGATTTACTGAAATGGAACTGCCATCTTCGTCTTCGATAAAAAAAGAACACTGTTCGCTCCTCGAAGCTGCTACACGATAACGTCCGCGGTCATTGGCCGAGCCATCAGCAGACTGATAGTCATCAGAAACCAACTCTTCGAGTACAGCCAAATAATAAACACAAGGTGTTTTCCAGTTGGGCAGTACTTTTGACTCGTTACATACAACTTTACCTTTGGTACGGTAAAAACCAGCATCTTTTATCTCTGCCACTCGTGTAGTGGGTGTATTCCTGATTAATCTGGCCTGCCACCACTCTCGTAAGCTGTAACAAAGTGAAAAGATACTCAATAGGGCCAAAATCGCCCCAAAAAGAAACAACATCTCAATGACCTCCTAGAAACCTTTCACTCTGGTACAATAACTCACGTTGGCTACCTTTGCACGGAGGATGGTATGAGCTTGCTGGGAATGACCCTAGAAGGTCGATATGTAATTGCTGGCCGTTTGGGGGCCGGTGGCATGGCAGTCGTCTTCAGGGCCAAAGATAAAGAGCTTGGTCGTGACGTTGCCGTCAAGGTCATGCAACGGTCCATTGCCTCCAATTCTCGTCTCCTCGAGAGATTTCGTCGAGAAGTCTCAACTTGCGCTCGCATCCATCATCCCAACGTCGTGAGAGTTTATAGTTTTGGTTTTCTCGATGATGGTAGTCCCTATTATGTAATGGAACACCTACAATGCCCATCTTTGGCCGAAGAGCTTTCTGAAAATGGGGCTTTTGAGGAAGATGAAGTTTTCGACATATTAATTGGTGTTGCCGATGCACTGGCTGAAATACACAAACAGGGCATAGTCCACAGAGATCTAAAACCAGGGAACATAATGCTGCCAGAACCTGGCGTGCCCAAAGTCGTTGATTTTGGTCTAGTTCACGATGACTCACTGACTCAACTGACAAAAACGGGAGAAATGGTTGGCACCCCTCTCTACTGTTCACCTGAGCTCGTGGAGGGTTTGGCAATCGATGGCCGCTCTGACATTTTTCAAATGGGAGCAATCGCATATGAGCTTCTGACGGGCGAGAAAGCCTTCCAAGCCAACACAATGGAAGGTGTACTGGGTCGCATTATCACAGGCAAATGCCCTAGTTTGAAAATGATGCCCAAAGCTGTGCAGAAACGTTGGCAACCTTTCATAGCCAAATGCCTTCAACCAGATCCTGACAGACGTTATCAAAGTGCCCATGAGGTGGTAACAAGTCTCGAAGCTATGAAAAGGAACGAAAACCTCGATGAACTGGAGGATACTGGGGCGCAAAATATTGTTGGAATGAGTGACAGTTCAACGGAAACCTCTGCTGTCAAAGCACCAACTCGCCTCCTTCCACTTCTATTGGTCTGCCTCTTCTTCATCCTCGCCATCATTGTCGTGTTCACCAAAAGAAGTGTTACCCAAAAACCAACAATCACTGAACACAAAATACCAGCACGTTTTGAGAAACCGAAACTAACCGATTTTGACACTTTGTTACTGTCATATACCAAAACACTAAAGGGTCATTGTCAGCTGAGCTTTGACAACGAGATAAGCTCTCAACGGTTGGATCTATCAAAGGGAAAAGCAGTCTCGACGAACTTAATGTCGTTGAAAATAAAACTGGTACCCAACCTCATCTCAACAGCAAGCTGCAAACTCACCCACGAAAAAACCAAACAAAAATGGCAGTTCAAAATCTCACCGGAAAATTTGCTCGACCAGTTTTTCAGCCCTCTTGATCACATAAATGGTGATGAGTTGATGCGCCTTTGCCATTCATTGGCGCAATGCCGACAAGAACTGAACAA
>CAZXTJ010000515.1:0-4625 GCA_964643655.1 uncultured bacterium
CTATTGGTGTAATCATTGAATGCTTTTCGTTGGGCTGTTCTGTCTGATTGCTTCATGTTGTGAAGTAATCTTTGGTAATCAGCGCGATAGTCAGTGTTTGCATCAGAGCCTTTCGGCTCTGGGGACAAGGAAGAAGGCAGAGAGCCATTTGGCTCTCTGGAGTCCCACTTCTTCCCAATATCAGCCAAGTCGATTTTGCCATCAACATTGTCAACAATGACAGCTGCTGCATAGTCTGCAACTCCGATTGCTACTGGTGATAACCAGGGGCCCACTCCCGGGACACAGCGAGCGAGAGTGGTCAGTCCGATGTGTGTAGCACTAGAGGCAATTGAGCCACCATTTAATGCCCAGAGGTCCACTTGGTACATGAACTGTTCCCAAGGACCAGCGTTTTTCAGCCACATTCCCCCCTTGGTCAGAGGTGCCCGTTTGAAAGAAGCGTAGTTGATTGCATCTCCATTGCGATCATCGAAGTAACTACCGATCATTCCTCCTATGCAACCACCAATGAGGGTTCCGGCAACAAGGCCAATTGGTCCAGGGAAGAAAGTTTGAAAGATGAAAACACCTACTATTGAACCGATGGAAGAGCCGAGAGCACATCCATTGATTACCCATTTATCGATGAATTTTTGGCTCGAAGTGAGTTTAGTATCAGTGAAGTCTTCAGCCCCATATACAAAGTTGTGTTCATCTGCAAGTAGAGCTGTTGGGACGATTGATGCCATCAGCAGTAGAGGTGTCAGGATGTAAGCGCAGTTTTTATTGGTCTTATACATATTGCTGTACGTGTTGCAATAAGTTGACCAAGCCTGAAAGAGGCTTAGTTACTGAAAGAGATTTTGGGTGTGCACCATTTGGTAACAGGTGGACGAAGGATAGGCGTGCCAAAACATGGCATTAACTATTTATTGTGTTTCTTCTTGGCTCCACGGAGACGTAGCGCTGCCTTTTGAGCCAATTTGCGGTTCTTCTCCTGCCGTGCCACATGCTCCCAATGAATGAGTGCTTTGTCCACTTGTCCCTTCTTGTAAAGGGCATTACCCAAGTAGAAGTGGTGGTCAGGTTTTTTACTACCAGCCGAGATTAGTTCACGGTAGACTGTGATGGCTTTGTCCAAATGGCCATGAGAGAAATACCGGAATGCCAACCAATCCTTCAAGTCAGCATCATCTGGAGACGCAGCAACTAGCGCTTCTACTTTGGCTAGATCTTCATCTGTACCAGCCGTAATGTTCGTGATTTGCCCCTCTTGCTCTGGGCTAATAGAGGCTTCAGGCGTTTTGTAATATTTCGAGCCTTGTGGGGCCTCTTTTATAAACTTGGGAAAACCACCAATTTCGTTGTAGAGCTTGTCGAAGACTGTTCCAGCCATGGTTTTTTCATCAGAAAGGGCGTATTCAAAGGTTTTGCTATGTTTGGCCATTGGTGACATGGCGGGGTCTAGGGCCACAAAATAACTAAGCCGCTGACGAACATTGTCAGCCCACTCGAGATAGATTGGATTGTCATCCTTGTCACGAAGGGTGAATACTCCTGCCATCTCTGGCGCTGAAGTTACGATGGCTCGCCTATCAAAATCAAAACGCTTGGCATCTAGTTTGGGAGCTTCCTCGATGGAGGCAGCCATGAGTTGATCGAACAACTCCTCAGGCGTACAAGCCATTTCGTCGGCTTGATCGATATAACCTCTGTCGATGTTTACCTGTTCAACGGCGATGTCCACCTGTTCAGCAACTTTACCCATTTCCGCAGGTTTAGTGAAATAATAGAAAGCTCCCGACTTCATTGCTTGCTCAGCAACTTCTTTGTCGTCTCGTGCAGTCAGGACAATGATACGCAGTCGACGGCCCAAAGTGCGTTCTTGGAACTTGAGCATGGTGAGCACTTCGAGGCCATCAATATCAGGGAGACCCAAATCGAGAATGACGATGTCGATGGGTTCTTTTTTGACGAGCAAAAGGGCGTCAGCACCACCTGGGGCACATATGGAATTGTATCCCTCTTCTTTGAGGAATTCAGCGAGCATGTGCGCCAGATCTGGATCGTCATCGCAGACCAATATGGGATTTTTGTAAGCCATTACTAATTAATCGGCGCTTTCCACCTCTTGGCTTACCCGGCTCGCTCAGTCTGTGCCAATCCATCTACTGTGGATGGTTTTGCAGAATTGTCTGGGGAATACTTCAATAGTGAGTGGCAGCTGTGTCGTTGGTTGGCCTGTTTTATTGAATTGCTGAATTTTGAGGGAGACGGAAATCCAAAAACGTTTGATGTCTTTTGGATTATGGGGTGGTATGTGGGTACCATCTCGATAGACTTTTTCGCCGTCTATGATTGTCCAGTAGCTGAATTTGGCTTTGGCCTCAAAGTCACGTAAGCCGCCTCGGGCTAATTTCCAGGTTGTGCCACTGATTTCTGTCGAGCGATGAAGATAATAGTCACTTGGGCCTTTGCTCTTTCCATCAAAGGAAGGATTCACTTCATAGGTGACGGTCATCCGTTCTGCCTCGCCAGTGGACTCTTCTAAGTCAGTCCATCTTTGGAATATGAGCTCATATTTTTCATCATCATCAACATCTTTGAAGGTTATCCAACTCTTTGGTTTGGTCACGTCTTCAGGGGCAAGTGCCTGCAAGTCATCAAGGAGGTATGCAAGCAGTTGTTGGGCATCTTGTAGTGAATCAAGGGCTTGAGAACCATGGGTCTCCATTTTGTGAGCATGGACGTAAAAACCAATGATGGCCGTTGCCATTGTCGTTGCAATGAGAATACCGATGACAGCTTCGACGAAGGTTATACCTCTGCGACTGTTCATTAGCTGCCACCTCGCTTGGGACGGGCACCTCGTCCAACGTAAGTGACCATTTCCAGGGCTTTGGTTTTTCCGTTGGCCCTTTTGTATTCAACGATGGCTTTTATCTGTTTCAGGTTATTAGCTGGCTCTGGGACGCTCGTTATCTGAACAGTACGTTTGGTGAAGTTGGCTCTTAGAGTAGCCAAATGGAGAGCAGTTTCTTTGTTTGCGTTGTCCAGCTGAACTCTGTCGGTCCCCGTAAGAGAAAGCGGTTCAGTAATAAGAGGAATGTCCTGCCAAGGCATCGAGGCAATTTGATCGACAACTTCACTGAGATATAGAGCCCCATAAAATTCATCGAGGCTCGTCCTTGTTTCGCGATGGGCCTGTGTCAGCAACATTCCCAAAGGGATGAGAAGCAAGAGTAGAAGAACGCAGGAGAAGAGGATCTCGATAAAACTCAGTCCTGCTCGGTTTTTCATTTGAGGTCCCACATTTCTGCAGTATCCGAAGTAAAGAGACGGAAACCTTTTTCGTAACCGTTGTCATTGCCTGCTATAGGATCTAGTTGGCTATCGTAACGTACTTCACCACCGCTTTCGATGGCAGATGGCGGCAGGCGACCGACGGCCAAATTACCCAGTATGTCGATATTGGAAGAACCACCAAAACTTTCCAGTGAGCCATTAAGTGCAATGAGGGATGCTTGAATCTCTCCACCAAATGAGATGGAGATATCTCCATCCAGAGCCACTGTACAAATGGGAACGTCACCATCTCTCGTGAGGGCCGCTAGTTTCATCGTTTGACCAGCTAGAGTACCACCGCCAGAAATGCGCTCTATGTTTCGCAGGTCGACTTCTTTGTCCACACGGATGTTGTAACCAAGTTCTAAGCGTCCTTCATCGGAACTTTGGCCAGACCAGGCAGTAAACTCATTCAATGAGGAAAATCGATAAGCCAATCTCAGTTCAATTACGTCGTTGGAAAGGGAACTCAAATCACCTTTGAAATATGGGGTTTTGTCTTCTCTTTCTTTTATCCACGGGATTGTCGTTTCACCAGCGTCTTTGGGATAAAAACCACCATCCCAATCTTTGTGCTGTTCTGGTGGAATTTTGAGACCTGCAGCGGTCATGGCGTCAACGGACCGGTTATATGGTTCATAAACGATTTTGCTCTGCATGTCATCGTAAGAGAATGCGTCGTTGAATATGTTTTCATTTGCAAAGGCACGTTCGGCAGCTGAGCTGTAACTCTGTCCTCCCTTGAGTCTGGCAAACTCATAGTCGACTTTGTCTCCTGTGGAACCTGCTGCTTTGAAGGTTTCTTGTAGGACACCTACAGGGTCATCATCTTCGTAAGCCAGAAGAGGCAAAGCTGTACCATCCTGAGTACCATCGCTGTCAGTGTCGGCAATTATGCCAGCATATTCTGGATAAGCGCGATAAACAGGACCAATGACCAAGGTTGGAGAAGCATCTTTGTTTGTGCCAAAGAGGTGTAGGCAAGTGGAATTTACAGTGAAGCGATTGCAATCGATCTTGAGCAAGCCAGCATCCATGTTGCCTGGAGGTGTTTGTACATCTTCGACGAAAAATCCAAGACGTCTTCGTTTGACGCGAAAATCGATGCTGTTGTTGTGCTCACCTGTAGGTGAATCATAGGTGAATACTGTCTTGAATAGATCTGGAACATCATCGCCGCCTTCGTTGACCAAATACTCTAGCCGTCTCGCAGCTTGCAACTGATTGTTGAATTCGAGACTTTTGTAATGGAAATATTCACCATAGGTATTGTCTGTTCCACTAGTCAGGTTCAGGAC
>CAZXTJ010000516.1:0-4513 GCA_964643655.1 uncultured bacterium
GTACGGCACACATAACCAGCTTTCCTCAGTCTGGCAGCCGACTCATCAACCAGTTTGTCCAAAATGCGGTGCAATTCATCGTTGTTAGCAATGTTATTAGAGAAAGTTCGCTCTGCACCAATGGACTTGGGACCATGGCCAACGGTGACTGGGCGTGAGTCGTGACCTCTGGCCAATTCAACCAAAGTGTGGGCCCATTGTCCCAAAACCATCTCCAGTTCATCGAGGCGATGAGCAAGTAGATCTTTGACTTTTCTAATGCCGAGAGTGTTTAAACGAGCAACAGACTTCTTTCCTACTCCCAGCAGACGAGAAACAGGCAAATCTGCCATCAAGTCAGCAGCAGATTCTTGGGTGATGACAACGAAACCATCAGGCTTTTCCAAATCAGAAGCTACTTTGGCCAAAAACTTATTTGGAGCTATGCCAACTGAAGCGGTAAGTCCAATCTCTTCTTTGATGAGCTCTTTAATTTTTCGACCAATTTGCACTGCAGAGCCAAATAGCTTGTCGCAGCCAGTAACATCCAAAAAGGCTTCATCGATAGAGATGGGCTCAACAAGAGGGGTAAAGCGGCGAAAAATCTCAAAAACCTCCTTGGATATCTCAGAATAGCGCGATGAACGTGGTCGCAAGAAAACGCCATTGGGGCACAATTTGACTGCTCGATAAGCACTCATGGCACTGTGGACACCGAACTTGCGAGCCTCGTAAGAAGCCGTCGAGACGACTCCACGCCCTTCTGGTGTGCCACCAACGATAACCGGTTTTCCTGCCAATTCAGGGTTGTCGAGGATTTCGACGGCAGCAAAGAAGGCGTCCATATCAACGTGGATTACACTGCGTTTCGCCATGCTAATAGATTAGACTATTACCATGAAGAAACAGAAAGATCTTGAAAAAACAGCTCCTGTTCCGCGAAAGGACCCAACTTGCCAGGTCTGTGGTGAGTCTTTGAGGGAACGTGCTGTCGTATTATGCAAAAAGTGTAAAACAGCCCATCATCTCGAGTGTTGGCGTTTTAACAAGGGCTGTTCTATGTATGGCTGTGGGTCGCGTATATCGCAAAAACCGCCGACAGAACTCGAGTTGAGTGGCCAGGGGCCATTTACCATAGATGCAGGTCGTGTTCGTCGGTCTCAAACTAGCGCAAAGGAGCTCATGAGTTTTCTCATTCCTTTTCTGCTACTGACCTTTTTATGTATTTTTACACCTTCGGCGGCTGTTATTGGGCTCAATGTTCTGTTCTACACTGTTGTGCTCTTGCTGGCGAGTTTGCGTGAGATTTCCACCTATCAGTTGCAGGTCGACCCAGAAACTGGAGACATTGGACGCACAACCTTTTTGTTAGGGAACAAAGTTTCCAAGGAAGAGCACTTTTTGAGTGCCAATGAAATAGTCGAGTTACATTTACAAAGAGAAGTGCAGATGACACCCCAAGGCACGCGAGTGTTTCACAACATTTATGCGCTTACGCAAGATAGCGGGCGAGTACCTCTCTACGGAAAAGTTATGGATCCTGCTATCAACAAGGGCGAAGAGGCTGAAATCGTCGCTGAAAAGTTGGCCAACTTTGCCGACTGTATAGTTCGTCAGTTTGATGCTGGTGAAGAGCCAACACAAAAAGAGCTCGATGAAGCAATAGAGCAGAAAAAACAAGACCTGGTCGCTAGCGACCAGGTCAAGGCATTGCCAGAGTCAACAGAGTAGCTTTATTTGGCCTTGTTGATCTGGGCCAGCACTTCCTTGTTGATACGTTTTACAGCATCTGAAAGTGCTTGTTTGGGTGTTTTGTTCCCTTTTAGAGCAAGGGCCATTTCTGGATTGATGATCTCTTCGAGCTGATCATAGTTTGGCACTCGCGGTCTCGCTTTGGCTTTGACGATTTGGTCGAAGAAAGCTGCCAAGGCGGGTTTACCTTCTGTGCTCACTGTTTTGAAAGCAGCGAGGATGGTAGGTATCTGCGAAAGAGCATTACACCACTGTGTTTGTGATTCAGCATTGGTTACGAATTTGATGTATTCGTAAGCAATTTCAGGATGTTTACAGGATTTGAAGACAACCAAGTTTGAACCACCAACATTTGAGCTAGAGCCAGCAGGACCAGCTGGAACGAGGTTTACATCAAAGTCCAAACCAGCGTCGCGGAAGGTTTTTACATTCCAGGGACCAGTCATGATCATGGCGTACATACCATTGATGAAACCAGTGTCTTTCGAAATGGCTCCTGGACGCCAAGCACCAGCTTCCACTTGAACCTTGCGACCGCCAAAGTCATATTTCTTCTGATAGAGGTCAGCCTTGAACTGCAATGCCTCTATGGCTTCTTCTCGGTCGAGGACACATGTGAAATGGCCCTTTTCGATGTTCAAGAAATCAGCACCCCAGCTATTGAAGAAAGGCAGAGACCACCAGAGGGAGTTGTCCATGGCAAAAGCATACTCACCTTTGTCAGCCAGGACTTTGCCGTATTCAATCATCTCATCCCAAGTTTTTGGTGCCCTGTCAGGTGACAAACCAACTGCGCGAAGTTCACTGGCTTTTTCACGGAACATGGAACGATTGCGGAAAAGACATACGCAGTTTGTCCTATCAGGCAGACCGAAAAGGTGTTCCACCCATTTGCCCTCTCTGCGGACATTGATGATATTCGAATCAATGGCTGCCTCGACGAAGAGTGAACGAAGTTGCTCAATAGAACGGAATTTGTCCTTGAAAGGTTTGAGTGTATCCAGTGGTACAAGGGCTTGACCAAAAGCCAAGGGTACGACATGGGCACAGTCCACACGACAGATGTCAGGAGTCGTATGGGTCTGACAGGCTGTTTTCAGTTTGGGCAACAGACCGCCAAAAGGAACCTGGCTGGGTTTGATGGCTATTTGTTGGTCATGTTCGCTGTTCCATTTGGCAACGAACTTCTTTGTTAGCTCATTGAAGATGGGCATCTCTTCGTTGTTGTAAGAAACCCAAACAGAGAGCCTAACAACTCCATCGTTGGATTCGGATTTTCGGCCACATCCCTGCAGACCAAAAGAAACGATAATGGTGATGACGAGTGTAACAGCGAGGTATTTAGATAAATATTTCATTATTCTTTCACCGCCCCAGAGGTCATACCTTCGATGAAGAAGCGTTGAGCCATGAGGAAGAGGCAGGAGATTGGCAGAATGGAGAAACAGGCACCTGCCATCATGGATTCCCACCTAGTCGCATATTGACCTTGGAATAGAGCCAATCCCACAGGCAATGTTCGGTAGACAGAGTCTGGAGTCGTCACAATCAATTGCCAGAGGAAGTTGGACCACTGCCCCAAGAAGGTGAGCAAGAAAAGAGTGACCATTACAGGGAATGAGAGAGGCAGAATGATCATGTAGAAAATCTGAAATTGGCTTGCACCGTCTAGGTAAGCCGCTTCCAGTAATGAATCAGGAATGGTTTTGATGTATTGGCGCAGAAGGAAAAGGCCAAAGACATTGGCTAGGTGAGGTATGACCAAACCATAATAAGTATCTATCCAGCCAAAGGCACTGACGATGGCAAACTGAGGCACCATGAAAATCATTCCCGGTATCATCATGGAACTCATCAACAGGCCAAAGAGAATATCGCGACCATAAAACTGCTTTTTCGCAAAGACATATCCACCCATCGTACAGATAATGGTTGTCAGCAGTGCAGCCAAAAATGCGACAGTTAGGCTGTTGACGAAGAACATCTTGAAGGGGAAGTTTTCGTTGTCCAAGATGGCTGAGAAGTTTCTCGTCGTGTAGTTGGCGTCTACTCGCTGAGAGAAACAGCGGTGCTTGATCACCTTGTAGAGCTGTTTACCAAGGGGACGAGTGACTGTTAAGGAAAAGACGCCTTTCTTTTCACCAGGTTGCATCTTTTCGAATTCGACTTCTTTGTTTCTTAACTTCTCGCCCGTCTTTGGATCGAGAATATACTTTTTCGTTTTCTTGTCCCAGACGAAAAGGTCCATCTTGGAATTTTTGACAAAGGCAATCTCCATAGAAGAGACAGTATCGTCTTTCACGACTATCTCTGCTATTCCCAGGCCTTGTTGTCCCGAACCATCTTCTGGGCGATTAACTGGGACTTCGCACAAGTTCGACACTTCAGCTGCAGGAGGAATGAACTCGAACTTGAGTGCTTTGCCAGGTTCTTTGAAGGATGTGAGAATCATCCAGAACATTGGCAACAAAACGACAAATGCTCCGACTGAGAGAGCAAGATAAAGGAACCCTAATTTTAATCGTTCGACAGTTTTGCGGTTCACTATCGATACCCCTTCAATCTATTCATCCGCCTTGAGAACGCGGAGGCTAACCGTGGAGACAAGTAGAGCAATAACGAGCAGCACGAATGAAAGTGCTGCTGCATAACCATACTGACCTCGTTGGAAGTTAGTGAAGAGGTAGAACCCTGACAGATTTGCTGTACGAACGGTCGTACCAATTAGTTGGGTCGTTGGACCACCTGTCGAATTGGTCATGGCGTATATCTCGCTGAAAGC
>CAZXTJ010000517.1:0-4479 GCA_964643655.1 uncultured bacterium
AATATGAAGAGGCAGTCCTCTCGTTATGGCAACTGCCACATCGTGAAGAGAAATACATAGCTATCGATGTAGCTAGAGCTCATATGGATTTCATCAATTCCAAGTCTTTGTCTCTCTATGAGAGAATGATACGCCAAGGAGCTTGGTGGGATTTCGTCGACGATTTGTCCCAACATCTCGTTGGTAGAGTGCTCTTGGGCAATCCTGGAGCAATCTACAAAAAGATGGACGAGTGGCTGAAAGATGAAGACCTCTGGACTAGGCGAACTGCCATTCTTAGCCAAAATACTTTCAAGGATAAAACTGACGAGGATAGGTTGTTTCGTTATTGTTTGATCTGTGCTCCAGAGAGTGAGTTTTTCATCCGTAAAGCCATTGGTTGGGCTCTTCGTCAGTATTCTTATACAGCGCCAAATAGGGTGAAGAGTTTTCTCTTGAAACACAAAAATGAACTTTCTGGCTTGAGTTATCGTGAAGGTGCCAAAGTACTGAAGAAAATGGAGCTTATGTGAACGCTGGAGTCTTGTCTGTTCTTCCACCAATCGTTGCCGTCATTCTGGCCATACGTTACAAAAATGTTCTCTTAGCGCTCTTTGCTGGTGTTTATGTTGGTTCAGTCATTGGTGTTGGCGGTAATCCAATCACAGGCTTGACGAGACTTTTCAAAGACATACTTTTTGTAGAGGTGGCAGATTCTAGTCACGCCGCAATGCTTGTGATGATGACTTTCATCGGTGGTTTTGTCGCTGTCGTAACCCAATCCGGAGGAGCTGCAGCATTTGCCGAAAAGGCGGCTGCCCTTGTCAAAAGTAGACCAATGACACAGCTCGCTGCTTGGGTTGGTGGCATAGTCATATTTTTCTCAGACTCTGCCAACCCCTTGTTGTTGGGGCCAATTTTTCAACCGATTGCTGACAAAATGAGAGTTAGTAGAGAGAAGCTGGCGTGGATTATCGATTCAACTGCCTCACCCGTTTGTATTCTTGTTCCCATCATCGGTTGGGGAATATTCATTCAATCGCTCATCGCTAAACAATTTGAGTCACTGGGTGTAAAGGGCAACGCTTTTTATACTTTTGTCGAAGTATTACCTTTTCAATTTTATGCCCTAGGAACCCTGATGATGGTTCCACTCGTCGCAATGGCTGGATACGAGTTCTCGTCCATGTATGAAGCAGAAAAAAGGACGATTACTACGGGCCAACCAATGTGGCCTGAAGCAAAACCCCTCCGTCCTACTGAGACAATTGAGCTGCCAGAGGGTAGCAAACCAACTGTTTCGATGATTACTGTTCCCATCGTCGTTTTGTTTGTTACGCTCTTTGGCATTCTTGGCCCTAGTGGATTTCCCCTCGTTCCAGTAAAGGGGAAAGTGCTCTGGTCTACATTGTCTGCTGGTTATTTTTTAGCTGCTATGAGTTGTATGTATTTGATGGTCCATCACAGGCAAAGATCAGCCGAAGAAGCGCTGAAGATATTTGTCGATGGTTGCAAAAATATGGCACATATTCTGATGATTCTCTTGCTCGCCTGGTCACTGGGAGCCGTTTGTAAAATGCTGGGAACTGACAAGTTCATTGTCATGATGTGCCAGGGCACTGTTCCACCATTTCTGATTCCAGCTCTTCTATTTGTCACTGGTGCCATTATCAGTTTTTCCACAGGCTCAGCTTGGGGTACTTTCGCTATCCTTATCCCCATAGCCATGCCTTTGGCCAAAGATGTAGGACTTTCTTACGCACTCTTTATCGGTGCTGTGCTCAGCGGTGGTCTCTTTGGCGACCACTGTTCACCCATTTCGGACACGACGATTATGTCTTCAATGGGAGCTGCTTGTGATCACATCGATCATGTCAAAACTCAAGTTCCATATGCTTGTTGTGTGGCAGGCGCTAGCCTCGTAGCTTATATTGTTGCAGGAGTATTGGATACTCCTTGGTGTCTTGCCATATCACTACTCCTAGTAGTAGTGACTGTCATCGTGGCTGGTCGACTGAGTGGTAAACCTCTTAGTGAAGTGAACAAGTGAGAGTTTTATTAATCATCATAGCTTTGGTCTGCGTTTTATGCCTCTCTGCCGTGGCTTACTTGCTCTTCACTGGCAAAAGAGGCAAAAGTTCTGTTTTACTTAGGACAGATTTGCCTGACCGACCAAAGGTCATTTCTTCTTCTGGAAAAGAACCCCTTCTACCAATGGGTGAAGGTTATCAATGGGTCTATCGTGTTTTTTGTCAGCGTGCCAAAGCACGACGAGGTCTAAAAAAGACTAATGCCAAAATAGATTCTTTTGCACTTTTAGGTGTCCTACAAGGAGGAAAATTCCGCAAGGAAAAGGACTCCTATTACATCACTTATCGCATTGTCAAAGAAGATAAAAACAAGGTTTATCACTTTGTTACATTTATTGATGGTGTAAAAGAAGAGTTTGGCGAGTTTGCCGCCTATTACGATGGCCAATACACTTGGCAGTACCATAGTGCACCGAAGTTTGCACATCTCCTTATGCCTGCTGAGGCTGCCTCTGGAATGGCTTGGCAAACAAGAGACGTGGTTGTCACCATTGAAGCTGTACATGCTCCAGTGGAGGTGCCTGGATTTGGTTTACGCCCTTGTATCCGCGCTGCCTATACGAGAGTAAAAAAGAGTGGTGAAGTAGCAAAAACCCAGCGTTGGTATTATCGTGGAGTTGGATTGGTCAAGGTCAAGAACGGACCTGGTATCTCATCTTTCCATATAGATGAAAACTGGCAGCTCATATCATTCATGAATATCAACAAATCTACGAGCGAACCATTGAGAGTGAAAGCTCTGCCCAAGATTGGCAAACCATCAAGCGTACGATAATTGCTCAGAGAATGTTCTGGCGATGTGACAGTTTTCGTCCAATTTAGCGCAAGATTGCTCTAGTAAAGCAAAAGCAGCGTCAAAGACGTTGATTGAACCTCGACGACGCAACACAGACAAAAGAGGTTCTTTGCTCTGTTTTCCTTCGCTCAGTGCGTGCTTCAACCCTTGCTTGGATATTTTGCGATGGTGTACAAGAATCTCGCCAACTTTTTTGTATTCTACGGCCCCCATGGCTCCCCCTTATATTTTATGACTCATTGAGTCGAATTTTTCAGCCCATGATGAAACCACGATTAATACAGGTTGGCAAGGAAAAAATGTGAGAGGTGGTTCTAAAGTTCGTTGACTTTCCAAACACCCTCTTCAAAAATGACTTTGATTGGTGGATAAGTCTGGGTTCCTCGTTTGACAGTAACTTCACCACTCTGCAGACCATCCAGTGCATAGGATTTGAAGTCAAAACTCAACTGGTCTATATCAAAATCACCCAGTTTTTCTGTCCATAAGGTCGTGTAGACACCCAACATCCTACCCCAGCCTTGTTTTTCGAAGTGTGGGAGCAAACTGGCAGAAAAAACAGTTTTAAATAGCTCAACATCGCGAGCTTTTATGGACTGTAGCCAATTGCGCACAGGCTCAGCCTGGCGTTTTACTGGATTAGTCATTACCCAGTCTTCAGTTTCAACGTTTTTTCGTCGACGACTGCAGCCAAAATTGAGACAGAGGGCTAAAACAACACAGCAAACAAAGGCTATTCGTGGCATAACATGTCCCTTCTCATTACAAGCTTCACTATATCACAGGAAAAAAGCTTGTAAGTGCCTTCCATTGATTGGCGACCCACCTTAGCCACGTAAGGAGGGCAGAGCTTTCGCAGAGAATAACAAACATAAAGAACTCTATTTAGCCTTAGTAAAGCGTCACCGAAATGAGCTTTATAGATATTCACTGAAACTGACGAAGGACGCTCAGGTAGCAGAAGATCTTTTGCAGGACACCTTTTGTGAGGCTTGGCGTTCTATTCCTTCACTGCGTAATCCAGCGAAAGGAAGAGGATGGCTCTTTCAGATTCTGCGCCATCGTTTCGCTCATTGGGTACGTGATCAAGGAAGACGTATTCGCCCAGGAACCTCTTTCGAGGACGTAGAGGAGTATGTTTCTTTGCCCTGGCCTGATGTGGTTGGTCGATTGGCGAGACAAGAATTGGTGCAAAAAGCCTTGGCTCTACTCGATGGTCGTTTTCGCGAGCCCTTTTTACGAGTATTCAGAGATGGCATGACTTGTAAAGCCGCTGCTGAACTGATGCATATCCCTCTTGGAACGGTCTTGTCCCGAATCCACCGTGCACGTCAACACCTTCGTACCTCAATTGAGGCCATGGACCCTGAAGGGCTCTCTGCAAGAGGAGCACACACCAACAGGCCCATGGGATCTGAGCAGCACATTATTGCTGTTTAGACGGCGTCTGGATATTGCTCTCGGATTGAACGCATGGCTTCCACTGCCTCAAAGAACACTTCAATGACAGTGGGATCAAACTGGCTGCCAGCGTTCTCGCGTAAAACCTTAAAAGTGTCCTCTTCTGTCCATGCGTCTTTGTAGACACGTTTGGAAAGTAGAGCATCATAAACG
>CAZXTJ010000518.1:0-3879 GCA_964643655.1 uncultured bacterium
GGCTGAAGGAGCCCATACAGAAGGAGAGATTAAACCTTATCTCACACTTGGTGCCTCACTTTCAACGAGAGACAATGACGGCAACACATTGCTCCATGTAGCCAAACACAAAAAACTGGCTGAGTTTCTAGTCCAAGAAGGGCTCGACATCAATGCAGAGAACAAGCATGGTGAAACACCTCTGCAGTGTGCACAAGTAGATAAACGTGTACTCGAGTTGATAGATTATCTCCAGAGTATTGGTGGCAGAGGAGTGCCTCTTCCACCAGTCTTGAAGGCCATCAGCGAAGATGATCTCGAGCAACTGCGACTGAGCATCACTTCAGGGCAAGATGTGAACGAGGCCTCCCCAAATGGTGTCACACCTCTCATTCTGGCTGCTTATAAAAACGACACTGAAGGCGTCAAAACACTACTCAGAGCCAAAGCAGATGTTAAGGCCCAAGCCTGGCGATTATCTACAATTCGAGGACCTTGGGAGAGCCGCTCATATCCTTGGCAGCTGCAAAGGATGTATGGAAACCAAACTGGTATGACGGCCCTACATATTGCAGCAGCAATGGGTCATAAGGAAGTGGTTCGGCAGCTACTCGAGTACAATGCTCCCTTGGACGAAGCTCCCTTTTCTATTGGTACTCCATTGGTATTGGCGTCCAAAGAGGGCTACAAAGAAGTCGTCGAACTTCTTGTTGAAGCCAAGTGCACTTTGAAAGCTGTCGATGGTTGCTGCCCACTCTCGCTAGCTACTAAAGGTGGACATTTCAGCATAGTGAAAATACTCGTGGAGAGTGGATTTCCTATTGACGAGCATAAACACAGTAGAAGCAACTCTGTGGACATTGCTGTCCAGCAAGGTCGACTAGATATAGCTCAGTATCTAGTTGCTCAGGGTGCCTACCCTCACGATGTGTGGTTTCAACCGAATTTTTACCCGCTCTTGCAGAAAGACTTCACAAAAGCACTGGATAAGTTTCGCAACTGTGATGACGTTGGCAAACTCATTGATTCAGAGGGAAGAACGGCCCTGCACATTGCAGCGATGGTTGGTGCCGTGGCTGTCATAGAATATCTTGTAGATGTAGTTGGGATGGATGTGAACTGCCAAGAGTGGTTACACAATGCTACTCCCCTTCACCTGGCATCGATGATGGGACGAGCTCCTGCCGTTCAAGCACTACTGAGTCGTGGTGCAGATGAAGCTCTCAAAACAAGACAAGCTTGTACAGCTGCTGACTTCTCCTCAGTTGGTTCATTCCTCGTTGGTCTAAAAGATTTCGTTAGTGGCCAAGGACCGCAGGGAGATAAGAGAGAAGAACTCAAAGAGATAGTCAATCTGGAAACAAAAGTGCTGGATTTGAAAGCCAAGTTTTTACAGGAAGCTGACAAAGATTATGACTCATATGAGTGGAAACATATCGGTCGTCCAATAGAACAAGAAATCATTGGACTCATCAAAAAACTGCGGAAACTCTAATCAAACAAATTCGCTTTTTGTTAACTCTTCTAGAGTCCATTGCAAACGACGAAGGTCATCAATGTGGCTGCGCTCAACAATTTTATGACAATCGCGGACAGGAAGCTGTAACCAACCCACTTTGTAATCTTCTCTATCAACATCATTGGGTTCGAGAAAACACTGCCAGCTTCTCCCCAACTCAGTTCGTCCGCCGCCTTTGAAATCAAACAAGACGACGTCGCCACGTTCAGCCACCTGCCTCAAATGGTCTGCAATTCCTGAATTCGCCTTGATATTACTCTTAGTCTCTTCTAGGCGTAGAACAAGGCCATCTCCAAGTTCAACAGGCTTACCTTCTCCATCGAGCACATCATTTTTATCAAGTGGACGAACATCTACAGCAACAAAACGATGTTTGGCCAAAAAAGCGGCAAAGTCTTCGCTTTGAACTTTGGCCAAGGCCTCGAGATAGTCAATGAAACCACGACCTCCATGTTTTGGTTTTCGAGTTTCTTCAGCTGTTGTCACCAGCAGAGAAAAGTGTGAATTGCCTTTGGCGCGTTTTAATGCAACCAATGAGGCAGCCAAAGAAATGGAGTTGTCCAGTTTTCCGTGGATTATGCCTTCTTTGTCAGGCTTCAATCGTTGTGGATTTTCATTGACCCTATCAGCATGAACAACGAGAGTCAGGGCAGCACATTCATCGCCAACAAAGAGTTGTTTTTCTTTGGCCCATTTTTGCTTTCCACGCCGAGTTGCTGGACAGCCCAAAGCCATTGCGTACATCTCAACGGCAGCCAACAAATTCGCTTCCTCATCAGTGGCTGCGGGAATGCTATTCAGTGTAGAAGCCAAATGGAGAGTCTCATTTACATCACAATGGCGCCAAGGCATTTGCCCATCCTTTATATCAAACAGTTAGTCCCCTCGTACTCCTACCATCTTATAATATTGGAGCAAGGATGGTGTTTTTTATGGCTCATGTTGTTCGCACCAATGAAGATTTATTGGCACTTTTGGATAGTTTATTGCGCAACGAAACTGATTTCTGGCAGGACTTTTACGAAAACAGAGAAAAAGGTATTCCCTTTTTTGTCAATGCTCCAGATGAAAACCTAAGCAAGTGGTTCGAGCAAGGTCTAATCAAACCTGCACGTGTGCTCGAACTCGGTTGTGGTCCCGGACGTAACGCCATATATATGGCCAAAGAAGGCTCTGAAGTAATTGCTGTTGATTTGTCAGAAAAGGCTCTGATTTGGGCAAAGGAAAGAATGGAAAGCACAGGAGTAACTGTAGACTTTCGCTTGCGATCCGTCTTTTCTCTATCAGACTTGGAAGATGGCTCCCTCGATTTCATCTACGACGCTGGTTGTTTGCACCACATTCCTCCTCATCGACGGCCGGACTATTTGGCTCTCCTCAAGAGGCTTCTGAAAAAGGATGGTCGTTTTGGTCTCGTCTGTTTTCGCCCTGAAGGTGGCTCAGGTTTCTCTGACATAGAAGTCTATGAGAAGAAGACGATGAAAGGAGGTCTTGGATTTGACCAAAGTGAGTTGGAAGGGATTTTTTTTCCTGACTTTGAAGTGATAGAAATGAGGCAGATGGAAGATTGCCCTAAAGATGGTTCCGTCTTTGGCCGTTCCTTCCTTTGGGTGGCCCTTTTCCAGCGACGTAATGAGAGATGAGTGAGTTTATGAAAAAACGAAAATTTGCCAAAGAAATCGCCTGTCTTTTATTGGAAGAACGTAATTTGACTCTAGCAGTCAAAGGCTTGATTAAACTGGCATCTCCCCTCCTCTCTCTCCAATCTGTTCAAATCGACAGCAAAGTAGGTAAAGCGTCCAAGACTATCGTTTCAGTGGGTAAAGAAGCAAAACATCAGCTGGAGATTCCTCTGACGAGAGGAAAAAAGAGCATTGGCTCAATGCTTCTGTCATCTAATGACAAAGGGCTGAAGAAAAAGAAGAGCAGAGAGTTGTTTGACAGTGTTGCCTGCTTCTTTGCAGCTGTCTTGAATGCCCCTGTTGAAGAGAAGCCTGCACCCCAAAAAGCTACAAGAAAGATAATGTCGAAAACAGCTGGCGAACTGATGACACTCGACGAGCTCAACAAGCTGCACATTGAGATGGTCTTGGCCCAATGTGAGGGCAAAATCCACGGTGCAGGTGGTGCAGCTGAGGTGTTGGGACTCAATGGCAACACTTTGCGAAATCGCATGGACAAACTAGGCGTCTCTTACAAAAAGAACGACTATCCGAAAAAGAGAAAACGTTAGCTACCCCAACGGATTACTGAGCCACCCCACGTATATCCGGCACCAAAACCGACGATGAGGATGTTAGTACCATCTTTGACGCGGCCTTCACGATAAGCTTCATCAAGAGCAATACCGATTGAGGCAGCAACAGTGTTGCCGTATTTTT
>CAZXTJ010000519.1:0-3147 GCA_964643655.1 uncultured bacterium
GTCGAGCACTTCGTCTTCTTTGGGTTTTTCAGCAAAATCTACGATGGAGAAAGAATCGTCGAGGTTCATCAAACCGAAACTCTTGGCTGATTCTCTGTCACAGGCCACACAAGAGACCGTGGCAGCAGCACCTGATTCGATATGGAACTGAAGGAGCTTGCGATAGTCCATTTTGTAAAGCTGGTCACCAGATAGGATCATCAGGTACTTGGGCCTATAAGGTTTGAAGTGGCGATAAGAGCGGCGGACTGCATCTGCTGTTCCTTGGAACCACACTTCACAATCTTCGCGCTGTTCAGCAGCCAAAATTTCCACAAAACCGCGAGTGAAATAGTCGAACTTGTATGTCAAGTTCACATGGCGGTTCAGTGAAGCCGAATTGAACTGGGTGAGCACGAACATTCGGCGGAAGCCTGAATTGATGCAGTTACTGATAGGGATGTCGATGAGCCGGTATCGGCCGCCCAAAGGAACTGCTGGTTTAGAGCGTTGTTCAGTAAGGGGCCACAGCCTCGTGCCTCGTCCTCCACCAAGAATGGCTACAACGGTACGGTCTGTAGGTAAAAAGCCTGATTCGCTGAAGGTTGCCACAGCCAACCCCTCCTCTTCGTCTTAAAGGATTATCGTTATATTTTTTGCTCGAGAAAACGTGTGAAATCGCGAAGGGAAACGCCAACATCTCGCGAAGCGCGTACTGTGTCTCCAGAGCAACGACGTAGTGCTGCCTGGCAGAAACGCTTCTCGAAGAGACGACGTGCCTTGACTATTTCTTTGGGATAATCGAGGAACTCTTCTTTCCGTTCCACAGCAATTGGCAAAGGTGCTTCTTTGCCAGTCAGAGTGGGCGGCAAGTTCTCAGGTTGTATTTCATCCTCTTTTTCGAGGACAAAAGCGTATTCGACGGCATTACGAAGCTCACGGATGTTACCAGGCCACGCATATTCTTTGAAGACGATGAGGGCACCTTTGGAGAGGCCCTTGATGTTTTTACCCGTCCGTTCGTTCATCTCTTTGATGAAAAACTCGGCAAGACCAGGAATGTCGGCTGCTCGTTCACGGAGGGGAGGGATGTTCACTGTAAATGTGTTGAGACGGTAATAGAAGTCGTCGCGGAAGCGTTTTTCCATGACAGCTTGTTGCAAATCGACGTTTGTTGCTGTGATGAGCCTTACGTCAACGCGTACCGTCTTGGTGCCACCAACTCGTTCGAAACAGCGCTCTTGTAGAACACGCAACAATTTGACTTGAATGGAGAGGCTGAGCTCGCCAATCTCGTCGAGGAACAAGGTGCCACCATCTGCGGCTTCGAAACGACCTTGTCTTTTGCCGACTGCGCCTGTGAAGGAGCCTTTTTCGTGGCCAAAGAGTTCACTTTCGATAATGCCCGCGGAAAGAGCCATACAGTTGACGGCTACGAATGGTTTTTTCTTTCGAGGAGAGTTGTCGTGGATGGCTTTGGCGATGAGCTCTTTGCCAACACCACTTTCGCCCAACAGAAGGACTGTCACATCCTCAGGTGCAACGAGACTGATTTGGCGGAGCACATCAGCTAGGCCGTCGCTATTCCCAATGATGCCCGAAAAATCGAAATTTTTCAGATCATTGCGCGAAGGTTTGGCAGCTGCGCGCTTCTTTTTTGCCCCACTAGTCCGTGCCATATTTGATGAAATCCTTCCATATTATTTATTAACTGCATATTAACAAGGCTCAAAGAGCTATTCAACGAAAGCTTTATGCCACATGGCGGCCAATAAAGCCTACTAAGAAGCTATCGGTCCATTAAAGCCGCTGGTGAAGATCAGAAAGGCCGGAAGAAAACTTCCGGCCCAAAAGTGGCAAAAAATGGCTTTAGAAGCCCAAATCCTGGCAAGCTTGACGGAATCTAGTCACTTGCTCTTTGAGGACTATTCTGTCTCTGCCATGGAGTGAGAGTGAGTTGACATGTCTTTTGACCTTTATTGCCAAACTCTCATAGAGCAATTGACCGTCTTTTCGGTCGACTGACTCAAGGGCTGTCGTGAGGGCGACTAAGGCTTTACCATCACTTTGCAGACTTTCAGTCACTTCATCGAACATGAGTTGTTCAACTTCATCACGTTCAGACCGTACGAGATTAAATTTGTTCATCAGAGAGCTTTGCTCTTTGTTGCCCAAAGAAGAGAGCCATGATTGCCACATGGTGATATGTCCTTGGTATTTGACGAAGGTTGAAAACTTTTCTGATAAGTTCTGCGCTCCTTGGAATTTTTGTAAGAAGTTGTCTCCGAGGCCACGAGATACTCGACGACTGGGTTCCCTCGAGACCATTTGCTCTGGTTGGAGGAGAGAGAAGTCAAAGGCACCAATGAGCGATGCTTTGGGTCTGCTTGGACCGCTTTGGCCAAAGGTCTCACGGATGGAAGCCAATCCTGCTACGAATTTCTCCCAGAGTTCTTTTATCTTGTTGGGTAACCAGTTGACGATGTCCATGAGTGATTTGTAGATGACTTTTGTATTGGCCAGGGCGTGATCACAAGTGACCATCATATTCTGCTCATATGCTGTGAATGCGGCATTCAGTTTGCCTTCTTTCAAGGCTACTGTGACAGCATCACCTGTGGCTAGGTAATCAGTGTTGTAATCTTCTACAGATTTGTGAATGGCATTCATCAAATTGGCAAAGAGACCGCCATAACAGGGTGAGGTGAAGAGCGATAAAACCAAGACGAGTAAGATTTGCTTTTTCATCATTTTCTCCAGACAAGGGTAAAGAAAGTCCTTCATCTTGTCTGCAAGAGATGGGCCAGCAGCTGAAATGGTGGTTTTATGACATGTGGCTTGAAAATGTTGCCCCAAAACATGGCAAAACTGTGTAAATAAATCTACAAACTAGGGGCCTGTAGTGCGATAACTACGACGTCTAGAGCGAGCGGTGGCCAGAGTCCGGTCAATTTCTTTGCTCATAGGAGATGAGTCGTCAACGAGAGAGCGAGCAGCTTCTAGTTCTTCAATGGCCATATCGAGATAGTTGCCCATCAAGAGAGCACCTCCGAGATAATAACGTGCTTCTGCATCTTCTTTGTTATGGGCCAAATACCTGCGCAGATATTTGGAGGCATCTTGCAGATGATTGTGTTTGAACTTGGCAACATGGGCGTAGGTCATACC
>CAZXTJ010000520.1:0-3110 GCA_964643655.1 uncultured bacterium
TTTTCCATCTTGCCCAAGAAAGCGAAGCAACGCTGGTTCTGTCAGGCCACACACATGCTGGTCAAGGTCGAATACCTGGTTATGGACCGGCGCTCATTCCATCGGTACATGGACGTCTCTTTGATCACGGCCATTATATCGTCGACAAGACTCATCTAGTCGTATCAGCAGGAGTGGGAGTACAGATTCCACTAAGACTATGGTGCCAACCTGACATAACCATTGTGGACTTGATTCCAGCGAAAAGCTAATTCGAAGCTTTCCACTTTATGCCGCCACCTGATGAACGCCCAGGTCGATAACGTTGCATGACATTGTGTTTACCAACGTCTTGGTTGCCGATTTTTTTGCTCTTACTGTTCTCAATTCGAATCTTCAGCGCATAATCATCGAGAGCGTTTTTCATCTCTCCCTCAGGCATTTGTTCGAGCAACTCATCTGTTCTACCTGGTTCTGTTTCGACGGCATTTCGCCCCAACATGTAGGCCTCTTTTATGCGTGCTTTGCCCTTTGGTTTTTGCCTAAGAATAGATGAAGCTGCGATAAAAGAAGCCTCTGGATCTCGCTTTTTTTTCTGGAGTGTTTTCCGTGCGAGTTGCTCAGCCTTTTTGAAATAAGGAATGGCTCTATGACCACCAAGTTTTCGTCCCTGATTATATGCCTGACGAGCCCTTTTGATTGGAGAAGGCAACATGCTGTCTACCTGTCCCACTCTTCCTTGTAATGCTTTGACTTGAGCGGCATTGAGGTCGGCACTTCTTTTATCGAGCAATCCTTGCCACACTTGGCGAGCTTCGTCTAACTTCCCTGCTTGGAATAGGGCCTTCCCGCGACTGTATTCATTGGCAACTGAGGGTGTACTGCCAAAACTGGAACTGACAAAAAGCAGAAGAGACAAAGATAAATATATGTATTGCACGGCAAAAGCCTCCTTCATGACAAAGCTTAGGCGACAGGAAGAGGAGGCTTCAATAGCAATGAGCTTGTCTGCTCCTTTCTCAACATGGTTGACTGTTTCTTCTCCCCCTTTTGGGTAGGAGAAAGCAGGGAGGGTTTTGGCTACTTATCCATGGAGCCATGAAGGTCGCTACGACGACAGTCAGCTCATTGCCGAAGGCGGTATGGGTGCAGTTTATCGTGCTCGCGATGCAAATTTGGGACGTATGGTGGCCATTAAAGTCATACGTTCCGTGCTGGCTGATGACAGTGCCTACTGCAAGCGGATGAGGCGAGAAATTGAAGCACTCTCCAAACTAGAGCATCCCAACATAGTCCGCCTCTATGAGTGCAATTCAGGACCCTCAGGTGAATTGTATTTCACCATGGAATACGTTGAAGGTGCTGATTTTTCAGATTATCTAAAGCTTAAAAAACTCTCCACTGAGAAAACCGTAAAACTCTTCTTAGGAGTACTAGAGGCTGTTTCTGCCCTCCATGAGAGACAAATCATTCATCGCGACATCAAAGCTGCCAACGTCTTGGTCACAGAAGGTGGTATCGCCAAACTCATCGACTTGGGTTTGGCTCGAGTTAATGATGCTACTCCTCTCACAGGAAAAAACCAGGTAGTAGGAACAATCGCATATCTGCCACCAGAAGTGTCACGAGGAGAGCCATATACCATAGCCTGCGATGTGTACCAGCTTGGTTTTATGCTCGAAATTGCTTTTCACGCCAATGATGCTCGAAAAAAAGACGAACTGCTTAGGGAAATCATTGATAAGGCGATGAGACGCAATCCTTCTGATCGTTATCAATCGGTCATAGAATTTAAAAAAGCTCTGAGCAAGTGGTTACGCGCTTCACCATCAGGAAGAGCAAAATCGGCTGCAAGAATTAGGATTGAAAAGAAGCCGAAAAGAAGTGTTTTACCTCTTGTGGCCTTTGCTCTCTTAATCATTTCTGCGCTTTTCTTGTGGTTTCAACAACCCAAAGGAGCAGATTTCACCTTGCTCAATGCCAGGTTGAAGTCACCAACAAATCTCATAATCATGTACAAGGGTACCGCCAAAGGAGCTCTTACCGTCCATGTTGGCCCTGGCAAGGGAGTCAATGCAGACTTGAAGAGGGCCAAAAGTCTGCCTGGTGGTCAATATGCCATTGAAGTGGCACTCCCAAAGGCTGTTGTGGGACTAGCAAAGGTTACTTTGCTCATCGGGGGGAAAAAGAGCCAAACCAAAGTTGATGGAACCTCTTTGACGAGACGGCTTTTGCAGCGAATGAATGAAATCGTGGAAAAAGATAACAACAATCTGACGACTAGATTGGGACACCTTTCCTTTGCCTTCTCTCAGCAAAGAAACTCTATTTCAGCCAAACGTATTCGCATGGAAAAAGACATGTATGAGGTATTTGATGAAGAGGGCCTGACGACTGAGCTCATTAAACAATTGAAAGAGTGTATTCCAGCCTACGTGGGCCAAGATGTTTCAATATTTGAAGAACGGTTTTTGCATTGTCTGCCACTGATGAAAATAGAGACTGTTCTAGCTGTTGCTAACTCAGTTAAACCTCCTTGGGGTCTCATAAGCACCAAAACTGGTGTATCTCATTACTTGGCTCCACAGAGCACTCCACTTCATGAATGGCGCAAAATCTGGGGTAAAAAAATCAGTAGAAAGCTACATGGTGGTGAACTATGGTATTGGCTTTCACCGCCTGTTGCCAAACGTTTGGCAGTTGCTAATTTACAGACAATTTCGGCTGCAGCAAACATTGGCTCGCAGGTTGATACCTCTCAATTGTTCAATCAAAACGATTGGCTTCCAGACGAAAATTCCATCTTCCATGAACTCGAACTGGATATTGGAATGGTCGACAAAGCTGAAAAATATGCTCTTTTGTTGGAGCTCAAGTTTTTCCACCGCTCAGGCATAATCTTAATCCACTTGGGCAATGGAAAGAAGGGTTACCTTTTCAACAATAGCGCCTGGACACTTCCTCCAACGAATTTTGTATATCGCCGCCATATGAATTGGCACATTCCAATTTCAAGGGAAGAGCTAGAAGGCTCTAACATTATCACCCTAAAACTCAAACGTATAGAGAACTTCGGTACTCTCCCAATTCTGGCTATTCGCAATGTCGAGTTGCTGGCAGCGAAATAATCC